>NZ_JBHUXZ010000017.1:0-111674 GCF_042668985.1 Gordonia sp. NPDC057258
AACCCGGAAGCTAAGCCCTCCAGCGCCAATGGTACTGCACCCTAATCAGTGTGGGAGAGTAGGACACCGCCGAACACAATTTCAGAAAGGCCCCGTATTCGATGATTTCTTTCGTCGGATACGGGGTCTTTCTCGTTCGTCGGTCGCCTGATGCGTCATCGCCGGGCGGCACAACTCAGCAAGGTTCGAGGGCATAGATTGGCGGCTATGAGTGATCGTGATCGTCCGCGCCGCGACGGGCGCGGCCAGCGGGACACACGTGGACAGCGGGATGGCGGTCGAGGTGGCCGGAATGATCGTCCGGGGCGTGACCGCGGATCTGATCGCGGCAGCCGGCAGCCCGGGCCACCGCTACCCGAGGACATCGCGGCGTCGGATCTCGATCCCGAGGTGCGCCGTGATCTGCTGACGCTCGACAAGGCCAACGCCGAGATCGTCGCGCGGCACCTGGTGATGGTGTCGCGCATCCTGCTCGAGGATCCCGTCCAGGCGCTGGAACATGCACGTGCCGCTCGCGCTCGCGCTTCCCGGGTCGGCGTCGTTCGCGAGACCGTCGGCATCGCTGCCTACAACGCGGGCGAGTGGCAGGAGTCGGCGACCGAACTCCGCGCAGCCAAGCGCATCACCGGCAACCCGGCCCTGTTGCCGCTCATCGCCGACTGCGAACGCGGACTCGGGCGCCCCGAACGTGCCGTCGAGATCGCGCGCGGTGACGAGGGACGGTCACTGACCGGCGACGATGCCACCGAGATGCGGATCGTCGAAGCCGGTGCCCGCATGGACCTCGGTGAACCGGAGAAAGCCGTCGTCACCCTGCAGGCCGAGAACCTCAAGCCCGGCCAGCTCGGTACCGGACCGGCCCGTCTCTTCTACGCATATGCGTCTGCCCTGGAAGCTGCCGGCCGTCGCGACGACGCGATCACCTGGTTCATGAACGCGGCGGCCGCCGACGTCGACGACGTCACCGATGCCGAGTTCCGGCTGACCGAGCTGGCCAACGACGACCAGCCGTCCGAGAGTGTGGGAGTGAACGGCGTTGCGCCAGGCGAGCTCGACAGCCCGCTGTCGGTGCCGGCTGTCGATAGGGACATCGACTCCGATGCGGACCCGATCCCGCCCGCCTCGGCGCCTGCGCCCGATGTCACAACCGCAATCGATTCGCCTGCTGCGTCCGGTGCCATCGAGAACGACACCATCGAGAAGGACTCCATCGAGGCCGTTCCGGGTACGGCCGACCTGTCGCAGACCTCGGATTCGGTGGCGGTGTCCGCCGTTGCCGAGGAAGAGGGAGATGCCGGCGATGACGTGATCGCCGAGTCGACCATCGTGGAAGGGGTGCCCAATCCCCTCGCCACCCTGGACGAGTCGTCGGGAACCGAGTCTGCGGCCGAACCCGCCATCACATCGCCGTCCGATTCCGTGACCCTTGTCGATCGTCACGACGCACTACTCCTCGACCTGGACGGCACCGTGTTCGCCGGGCATCACGCGCTGCCGAATGCGCTCGATGCCCTCGCCCGGCTGAACATCCCGCGGTTCTTCGTGACCAACAACGCGAGCCGGCGGCCGTCCGAGGTGGCCGCGCACCTGCGTGAGCTGGGGTTCGAGGCGACCGACGACCTCGTCGTCACGAGTGCACAGTCGGGCGCGCGGCTGCTGTCCGAACATCTCGAGCCGGGTTCGCGTGCACTGGTGATCGGTACCGACGGACTCGCGCAAGAAGTCCGCGAAGTCGGTGTCGGGGTGACGCGTAGTGCCGACGACCGACCGGCCGCGGTGATCCAGGGCCACTCGCCGGACACCGGTTGGGCGCAACTGTCGGAGGCGGCGCTCGCGATCCGGGCCGGCGCGCTGTGGATCGCGACGAACATCGACGCCACCCTGCCGTCCGAGCGGGGCCTGCTCGTGGGGAACGGTTCGATGGTCGCCGCGCTGCGTAACGCGACGGGCAAGGAGCCCCTGGTGGCGGGCAAGCCCGCCGCGCCGTTGATGGCCGACGCGATCGCGCGTGCTCGGGCGAGCGCTCCGCTCGTCGTCGGGGACCGGTTGGACACCGACATCGAGGGCGGCCATGCCGTCGGTATCGAGAGCGCCCTGGTACTGACCGGTGTGAGCACGGTCGACGATCTGCTGTCGGCGCCCCCGGAGCAGCGACCCACCTACGTTCTCGACGACCTCGCCGGCCTTTTCGTCGACATCGACGCCGTGCGGGTGTCCGACCAGCCCGGTTGGGACATCACCGTCGAGGGTCCGACCGTGCGGGTCGCCGGTTCCGGCGCGGAGGCGGGACTGGTGCCCGCGCTCGCCGCCGCCACCTGGGCCGCAGTCGATGCCGGGTCCGCGGATCCGGACGACTTGCGGGTGATCGCGGAGGGAGCCGCGAGGACCAAGCTCGAATCCCTCGGTGTCACAGTCGTCGGCTAGCGTGGTCCACGATGACTCACCCGACTGCCTCCTCGGCTGACCCAGGTCCGTCCCGGCCCACGCCGGGAGCGATGCCGCGTCGGCAGTTCGACCCCGTCGTCGACGCATTCGGCACCGCCGATGGGGTCGGGGAGCTGCCCGACGTGGAGGCCGAGGTCACCGAGATGCTCGCGCAGGTCGACGAGATCCGTGAATCGGCGGGTGACGCCTTCTCGCTGGCGGCGCTCGAACGTCAGGCGGCGCTTCTCGAGCAGGCCCATGACTCGCTCACCGCGGCCCTCGACGCCGTGGACCGACGATGAGACCGGCCTCGGTGCGGAAACCGGAGTCGTCCACGAGGGAGCGGTTCTGACCATGGTCGCCAGAGCACGACTCGATGCCGAACTCGTCCGCCGAGGTCTCGCCCGATCGCGCGAACAGGCGCGTGAGCTCGTCGATGCCGGGTCGGTCCGGGTCAACGGGACCATCGCGTCGAAGGCGGCCACCGGGGTCACCCGGGACACCCCGATCGTCGTCGACGAGGGTCCGCGAGACGACTGGGCGTCACGAGGCGCGCACAAGCTCCTCGGTGCGCTCGAGGCGTTCGAGCCGGGTGGCCTGACGGTGGAGGGGCGTCGGTGCCTCGACGCCGGCGCATCGACCGGGGGATTCACCGATGTGCTGCTGCGCCGCGGGGCCCGCGAGGTGGTCGCCGCGGACGTCGGATACGGACAACTCATCTGGCGGTTGCAGAACGACGAGCGCGTCGTGGTCCATGACCGGACGAACGTCCGGCACCTCGAGCCCGGGTCCATCGGCGGCCCGGTCGACGTCGTGGTCGCCGACCTGTCGTTCATCTCGTTGGGCCTGGTGCTGCCCGCGCTGGCCCGTTGTTGCGCGCCGGGCGCCGACCTGCTGCCGATGGTCAAACCGCAGTTCGAGGTCGGCAAGGACCGGGTCGGATCGGGCGGCGTGGTCCGCGATCCCGCGCTACGCGCCGAGGCGGTACTCGGAGTCGCGACCGAGGCCGCCGCGCACGGACTGCGGACGCGCGGTGTGGTGGCGAGCCCGCTGCCCGGGCCGTCGGGGAACGTCGAGTACTTCCTGTGGTTGCACAACGAGCTCGCCGACCGGACGGGCGAGGAGTCGGGGTGGAGCGATAGGGTCGACCGGGCGGACTCGACCGACGCGGATCGCCCCCTCGGGTCCCCGGACGAACTACGGGCCATGATCGAACAGGCGGTCGCCGCGGGACCGCGCTGACCCGCTGGGCCCGCGTCTCCGTACCGACACCGCACTTGTCCCAGACCGCACTTCGATGGAGGGGATCACCAGTGACCGACGATCCGGCACCGGACCACACCGGTGCCCGCGAGTTCTTGGTGGTCGCCCACACCGGACGCGAGAACGTGCTCGAGACCATCGAGGCGATCGCGCGCCACTGCGCGGCCGCCGACGTCGCGCTGCGCGTGGTCGACCACGACACCCTCGACCGCGACGCCCCCGATCACGATGTGCTGTACCGGAACAACGAGGGCGAGTCGCCCCGTCCCCGCAACGTACCGGTCGACCCCGAATACCTGCGGTCGCTCGGCGCGGTCGTCGAGGTCACGACGGCCGAGTCCGCGACGGCAGAGGGCTGCGAACTCGTCATCGTCCTGGGCGGGGACGGCACCTTCCTCCGGGCCGCCGAGCTGGCCTATCCCGCCGAGGTCCCGGTCCTGGGTATCAATCTCGGACACATCGGCTTCCTCGCCGAGGCCGAGGCGCATCGCGTCGACGAGGTCATGATCCAGCTGATCGCCCGGGACTACCGCATCGAACCGCGGATGACCCTCGACATCGCCATCGTGGACCCGGCCGACCCGGATCCGCCGACCGCGTGCAGCTGGGCGCTCAACGAGGTCGCGGTCCTGAACACGAGCAACAACGGTGTCCTCGAGCTCGTGACCGAGGTCGACGGCCGGCCGGTCTCGGCCTTCGGCGCCGACGGAGTGCTGGTGTCGTCACCGACCGGGTCGACGGCCTACGCGTTCTCCGCCGGCGGGCCGGTGATGTGGCCCGACCTCGAGGCCATCCTGGTCGTGCCGAACAACGCCCACGCCCTGTTCGCCCGGCCGATGGTGACGAGTCCGCGATCGCGGATCGCGGTGGAGGTGGACAAGAACGGGCGGTCCGCGCTGGCGCTGTGCGACGGCCGACGCGCACTCGACGTGCCCGCGGGAGCGCGGGTCGAGGTGGTGCGCAGCGAACGGTCGGTGCGTTGGATCCGGATCGATTCCGACCCCTTCGCCGACCGACTGGTCACCAAGTTCGCCCTCCCGGTCACGGGATGGCGAGGGAGGCAGGCATAGTCGTGCTCGAAGAGATCTCGATCTCCGGTCTCGGTGTCATCGAGGAGGCGCAGGCGCGCTTCCATCCGGGATTCACGGTGCTCACCGGCGAGACCGGAGCGGGCAAGACGATGATCGTCACCAGCCTGCACCTGCTGTCCGGTGCCCGTGCCGACGCGACGCGCGTCCGGACCGGCAGCCCCAAGGCAGTCGTCGAGGGCCGGTTCCGGCTCGCGAACAACGGCGGAGCGCACCGGGATCCGGTCGTCGCCGACATCCTGGACTCCACCGGAGCCGAACTCGACGACGACGACACCGTCATCGCGGTCCGGTCGGTCAGCGCCGACGGACGATCCCGCGCCCATCTGGGCGGCCGGTCCGTTCCGGTGGGCGTCATGGGCCAACTCACCACGGCGGTCCTGGCCATCCACGGCCAGAACGACCAGTTGCGGCTCCTCCGCCCCGAACACCAGCGCGCGGCACTCGACACGTTCGCCGGCCCGAAGGCGGCTGCGGCGCTGGACTCATACCGGAAGGCACGAACGGCCTGGGTCGAGGTCCTCGACGAACTCGACGCCCGGCGCTCCAACTACCGGGAACTCGCGCAGGAAGCCGACCGGCTGCGGTTCGGCATCGACGAGATCGCCGCGGTCGATCCGGTGCCCGGCGAGGACGAGGAGCTGACCGCGACGATCCGTCGGCTCTCCGACCTGGAGTCCATCCGTGGTGCCGCCGACCAGGCGCACGCCATCGTCGCCGGGGATTCGGGATCGTCGGTCATCGAAGGACTCGGAACAGTGCGCACGCTGCTGGAGACCGCGGCCGACGACACGCTGCGTGATCTCGTCCCGCGCGTCGCCGAGGCGCTCACCGTCATCACCGATGTCGGCGCCGAACTGACCGCCTTCACGTCGGGCCTACCCGCCGACGCCGAGGAGCTCGACAAGTTGCTCGCCCGTCAGGCCGAGCTGAAGACGCTCGTCCGCAAGTACGCGCCGGATGTCGACGGAGTGATCGACTGGCGCCACAAGGCCGAGGCCAGGCTCGCGGAGATCGAGGACCCACGGGCCTCCATCGAGGAGCTCGAGGTCGCCGCGACGGCGGCCCGGGACAAGGTGCAGGCCGCGGCGGACAAGTTGCACACGCTGCGGTCGAAGGCCGCGAAGTCGATGGCCGACAAGGTGTCTCGCGAGCTCAAGGGACTGGCCATGGGGGACTCGGCGCTGGCGGTCGCGGTCAGCCCGGATGCGGCGACGCCCGACGACCGGCTGGCCGTCAGCGTCGCGGGCACCGCCGCCCACGCCGGCGCCGACGGAGCGGACAAGGTCGAGTTCGCACTTCTCGCCCATCCCGGCGCCACGCCGCTGCCCATCGCGAAATCGGCGTCGGGCGGCGAACTCTCGCGGGTCATGCTCGCCCTCGAAGTCGTCCTCGCCGCACCCACCTCGGGATCGGTGATGGTCTTCGACGAGGTCGACGCCGGGGTCGGTGGTCGCGCGGCCGTGGAGATCGGGAAGCGGTTGTCGAGGCTGGCACGAGCACACCAGGTGATCGTGGTGACCCACCTCCCTCAGGTCGCGGCGTTCGCCGACAACCACCTGGTCATCGGCAAGAGCAAGAAGGGGGCGCTCGTCACCAGCAGTGTGCGCACGCTCGATCGGAGCGAGCGAGTGGCGGAGTTGGCCCGCATGCTCGCGGGCCTGGGGGAGTCCGACACCGGGCGCGCCCACGCCGAGGAATTGCTGGCCACCGCGGAGGCGGAGCGCGCCGCCGACTGAGCACCGCGGACGGTGAAACACATGGTACGTGTGTGACAAAAGTTGCTGTTGTTACGGCGCGCCTCCCCGGCTGAGGCGTGCCTTCGGCCGATCATGGCCGTCATGAAGATGCCTGCACTGCTCGCGCGTAACACCGAAGAACTGCCTGGCGTGACCGGTATCGCCAGAATCGACAAGAACACGAAACGGCTGCTCAACCGCGTCGGGCCGGGCGACATCGCCATCCTCGACGAGGTCGACCTCGACCGGGTGACCGCCGACGCGCTCGTCGAGGCCAACGTCGTGGCCGTGGTCAACGCCTCGCGGTCGATCACCGGCCGCTACCCCAACCTCGGACCCGAGGTCCTGGTGGCCTCCGGCATCGTGCTGCTCGACGATGTGGGTCCGGAGATCTTCAAGCGGGTCAAGGACGGTGCCAAGGTGCGGGTCCACAACGACCGGCTCCTCGTCGGCGAACGGCGACTCGCCCTCGGTACCGAGCTCGAGGAGCGCGACATCGCCGACATCATGATCGGTGCCAAGGCGGGCCTCGTCGACCATCTCGAGGCGTTCTCGGGCAACACGATCGAGTTCATCCGCAGCGAGTCGCCGCTGCTGATCGACGGGGTCGGTGTGCCGGAGATCGACGTCGACGTCGCAGGCCGTCACGTCGTCATCGTCGGCGAAGGTGCCGACCGTGCAGCCGACCTCCGCTCGCTGAAGCCGTTCATCAAGGAATACCAGCCCGTCATGGTGGGCGTCGGAGCCGGTGCGGACACGCTGATGAAGGCCGGGTACAAGCCGTCGATCATCGTCGGCGATCCCGAGACCATGAAGACTCCGACGCTGAAATCCGGTGCACAGCTGGTGCTTCCGGCCGACACCGACGGACATGCGACCGGGCTCGAACGCATTCAGGACCTCGGCATCGGGGCCACCACGTTCCCGGCCGCCGGGTCGGCCGGCGACCTCGCGTTGCTGCTCACCGACTACCACGGCGCCGACCTGATCGTCACCGTCGGCTACCCGGGATCGCTCGACGACTTCTTCGACCGGTCGCGCCGGGAGAGCAATCCGTCGATGTTCCTGACCCGACTGAAGGTGGGCCAGAAGCTCGTCGACGCGAAGGCGGTCGCCACGCTCTACCGCAGTCGGGTGTCCGGTGCCGCGATCGCGTGTGTCGTGCTCGCGGCACTCGTCGCCGTCATCGCCGCCGTGCTGCTGTCGAACGCGGGCACCGACATCACCGACTGGATCGTCGTGCAGTGGAATGCGCTGCTCGACTGGGCTCGAGAGGTCTGGAACCGGTAGCCGATGATCTCGCTACGACAGCATGCGATCTCGCTGGTCGCGGTCTTCCTCGCGCTCGCCCTGGGACTGTTCCTGGGTTCGGGATTCGTCGGGGACCGCGTCAACTCGATGACCGGCACGAGTCGTGACCGCATCGGCGACCTGGAGAGCGAGCGCGACGATCTCAACGCAAAGCTCAACGCCTCCAACAGCTTCGACCTCGCCATCACACCCCGGCTGATCGCGAACAAGCTCAAGGGGCAGTCCGTGCTGGTGGTCACCGCACCGAACGCGGCGGATGCCGATGTCGATGCGGTCAAAGAATCGATCTCGGGTGCCGGTGCCCGATTCGGCGGACAGATCGGTTTGACCGACGCACTGCTCACCGACGGCAAGTCCGAGGAACTGCGGACGATCGTCGACCAGACCATTCCGCCGGGCACGATGCTGCGCGCGGAACTGACCGATTCCGGGGGCCGGGTCGGGGACCTGCTCGGGGCCCTCGTGCTGTCGAACGAGACAGCGCGACCGGCGTCGTCCGGGGACCGTCGGACCGGGCTGGCGACACTGCGCGACGGTGGGTTCATCGACTACGCCGACAACGCGATCACCCCGACCGATCTGGTGGTGGTGGTGACCGGTGACGAGTTCGGTCCGGACTCCGGTGCGCAGGGCACGCTGGTCGGCCGCCTGGCCGCCACGCTGTCGGCACGCGGGGTCGGCGGGGTACTGGTCGGACGCACCGGCTCCGCGGCGGGCGGGTCGCCGATCGCCATCGTCCGCTCGGATCCGTCGCTGGCCAACGCGGTCTCGACCGTCGACAACATCGACCAGCCGACGGGTCTCATCACGACGATCCTCGCCCTGGCCGCCGAGGCCGACGGGACGACCGGCTCCTACGGCACCGGCCCGGGCGCGACCGCGATCACCGTCGGTGCCGACGGACGACCGGCCGCCTGAGATCGAGTCCGCCACCGCACGCGAGCACCGCCACACCCGTCGACGGTGTGGCGGTGCGGCGTCGGGCGTCGGTGGTGTTACCCTGGAGTCCCGTAGGTAATCAGGGCATCGGCCCCGATT
Source organism: Gordonia sp. NPDC057258 (assembly GCF_042668985.1). NCBI lineage: Bacteria > Bacillati > Actinomycetota > Actinomycetes > Mycobacteriales > Gordoniaceae > Gordonia > Gordonia sp. NPDC057258. The sequence goes on from NZ_JBHUXZ010000017.1 coordinate 8,864, forward strand.
CGGCCGACGGGAGACACTTCTTTTGCGACCACTTCGCCATGTACACGACACCAAGCACATCTTTGTGACCGGTGGCGTCGCCTCTTCGCTGGGCAAGGGCCTGACGGCCTCCAGCCTGGGTCAGCTTCTCACCTCGCGGGGCCTGCGGGTCACCATGCAGAAGCTCGATCCGTATCTGAACGTCGATCCGGGCACCATGAATCCGTTCCAGCACGGTGAGGTGTTCGTGACCGAGGACGGCGCCGAGACCGATCTCGACGTCGGACATTACGAGCGTTTCCTCGACCGCAATCTCTCGCAGTCGGCGAATGTGACCACCGGACAGGTGTATTCGTCGGTCATCGCCAAGGAACGCCGCGGCGAGTACCTCGGTGAAACCGTTCAGGTCATCCCGCACATCACCGACGAGCTCAAGTCGCGCGTGCTGGCCATGGCCGAACCCGACGCCGGCGGTGAAGTGCCCGATGTGGTCATCACCGAGATCGGTGGCACGGTCGGCGACATCGAGTCGCTGCCGTTCATCGAGGCCGCGCGACAGGTGCGCCACGACGTCGGCCGCGACAATGTCTTCTTCCTGCACGTCTCGCTCGTGCCCTACCTCGCGCCGTCGGGGGAACTCAAGACCAAGCCGACCCAGCACTCGGTCGCCGCGCTGCGCAACGTCGGCATCCAGCCCGACGCGCTGATCCTGCGCTGCGACCGCGACGTGCCCGAAGGGCTCAAGAAGAAGATCGCGCTCATGTGCGACGTCGAACTCGACGGCGTGATCTCCACCCCCGACGCCCCGTCGATCTACGACATCCCGAAGGTGCTCCACAGCGAGCACCTCGACGCCTACGTGGTCCGCAAGCTGGGTCTGCCGTTCCGCGACGTCGACTGGACGGTGTGGGGCGAGCTCCTGCGCCGCGTGCACGAGCCGCGCGAAACCGTCCGCGTCGCGCTGGTCGGCAAGTACGTCGATCTCCCCGACGCCTACCTGTCGGTGACCGAGGCCATCCGCGCCGGTGGCTTCGCCTGGAAGGCGCGTACCGAGATCAAGTGGGTGCCCTCGGATGAGTGCGCCACCCCGGCCGGCGCGCAGGCCGCCCTCGGCGACGTCGACGCGATCCTGATCCCCGGCGGCTTCGGCATCCGCGGTATCGAGGGCAAGGTCGGTGCCATCTCGTACGCACGGCGGCGCGGGATCCCGCTGCTGGGCTTGTGCCTCGGGCTGCAATGTGTGGTCATCGAGGCGGCGCGCTCGGTCGGCCTCGACGAGGCCAGCTCGACCGAGTTCGACCCAGAAACCCCGCACCCGGTGATCTCGACGATGGCCGATCAGGCCGACGCCGTGGCCGGCGACGCCGACCTGGGCGGCACCATGCGACTCGGTGCCTACGACGCCGTGCTGAAGGCCGGGTCCGTCGTCGCCGAGGCCTACGGGACGCGGGAGGTGTCCGAACGTCACCGTCATCGCTTCGAGGTCAACAACGCCTACCGCGACAAGATCGCCGACTCCGGGCTCGTGTTCTCGGGTACCTCGCCCGATGGGCACCTCGTCGAATTCGTCGAGTACCCCAAGTCGGTGCACCCGTATCTGGTTGCCACGCAAGCACACCCGGAGCTCAAGAGCCGGCCGACCCGCCCGCATCCGCTGTTCCGTTCGTTCATCGAGGCGGCCCTGAAGTACAAGGCGGCCGAACGTCTTCCGGTCGACCTCGGCGACGACTACGAGTCGAACGACGCTCCCGCGGACGCGGTGGCCGCCGTCAACGCGGTCACGGTGGAACCGGTCGCCGGGCTGGGCGAGGCAGTCCTCGACGACCCTGCCGGCAGGGACTGACCGCGTTGGGCCACGACTTCGAGGTCAAGGACAGCCGCACCGTCTACGACGGCGCGATCATCACCCTCCGGGTCGACGACGTCGAGATGCCGGGCGGGCGCGTCGCCGAGCGTGAGGTCGTCGAACATTTCGGGGCCGTCGCGATCCTGGCGCGCGACGATGCCGGCCGGGTGGCGATGGTGCGGCAGTACCGTCACCCCATCGGCCGACGTCTGCTCGAGTTGCCCGCCGGGTTGCTCGATCAGGCCGACGAAGAACCCCTGGCCGCCGCACAGCGCGAGCTGGCCGAAGAGGCCGACCTCGCCGCCGACTCATGGCATGTCCTGGTCGACCTCGCGCTGTCACCCGGCTTCACCGACGAGGCGCTGCGGTTGTATCTCGCCGAGGGGCTGCACCATCTCGACGCGGCCGAACGCGTCGACGAGGAAGCCGACATGTCGATCGAGTGGGTGCCGCTCGACGACGCCGTCGCGAAGGTGTTGTCGGGGGAGATCGTCAACGCGACGAGCGTGGCCGGCATCCTGGCCGCGGCCGCAGCCGGCGGGTCGACGGCCGGCCTCCGCGGCGTCGACGCCCCGTGGCCGGACGAGCCGACCGCGTTACGGAACCGACGTGCCGACGATCGGGGCCGCCGGTCGTGACCCTGGCCGCCGACATCGCGCGCTACCTCGATCACCTGACGGTGGAGCGGGGTGCGGCGGCCAACACGGTGTCGTCCTACCGGCGCGATCTCGAGAGGTATCGCGGGTATCTCGACCGGCGGGGGATCCCGTCACTCGACGCCGTGACCAAAGAGGACATCCGCGAGTTCCTCGTCGAACTCCGTCGCGGTGACGCCGAGGCGGGGTTCGCTCCGCTCGCCGACAGTTCGATCGCGCGAACCCTGGTCGCCACCAGGCGTTTTCACAAGTTCGCGGTGGATGAGGGGATCGTGCCGACCGACGTCGCGCACGATGTGCGGCCCCCGCGCGCGGCGCGGCGCCTGCCGAAATCCCTGCCGGTCGACGAGGTGCTCGCCATTCTCGATTCGGCCGGCGTCGAGGACCATCCGCGCGGGTTGCGGGACCGCGCGCTGCTGGAGTTCCTCTACAGCTGCGGGGCGCGGATCTCCGAGGCCACCTCCCTCGATCTCGACGATCTCGATCTCGACGACATGCGCGCGGTTCGCCTCCGGGGCAAGGGCGGCAAAGAGCGTCTCGTGCCGCTCGGCGGGCCCGCCGTCCAGGCACTCGAGGCGTACCTCGTCCGCGGGCGACCCGCGCTGGTGTCACGGGCGACGCCCGCGGTGTTCCTGAACGCGCGCGGCGGGCGGCTCTCGCGGCAGAGCGCCTGGCAGGTGCTCGTCACCGCGGCCGAGCGCGCCGGCCTCGACAAGGCGGTCTCGCCGCACACCCTCCGGCACAGCTTCGCGACCCATCTGCTCGACGGCGGCGCCGACGTCCGCGTCGTGCAGGAACTCCTGGGCCACGCCTCGGTCACCACCACGCAGGTGTACACGCTCGTGACGGTCAACACGATGCGGGAGGTCTATGCCGTCGCCCATCCGAGGGCGCGTTGACCCCGCGGATCCCCCGGGCGCGCCGACGCCGGGATGACCGGGGAGATGTCCTAGGCTGATACGAGGCTCGGCCGTGGACGGACAACTGAACTACCGAGAAGCGGCATCGAACAGCGAAGGGAGCGGCGGACACGTGACCACTCCGAGCGCACCCCTGTCTGGCGCCCGTCCGGGAGGGTCTGGCGCCCGTCCGGGAGATCAGTACAGCATCCAGGTGTCGCCCGGAAACGACACCGACGAGGCCGAGCACGATGCCGACGAGATCGGCCCCACCGGGCGGCCGTATCGCGACGTACCCGAGCCCGCTCCGCTGGACCGTCACGGACCCGCCACGGTGATCGCGGTCTGCAATCAGAAGGGCGGCGTCGGCAAGACGACGTCGACCATCAATCTCGGTGCTGCGCTTGCCGAATACGGTCGTCGGGTCCTGCTCGTCGACCTCGACCCGCAGGGTGCGCTGTCCGCGGGACTCGGTGTGCCGCATCACGAGCTGGAACAGACCGTCTACAACCTCCTCGTACCGCCGCAGGTGGCCACCGACGAGGTCCTGATGCGGACCCGCGTCGACGGTCTCGACCTGCTGCCCAGCAACATCGACCTGTCGGCCGCGGAGATCCAGCTGGTGACCGAGGTGGGTCGCGAGCAGTCGCTCGGCCGGGCACTGCATCCCGTGCTCGACCGCTACGACGTCGTCCTCATCGACTGCCAGCCGTCGCTGGGTCTGCTCACTGTCAACGCGCTGGCCTGCGCCGACACCGTGCTCATCCCGATGGAGTGCGAGTACTTCAGCCTGCGCGGGCTGGCTCTGCTCACCGACACGATCAACAAGGTGCGCGACCGGCTCAACCCGCGCCTGGACCTCGGCGGCATCCTGGTCACCATGTTCGACGCCCGCACACTGCACTCCCGTGAGGTGATGGCCCGCGTCGTCGAGGTGTTCGGCGACGCGGTCTACGACACCGTCATCGCCCGCACCGTCCGGTTCCCGGAGACCAGCGTCGCCGGGGAACCGATCACATCGTGGGCGCCGCGGTCGGCCGGCGCGAAGGCGTACCGGGCGCTCGCACGCGAGGTGATCGCCCGCAACGTCACGCCCGCATGACGACCGGCACCGACCAGGCAGTCCCCGAACCCGCCGTGTCCGAAACCGCCGTATCCGAACCCGGCGCGTCCGATTCGGTTGTGCCCGAAGATGCTTCGAGCGCGGCGGAAGCGTCGTCCGAGGTCGGTGCCGAGGAGTCCGGTTTCCGGGTCAAGCTGCGCAACTTCGAGGGTCCGTTCGACCTGCTGCTGAACCTGATCTCGCAGCACCGCCTCGATGTGACCGAGGTGGCGCTGCACGAGGTGACCGACGACTTCATCGCCTACACCCGCGCACTCGGCCCGGAGATGGGGCTCGACCAGACGACCGAATTCCTCGTCGTCGCGGCGACGCTGCTGGATCTCAAGGCGGCTCGCCTGCTGCCCTCCGGCGAGGTCGATGATCCGGAGGACCTCGCACTCCTCGAAGCCCGGGACCTGTTGTTCGCGCGGTTGCTGCAGTACCGCGCCTACAAGCAGGTCGCCGCCCTGTTCGGCGAACTCGAGGCCGCCGCCCTGCAGCGCTACCCACGCGCGGTGTCGCTCGAGAAGCGCTTCGAGGATCTGCTGCCGGAGGTCACCCTCGGTGTCGACGCCAACGGCTTCGCGCAGGTCGCCGCGGCGGGGCTGACGCCGCGTCCGGTGCCCACCGTCGGCCTCGACCATCTGCACGACGTCCAGAAGGTGTCGGTTCCGGGCCAGGCACGTCGGATGGCATCTCTCCTCAGTGCGGTACCGGGCACATGGCTGACCTTCGGCGAGCTGACCGCGGACTGCGAGAACGTGCTGGAGATCGTCGGTAGCTTCCTCGGCCTGCTCGAGTTGTTCCGGGAGCAGGCCATCACCTTCGAACAACCCGAGGCACTCGGCGATCTCGCGGTGATGTGGACGGGGGAGCGCGGTGCCGACGACCTGCGCATCGACAAGGCAGAGGACTACGGATGACTGATCACGCTCCTGAGGTCGACCACCACGACCCGACCGGCGTAGCCGAGGGAGAGGACCCGGGACCGGCCGAACCCGAGCAGACCACTCTGCAGGGCGAAGGGGAGTACCTCGACGACGCGCGACTCCGTTCCGCCCTGGAGGCGGTGCTGCTCGTCGTGGACACCCCGGTCACCACCGAAGAACTCGCGAACGCCGTCGACCAGGACCGCACGCGGGTCCGGGAGACACTCAACGCCATGTCGTCGGAGCTCACGGCGTCGGGCAGCGGCATCGATCTGCGCTTCGCCGGCGACGGCTGGCGTTACTACACCCGGGCGGAGTACGCCCCCTACGTGGAGCGGCTGCTGCTCGACGGCGCGCGGTCGAAGCTCACGCGGGCGGCGCTCGAGACGCTGGCGGTCATCGCCTACCGGCAACCGGTCACCCGGGCACGGGTGAGCGCCATCCGCGGCGTCAACGTCGACGGCGTGATCCGCACCCTCGTCGCTCGCGGACTGATCAACGAGGTCGGCAGCGAACCGACCACGAACGCGACGACCTATGCCACCACCGAACTCTTCCTGGAACGGCTCGGGCTGGCGTCACTGTCGGAACTGCCCGATCTGGCGCCCCTGCTGCCGGACGTCGACCTGATCGACGACCTCGACGAGGAGCTGCTCTCGGATCCCCGATTCGCCAAACTGTCCACCCAACCGTCAGACTCGAATGAACTGATCATCGACGGTGGCACCACCACCTACTCACAGGACTGAGAGAACATGGCATCCGCTGGCCGAGATGGCTCACCGGGAAAACGCCGCAAGGGCGCGCCCGCACAACAGCCGCGAACCAAGAAGACCCACCGCAAGGGGTCGTCGAAGCCGAACGCCGAAGTGGGCCGGATCCGGCTGAACAACGCCCGACCGGCGCGGCACCAGACGCCTGAGCACGGCGAGGGTGCCGGCGCCAACTACGTCGAAGACGGCGTCCGCCTGCAGAAGGTGCTCGCCCAGGCGGGGGTGGCCTCGCGCCGCGGCGCCGAGGAACTGATCGCGGCGGGTCGTGTCGAGGTCGACGGGGAGATCGTCACCGAGCAGGGGCTGCGCATCGACCCGGACACCGCGATCATCCGCGTCGACGGTGCCCGCGTGATCATGGACGAGACCCGGCAGTACCTCGCCTTCAACAAACCCAAGGGCTGGCAGTCGACGATGTCCGACGACCAGGGCCGTCCCTGCGTCGGTGATGTGGTCGCCGAGCGGGTCATGGCCGGTCAGCGTCTGTTCCACGTCGGCCGCCTCGACGCCGACACCGAGGGTCTGCTGCTGCTGACCAACGACGGTGAACTCGCGCACCGGTTGATGCACCCGTCCTTCGAGGTGCCCAAGACCTACCTCGCCACGCTCAAGGGCGAGGTGCCCCGCGGGATCGGACGTCGCATGCGCGAGGGCGTCGAACTCGACGACGGCCCGGTGACGGTCGACAAGTTCACCGTGATCGAGGTCCACGAGGGCCAGTCGCTGGTGCGGATCACCCTCCACGAGGGTCGCAACCGCGTGGTGCGGCGCATGATGGACGAGGTCGGCTTCCCTGTCGTCAAACTGGTTCGCACCCATGTCGGTTCGGTCGCGTTGGGTGAGCAGCGCCCGGGCAGCCTGCGCGTCCTCGGCAACGACGAGGTCGGTGGACTGTACAGGGCGGTCGGCCTGTGAGCGACGGAGCTTCGGAGTCCGCCGGCGGGACCACGCATGTCGTGGCGATCGACGGTCCGGCCGGTACGGGCAAGTCCTCGGTGTCCAAACTCCTGGCCGCCGAGGTCGGCGCCAGCTATCTCGACACCGGCGCGATGTACCGCGCAGTGACTCTCGCCGTTCTCGATGCCGGTGTCGCGCTGGATGATCCGGCCGGAATCGCCCGCGTGGTCGCCGACGTCGCCATCGAGTTGGTCCCCGATGGGGACGGCGCCAAGGTCTTCCTCGACGGGCGCGACGTCTCCGGGCCGATCCGCACCGACCACGTCACCAGCGCCGTCTCCGCGGTCTCGGCGGTACCCGAGGTGCGCACCAAACTGGTTGCGCTGCAACAGCAGAATGCGCAGGGCCGGTTCGTGGTCGTGGAGGGGCGCGACATCGGGACCGTGGTGTTCCCCGACGCCGACGTCAAGATCTTCCTCACCGCGACACCCGAGGCGCGGGCCGAGCGCCGGCACAAGCAGAATCTCGCCGGCGGTCGCGACAGCGACTACGACGCGGTGCTGGCGAGCGTGAACCGCCGCGACCATCTCGACTCGACACGCAAGGTCTCGCCGTTGCGCGCGGCCGACGACGCGACCGTCGTCGACACCAGCGACAAGACCCTCGACGAGGTGCTCGCGGAACTGAGCGGCCTCGTCGCGACCCGGATCGGAGCAGTGGAACGGTGAGTGACGACTACTCGAACGACCTCGCGGCGCTACCCGGCGACGGCACCTGGTCGGACGAATCCGACTGGCAACTGACCGATGTCGGGGGAGCCGACGACGCGTCCGGTGTCGAACACATGCCGGTGGTCGCGATCGTCGGGCGGCCGAACGTCGGCAAGTCGACGCTCGTCAACCGCATCCTGGGGCGTCGTGAAGCCGTGGTCGAGGACATCCCCGGCGTCACCCGGGACCGGGTGTCGTACGCGGCGTCGTGGTCGGGCCGGCGGTTCACCGTCGTCGACACCGGTGGTTGGGAACCCGACGCGAAGGGCCTGCAGCAGGCCGTCGCCGCGCAGGCCGAGCTGGCGATGCGCACCGCCGACGCGATCGTCGTCGTCGTCGACGCCACGGTCGGCGCGACCGCGACCGACGAGGCTGTCGCACGGGTCCTGCGACGCTCGAAGACCCCGGTCATCCTGTGTGCCAACAAGGTCGACAGCGAGCGACTCGAGTCCGACACCGCATCGCTGTGGTCGCTGGGACTCGGTGAGCCGTATCCGGTGTCGGCCGCACACGGCCGCGGCGCCGGTGATCTGCTCGACATCATCCTGGACAAGCTGCCCGAGACCCCGCGGGAGGCACCGACTCTCGGTGGCCCGCGTCGCGTCGCCCTGGTGGGCAAGCCGAACGTCGGCAAGAGTTCGCTGCTGAACAAGCTCACCGGCACCGAGCGGTCGGTGGTCGACAATGTCGCCGGGACAACCGTGGATCCGGTCGACGAACTCGTCGAACTGGGCGGCAAGACCTGGAACTTCGTCGACACCGCCGGTCTGCGCCGCAAGGTGCGGACCGCGAGCGGCCACGAGTACTACGCGTCGTTGCGGACGCGGTCGGCGCTCGACGCGGCCGAGGTGGCGATCCTGCTGATCGACGCGTCGGAACCGATCACCGAACAGGATCTGCGGGTGCTGTCGCTCATCATCGAGAGCGGCCGCGCCCTCGTGATCGCGTTCAACAAATGGGATCTCGTCGACGAGGACCGCCGGTACCAGCTGGACAAGGAGATCGACCGCGAGCTGGCCCGCGTGCCATGGGCGCGTCGGGTGAACATCTCGGCGTCGACCGGCCGGGCCGTCCAGAAGTTGGTCCCCGCACTGGAATCCGCGCTCGACTCATGGGACAAGCGCATCTCGACCGGCCCGCTGAACAACTGGCTCAAGGACGTCATCGCCGCCAATCCGCCGCCGCTGCGCGGTGGCCGGCAGCCGCGCGTGATGTTCGCGACCCAGGCCTCGGTGCGGCCGCCGACCTTCGTGCTGTTCACCACCGGCTTCCTCGAGGCGGGCTATCGCCGGTTCCTGGAGCGGCGCTTGCGCGAGGAATTCAACTTCGACGGTTCGCCCGTCCGGATCAACGTCCGCGTCCGCGACAAGCGGGAGCAGCGCCGCAAACGCTGATCACCGTCCGGCGACTCCACCACCGTTGGGCAGGTCCGCCACCGCGCAGGTGGCGGACCTGCCCATCTCCGGTGGATGTGTCGCGTGCCGGTGGCGCACGACACCTGCTGTGAGATACTGCGTCTCGTGCTCATCCTGGCAATCATCGTTTTCGGCATGGTCATCGGCGCCCTGGCGCAGATCCTCCTCGGCGGCAAGAACCTGCGCACCGTCGACTGGGGTCTCGCCCTGGTGGCCGGCATCGTCGGCTCCTTCGTCGGCGGACTGCTCATCAGCCTGCTCTCGGGCGACGGCCTCGAGCTCCGCCCGAGTGGCATCATCGGCTCCCTCGTGGGTGCCGTTCTGGTGACCGCCGGGTGGATCTTCTTCAAGAAGCGTTCGACCGTCTAGCAGCCGGTGTCAGATGTAGCGCTTCGTGGCGGCAGAAGCAACGACGCACTACATCTGGCCACCGGCCCGAAATGAGGCCTGACCAGGCGATTGGTTCGGAACCGTGCTCGTCGGCTAGGCTTTACATCGCTCCGCTTCTCCAGGGAGCAACGGGCTGTGGCGCAGTTTGGTAGCGCACTTGACTGGGGGTCAAGTGGTCGCAGGTTCAAATCCTGTCAGCCCGACAGAAAACCCCGGTGAGCGTCGCTCACCGGGGTTTTGTTCTCGGAACCATCGACCGCTCACACGACCAGCGGCACCGCGACGTCGGCGCCGCCTTCCTCGGTGATCCGGGCACCCATCTGCGTGTACGTGGGCGCGGTGATGAACCCACCGGCGAGGAGTGCCTCACCCTGGCGGAACCCGGGCGACTCCGCCAGGAGGTGTTCGGGTACGAAGCCGAAGGTGTCGGCCAGCTCGGCGAGATCGCGTGGGGCGTTCATCCGCATCAGGCACAGGTTGTCGCACTGGGACAGGACATTGGGGTGGATCTTGGTCGGCCGCTGGGTTGACAGCAGCAGCCAGAGGCCGAATTTGCGGCCCTCGGCGGCGATCTGCACGACCCGGTCGATCAGCGCCTGCTCGACCGCGCTGGTGGCCTGCGGTGGGCAGATGTTGTGGGCCTCGTCGATCACGATGAGTATCGGGCGCCGCTCGTCGCGGTGGGCCCAGAGGTGTTCGAGCACACTGAGGGCGGCGACCTTCGGTTCCGCTGGGTGGGCGAACCCACCCAGGTCGAGCACGGTCGCCTGGGGTCGCTCGTCGATGACGTCGGTCGCCGCGAGGTCACCCCGCGCCCAGAGTGCCCAGTCGAGGACCTGCAGATTCTCGATACGCTTGGCCAGCCGCTGATGTCCGGGGTCGGCGGAACTGCGTAGCGCGTCGAGGTAGGTGGTCTGGTCCGATGTTTCGGTGAGTGTGGCGTCGGCGTGCAGCAGGACGTTGTACTCGTCGGCGTCGGCGATCGGATCCAGCTGCAGGACCGCGGCCTTCGCGGCCAGGGGCAGGGTCAGGAATCGCGTCCGCAATTGCGGTCCGTCACGTCGCGTCGAATGCAGGACCCGGATGTCGGATGCCGCGATCGCATCCGCGGCGGCGGGGTCCGCGGTACCCCGTGTCTCGGGCAACCGGGTGAAATCCGCGTTCGGATCGAGGATCAGCAACGGGAGTCGGGTCCGGAGCAGCAGCTGTTCGAGAACCACCCCGAGCGCGTAGGTCTTCCCGGAGCCGCTCTGGCCGCACCAGAAGGTGTGCCGATTGAACTTCTCCGCGGTGAGGAGGACGTCGGTCGTCGCGTTGTCGCGATGGCTTCCCACTGTCAGCTGAACCACGCCCGTACCTTACTGGCACGGGCGGGATTCCATCGGATTACGGAGCGGTCAGCTCCTTGCGGAGAACGAACGCCCGATCGCCGGTCTCGGGGTCGCGCAGCGGGAATTCGTGCCGGGCATAGAAGCGGTGCGCGTCGACGTCGGGTTCGTCGACCTCGATCTCGAATTCCCCGGCGCCCCGTCGCGCCGCCTCGGCAACCGCGGCGGTGAGGACGGCACCACCGAGTCCGCGGCTGCGTTGGGCGGGCGTGGTGTACATCTCGTCGAGCAGGGCGATGCCGCCGTCGACCCAGACGTTTGTCCGGATGGTCACCAGGCCCAGCGAGGTGATCGGGTCGCCGGCCACGATCGCGAAAGTCGAACTGCGCGAGAGTAAATCGGTCAGTCGATCGGCCAGGGCGGCCGGTCCGGGAGACGGTTCGCCGTACTCGCGGTTGAAGGCGTCGAGCAGTTCGGCCATGGTCGCCGCGTCGGCCGGTGTCGCCACTCGCGGGCTGTCGGGCTCGTTCACGGTCACCACCGTAGCCGCCCACCCGACGATCACCGGCGCAGGTCAACCCAGGGCGCCGAACCGGGCGAGTAGCCGGTCGACCGCACTGCAATCCTGCAGGACTCGTCGTCTATCGGGATCCTCTGCGGACTCGCGCAGCATCGTGGCGCCGTCCGGGATCCGCTCGGCGGCGAGGATGGCCGACCAGGCGGCGCTGTCGGTCGCCGTGAACGCGTCGACGCCGTCGCGCAGCGCATGCGCCAGGACGAGCCGGTCGTCCGGGCCGAGCCGGTCGTGGACCATCGCGATCATCTCGCCGGCGACCGAGCCGTGCGCGCGCTCGTCGCGGCGATGCAGGGCGACGGTGGCTTGGTGAACCGGTTGGATCGTCCGATCCTCGGCGATCAACGTGAGGTAGTCCCCGATGGAGGTCTCGGCGACCGTCGCGTATGCCAGGGTCGTGAGCGCCGCGGCTCGTGCCGACTCCGCACGTGCGAGCGCAGCCCGATGGCGGCGCACCATCAACGACTCGGGCAGTGTGGCATCCGGGAGCGTCCAGGCACGCCGGCGGCGGGTCAGCGCGGAAGCGTTCAGATGCATCAGCGTGTGGTACTCCTCGTCGACCATCGACTGGACGACCGCCGCCCTCCCGGCGTCGGAGAACCCAGTGCCGAAGGCATCCCGGAACAGCAAGCCGAAACCGGGTGTGACCACGTCTTGTTCGATGTCGACGACGTTCTTGTTGTATGCGATCCACCCCCACGCCCGGACCCGGGACCGGCGGTCCTCGTCGAGCCCGTTCCATCCCGGATGTCCGGCGAAGGGGAGCAGTGTCTCGGGATAGTCGACGCAATCGTCGTCGTAGAGATCGTCCATGGTCGGGCCGTCGAGTTCGGGCTCGGTGCGGCGCACCGTGGCCCGCCGCGACCAGCTGCGCACCAGCCCACGGATCACCGCCGTCTCCACCGGGTCGGCGGCGTCGTGGTCGGGCAGCGTGCCGGTCACGACGCCAACCCGGCGAACAGTTGCGCGCACAGCCCGGCATACTCGCTGCCGCGATCGCCCAGCGGCGCTCCGGCCCGGGCGAGCAGCGCCGTGAACTCGTCGGTGTCGCTGTCGCAGGTGGCGGAGACCCGGGACACCGCACGCGCCAACGCATCCCGGGCCGTCGACGCGCACGGGTTCGACGACTGCACGTCCCGGTACACCTCCGGTGTCCCACCGGCGACGCGCGCCAGCATCGCCGACATCGTCATGAACGGCGGGGTGGCCAGTGTCGCCGCCTCGTCGGCCTCGACGCCGAGATCGGCGAGCGCGACCCCGAACGACAGGATGGTCGCATGGGTGAGGGCCTGCACCGCGGCGCACAGGCGGTCGTGCCGATCGGCGGTGGTGACCTGCACGCGAGCGCCCCACCTCGCCAGGTCGTCGATCAGGCGGTCCACGCCGGGTCCGTCGCGATGGACGACCACCGCAATCGCGCGGCCGGGCAGACCGAGGGACGGGGCGAACATCGGGTTCACGCCGACGGCCGGGCCCGTTGTGGCGCAACGGCTCTCGTCCAGTCCGCCGACGGCCGCCGCGAACCGGGTCTTCACCGACAGCGTCTCCACCAGCATCGCGGTCGGGCGCATCAGTGATCGCACCGTCCCCAGCGAGGCGACGGCGACATTCTCCGGCACCGCGAGGACCACGATGTCCGCCGCGCGCACCCGCGCGGTCGCCTCTGGGCCGGGGGCACGGATGTCGTCGCCGGAGGTGGCGTCCAGGATGTGTACGAGGTCGCCGCCGCTGCGCCACCGGTCCGCGAACATGGATCCCACCGCCCCTGCTCCGCCGGCCACGACCACCGACCGCGCACCGGGGCCGGCCGATTCGGTCACGAGTCGCTCTCCTCGGCGACGGACAGGCAGCGTCGCATGGTCAGGGCCTTGACCATCGTCTCCTCGAACTCCTCGTCCGGATGCGACAGCGCGACGATCGCACCGCCGACGCCGAAGGTCACCTCGGAACCGGTCGCCACCATCGTGCGGATCACGATCGACAGGTCAGCGGTTCCGGTGAGCGAGAAGAAGCCGATCGCCCCCGAGTACACGCCCCGCGGACCCGCCTCGAGTTTGTCGATGATCTCCATCGTGCGGATCTTCGGTGCGCCGGTCATCGAACCGCCGGGAAAGGCCGCCCGCACACAGTCGACCGCCGACACCCCGTTCCGCAGCGTCCCCCGCACGGTCGACACCATTTGATGCACGGGTGCGTAGGTCTCGATGTCGAACAGTGACGGCACATGCACCGACCCCGGGACGCAGACACGCGACAGGTCGTTGCGGACGAGGTCCACGATCATCAGGTTCTCCGACCGGTCCTTCTCGCTCGCCCGTAGCGCGGATCGCAAGTGGTGGTCCTCGGTGGGATCGGCCGACCGCGGCCGTGTCCCCTTGATCGGCTTCGACTCGACCGTCCCGTCGGCACCGATCTTCAAGAACCGTTCCGGCGACGCGCTGAGCACCGACATCCCGGCGAACTGCAGCAGGGCGTTGTAGGGCATCGGGCTGATCTCCCGCAGACACGAATACCCGGACACGGGGTCGAGGCTGCGGTGCACGGTCGCCGAGTTCGTCAGACACACCTCGTACGACTCCCCGGACCGGATCTCCGCCAGACAGTCCTCGATGAGCCTCAGGTACGTCTGGCGGTTGTGGCGGAACACGATCGGCACCTCGTGGGGCGCCGGGACCAGCGGGGGAGTCGTCGCCGGAGCGGGTGTGGCGGTTCGCATCTCCCGAATGGTCGACGCCGTCTCGTCCAACCACGTCGCGACATCGGGATCCGGGCTCTCGACTGCTTCTAGTGCGAGCACATACGCACACCCGTGTCCGTGGTCGATCACCACCGCGCGGTCGGCGAACACGAGCGCCGCGTCGGCCTGCTCGGAGGCATGCGCCAGCTGGCCGCCGGTGTCCGCTTTGAGCTCGTAGCCGAGATAGCCGACGTACCCCAGACAGAACGCGAACGGCAGCTCAGGTTGCGCAGCCACCGCACGCGCCCGCAGCTGGGCGTCGAGGTAGTCGAAGAAGGTGCTGCGGACCTCCTCCGCTGTACCGTCCGAATGTTCGACTCGCACAGTCATTTCCGGGACCCGGTAGGTCACATACTCGGCGTGGGGGCCCGAGCAGTCTCCCATGACGGAGTAGCGACCGTCGGTCTCCTCGGCCGCCGACCGGTCGAGCCAATAGCTGTTCGGGCCACCGGCGAACAGTCGTTCATAGACGCTGTTCGGGTCCACCACGTGGTCCACCCGAACCGATCGGACCCGGTATTCCTCGTGCCGATTCCCCGTCGGTTCACTCCCCGCCGATTCACTCGTCGACGCCTCACTGGCCGGGCGCTCCGTCGTCGCCGACGCCCGACTCGCCCCGACCGAGACCCCGCGGTGCGCTCGCACCCGTGTGGCCGCCGCGAAGTTGGCCAACAGCTCCCGGCCGTACTCGCTGCAGATCGACTCCGGATGGAACTGCACCCCCCACATCGGCAACACCCGGTGGCGCACCGCCATCAGGACGCCGTCGTCGGACCACGCCTGCTCCTCCAACTCGTCGGGGACATCCACCACCGCCAGCGAGTGATACCTGACCGCCCGGAACGGGGAGGGCAGTCCCGCGAACAAGCCGCGGCCGTCGTGGTGGACGGCGCTGAGTCGTCCGTGCCGCGGTTCGGGGGCCCGTACCACCGGGCTGCCGAACACATGGCACAGGCCCTGGTGGCCCAGGCACACCCCGAGCACGGGTAGTCCGCTGTCGGTCAGCGCCCGTGCGCTGATCCCGAAGTCGCGGGGGTAGTCCGGACGGCCCGGGCCGGGGGAGACCACGACGTTGTCGAAAGCTGTCAGGTCCACCGACGTCCAGGGCACATCGTTGGCGACGACGACCGGCTCCCGGCGGTTGACCTGGGTCAACAACGCGTACAGGTTGTACGTGAACGAGTCGTAGTTGTCGATCAGCAGTGTGCGCACCGGGTCCACCTCAGTCCGCGCTCGCGACGGCGGACGGGTGTCGGGCGGGGTCACGATCCGGCCCCGCTCGCTGCGACGTCTCGGTCCCGACGATCAGATCCTCGACCCGACAGGTCTCCGAGATCATGAGGTCGTAGAGGGCATGCAGGAAATCGGTGGACAGATCGTGATCGATGGCGAACCGGTGGGCGTGTTCGTGTACAGCGCCGACCCGGCGCGGCTGCATCACCGGGATGGCGTGCCGTCGTTTGAGTTCCGCGATGCGTGTGCAGACCTCGATCCGGGCCCGCACGTCTTCGAGCAGACGGTCGTCGATCCCGTCCAATTCCGTTCGCAGGGCTTCCAGTTCGCGTGCGGTGGGGTCGTCTCCACCCGGCGCACGGCTGTTGATGTTCGTCGATCGGGTCATGGCGCGACCACCTAGCAGTGTCCGAAAGTGCGGCCCGCCGACTTGACCCGCCCGACATGCGGCGCCTGCCCCCGTGCGGCATTGCGCCCGGCCCGCGTTCGCGAACCGCATCCCCGACTCGGTCCATGGTCGCACCGAGCGTGCATGTCGCGAGGGGCGTTGACGTCACCAGGTGATCACGATTCGCCAACGACCAGTACGTCAGCGCACGAGATCCGTTGCCGGGGCGGCGGTTCGAATGCGGCAAGTCCGACCTTCCGGGCTTCGTTGCCGAGACCCTTTGCGGCGCTTACTTTCCGGCGTGCCGGAGGTGTCCGTAGAGGGCGGCGCGATAGCCGCGTGTGTAGCTCGGTTCCTCGTCGTCGGGGTCCGGCGGACACGCGAGCGTCGACGACGCCAGTTGTCGCGCCCACGGCGCGGGAAGCGCACCGAGATCGGCCGCGGCATCGACGAAACCTTGCTGGAACAGGTCCGGATCGAGGTGCTCGTCGAGTTCGGCGTCGAAGATCGGGAACGAGGTGGGCAGGCGCGTGACGACGCCGTACTCGGTGACGATGTCGAGTTCGGGGAGGTCGGAGTCGGGATTCTTCAACGGACCGAACGCCTCTCGGCCAGGGTGCGATACAGGGTCGCGCGGCTCACCCCGAGCTCTTGCGCGATCCTGGGTACGGAAACCCCCTGCGCGCGCATCTGTTCGGCGCGCACCACCTGATCGGCATCGAGCGCCCGCGGCCGGCCGATCGCCGACGTGGACCCACGCAGGGTTCTCGGCGTGGAACGGTCCGACCGTCTCGGCGCGTCGTCGTCGAGTTCGGCCAGCGACGCCAGCACCGCGACGATCATCGCTCCGGCCGGGTCGGCGGTGTCGATTCCCTCGCGGAGCGAGCGCAGTCCGATGCGGCGCCCGGCCATCTGGTTCGCGACCTCCATGACCTCGCGAACGTTCCGGCCGAGGCGGTCGATGCCGACGACCACCGTGGTGTCGCCGGCTCGCGCGTAGTCGAGGAGGGCGGCCATCCCGGGCCGCTGACCCGCGGGCGCGGAGCGATCGGTCGCATCGGTGTAGATCCGCGCGGGGTCCACCCCGGCATCGGTGAGCGCGTCGATCTGGGGCGCGAGCGCGTGGGCACCGGGGGAGTCGCGTGCGTAACCGAGGGCCATCCCCGACGGCTGTGTTGCGTCTGCTGTCACCGCGACAGCGTATCTCAGAAGTATCGAGACAGACTCAAAAGACGCGCCGGTGTTTCGAGACGATCCCGCAATCGACGGATAAGAGTCTTGATAATCGCAAAAAGTGTCTCGAAATAGGCGGGATGACTCAGGTGCGGCCGCGTTCGGGGTTCACCCGTTCGCACCGTTTCACCGCGTTGTGCCGCGCGGGCGCTGCGCCGGCGTTACCGTCGCACCACGGTCGTCGGAGGAGGTACATCCATGGGGCTCGCTCACTCGGACAGTCACTCGACGGAACCGCGCCTCGTCGAGACGCCGACCGGGCCGGTCGAATATGTCGACGTCGGGTCCGGGCCGCCGCTGGTGTTCGTGCACGGGTCCCCGGGTGGCTGCGACCAGGGGGTCCTGATGACGCGCTTCCTGGCCGGGGCGCATCGCGTCATCGCGGTCTCTCGACCGGGCTACCTGGGTACGCCCCTGGGCGGCGACACACGACGTCCGGCCGCGCAGGCGGAACTGGTCAGGGCGGTGCTGGACTCGGTGGGGATCGATCGTTTCGGGCTGATGTGCTGGTCCGGTGGCGGGCCCGTCGCCTACTCGTTGGCGGCTTCCGTACCCGAGCGGGTGTCCGCGATCGTCGCGGTCGCCGCGGTCAGCACCCGCTTCGATCCGCGGAGCAGCCTGCGTGGACGACTCGAACTGTCCGAGGAGAAGCTTCTCTTCAGTCGTTTCGGTCAGTGGCTGGCGACCACGGTCGCGTCGAAGGCGCCGTCCACGGCCATCTCGACACTCCTGTCCGGTGAGGGAGACCTGTCGCGTGTACAGATCAGGGCGCTCACCGCGGAGATCATCGCCGATGACGACCAGCGCACGCTGGCGATCGATCTGTTCGACACCGTGTCGGGGTCGCGAAAAGCTGGTTTCGACAATGACTTCGACCAATTTCGCGAACTCGACCTACCGCTCGCGGAGGTGACCGCACCCGTGCTGGCGATACACTCCCGAACCGACGCCGACGTCCCGTTCGATCAGAGTGTCCATGCCGCGCAGACGCTGCCCGATGCTCGCCTCGAAGCCGTCGACGAGGGAACGCACCTGTCGTTGTGGCTCGGCTCGGATGCTCCGAGGCTGCAGTCGCTGGTCGTCGAACATCTGTCCGGGGCGTCGCGCACATGACGCTCGACGCTCGAGGGTGCCGGATCACGAACTCACGTCGCGTGCGACATCGGTCCGCTGATGCGACTTCGATCGAGGTCGCGTAGACGGATTGATGTCGCATGCGACATCGATCTCAGGGTCGGCATAGTCGGCTGGGCTCCTGATCAGAACAGCGTCGGCGGGAGTGCGCCCTCGAACTCGAGCAGCCAGCGTTTGGTCGCCAGACCCTGACCGTCCGCGCCGCCCGAGTAGCCGCCGAGTCCGTCGCCGGCGACGACGCGATGACACGGGATGATCAACGGCAGGGGATTGATCCCCATGATCGTGCCGACGCTGCGCGCAGAGACCCGCGTGCCGCTCATCGCCGCGAGTTCGCCGTAGGTGACCGTGTCGCCGTGGGCGACCGTCCGGTGCAGCGTCGACAGGACCGCCCGGGCGGCGTCCGACATCCGATCGAGATCGACAGGCAGGTCGAACTCGGTCAGGTCACCGGCGAAATAGGCGCGGATCTGTCGAATCGCCTCTGCGAGAACGGGATCGATGGTCTCGTCATCAGTCGGTACGTCGGTGGTCACTCGCCAGGCCACGCGCACGACGGCCGATCCATTGCTGTCGACGGCCACGGTGCCGACCGGCGTCGGTACGAGAGCACGGCATGGTGTGGTCATCGGTGAGATCTCACGGTCGAGGTCAGGTCCGGCCACACAGTATCGGAGAGTCACGACACAGACGGCGCTGCGGGGAATACCCGGCCGAGCTGTGGTGTTCCGCCCACCATGAGTGCTAACGCAGAGTTGAGTCCTGAAGGCTGGGTCCGCGAGCAGACCGAGAAGATCCTGGAGCAGGGCACGACCGACGGTGTGACCGTGATGGACCGTCCGATCGTCCTGTTCACCACGACCGGCGCGAAGTCGGGCAAGAAGCGCTACGTCCCGCTGATGCGCGTGGAAGAGAACGGCAAGTACCTCATGGTCGCCTCGAAGGGCGGCGCGCCCGAGCATCCGGCGTGGTACCACAACGTGAAGGCGAACCCCCAGGTCACCGCGCAGGACGGTACCGAGGTGAAGGAATTGACCGCGCGCGAGCTGAGTGACGGCGAGGAGCGCGATCACTGGTGGGAGCTGGCCGTCGCCGCCTTCCCGCCCTACGCCGAGTACCAGACGAAGACCGATCGGCAGATCCCGGTGTTCGTCCTCGAGTGAGCGTCGCGCTGCATCGATAAAGCCCCCGACCGCGGTCGGGGGCTTTACGCTGTCTGAGGCAACCTGCCGGAGGGAGAGTCATGGGTGACGTGATCGACCTCAAGCAGGTCTCCACCGCGGGACTCGAGAGTTCACCGGTTGCGGAGGCGCTGGCGGGACTCCGGGCAAACGAGGCCCGGTACTACAAGACGAAGTACGGGCACGACTTCACCGTCGTCCCGGCGTCGGACGCGCCCGAAATCCTCGACCGGGTGACCGCGATCCTGGCCGACGAGCGCGACATCACCATCGCCTCGCCCGCGCTCGAGGTCAGCGACTTCGAGGTGGGCCCGGACGACGGAAGGCTGCACATGTCGTACGTGTTCTACGAGTCCGCCTCGCGGTGAACGTCATGTCCAGCATCGATCCCGGTGGGAAGCGTGCCGTCGGGTTCAAGCTCTCGGACGGCATGGACGTCCCGGCCGAGTTGGAGTCGAAGTTCAAGTTCGCGCGTCAGAAATCGAAACTCGCCGGCGTGATCCGCGGGTCGTACTTCGTCATCACAGGGGAGTACTGACCCCCGGGGTCACGAGAAGCGGATATTCAGTGTGGCGAGACCGAAGATCTTGCGGCCGCCCGACTTGGCCACCACGATCACGACGCCCGTCCGGGTCGCCGGATCGAGCGACTTGATCCGCCCGCTGTACTCGATCTCGCCGCCCTCGGCGCCGGACACGACAGCGGGCTGGGACAGGCGCACCGCGTAGCGGGTGACGGCACCCGGGTCGCCCGACCACGACGACACGAAAGCGGCCCCGAGCCCCATGGTCAGCATGCCGTGCGCGATGACATCAGGCAGGCCGGCCAGTTTTGCGCTCGTCTCGTCCCAATGGATGGGGTTCGCGTCGCCCGCGACACCGCCGTAGTTGACCAGATCGCCGCGCGACAACCCGATCGTGTGCAGAGGCAGTTCGTCGCCGACGTTCAGCTCGTCGAAGTTCCGTGCGCCCGAGGTGCGCCCGCTGTCGTCAGCGGTGCGGACGTCAGCGTCGGGACGGACCGTCCGCACGTATCGTTCCGCTGCCTCGTCGTGGCTGAAGATGTTGACGTCGTGCATCATCACCTTGCGGACCGCACTGCTCAACTCGGGGTCGACCTCGTCGGCGGTGACCCCGACGACCGTCGTGTGCATGGTGTGCACACGCTCGCCCAAGGCATCGGTCATGGTGTTGGTCACGGTGATCAGGTCTTTGCCCGCGATCCGACGGACACTCGTCAGCTCCACGTCCGTCGTCAGTTCGTCGCCGGCGACGATCGGGCGGTGCTGCTCGAAGACCTGCTCGGTCTGGACGTAGGTGTCGTAGCCGACGATGACCTTCTCGAACAGCTCCCGGTTCGCCGCCATCGCCGGGATGGAGGTGAAGGTGAGCGGCGCGACGAGACCGGAATAGCCAAGGGCGGCTGCGGCTTCGGGCTCCCAGTGGGCGCCGTGGTAGTCCTGGACCGCGCGTGCGTACTCACGCACCTTCTCGCGGCCGACCTGATACGAGCCGTCGAGCACGTAGTAGTGGCCGACGCGGGATCCGATCCCGGAGGGATCGTCGGTGGTCGTGGCGGTGGCCGTCGGGGTGTGCGTCACCCCGAACACGCTAACGGTGTGCGCATTCGAGTCCAACTCCGGAGTAACTCTCCGACACCGCGGTCAACGCCGGAGACCTTTCCCGTGGGCGTACTCGGCCGGGCGACCCGAGGTCTGCCAGTCGTGCCAGTTCTCCCGATGGCGGCACATCCACTTCTCGTGAAGTCGACGGAATCGAGGTGAGAGTCGACGGGTGGTTTCGACGACGATCACCACCGGTAGTCGGAGCACGATGACGAGCATCCCCGGAACCGGACTGGGCATCCGGTAGCGCAGCCGCGTCGTGGGCAGCATGTAGATGCTCGAGTACGCCGCGTACATCGCCGCGTTGTATGTGCCGCGCAACCGCTGCAAGCCGGTCGACCCGCTCTTCGCGAACGCGGCCGGGAACGACTCGATGAGCTCTGCGCCGTCGGCCCCGGCGTCGTAGGTGCGGGTGGACGTGACGAAGGCCAGCAATCGCAACGAGTCGGCGATCGTTTCCGGATACCACTGCGTGCGCACCCCGAGTAGGTGGCCGAGGTAGCGCTGATAGTGCAGCAGGACGCGGATCTCGCGGGGTGTCGTCTGTACTCCGGTCAGCCACAGCGCCATCGCGGGCACCACGCTGCCGCCCAGCAGGGTCAGTAGTTGGTAGGACTGACTGATCGGCTCGCCCCAGCGTTGGCGGTCCCATTCCGGGTGTTCGGCGACGGTGCGCCGGACCCACACGTGCATGATGCGTACCCGCATCGCCGTCGCACGACCCTGCGACCCCGGCGTGAGCAACGCGTCGGGTTGCGAGACGTCGATCCAGAAACGCGAGGTCTCCAGGAACCGGCGCAGAGCGTTGTCGCCCGCATAGCCCCCGGCCAGCGAGAGCGGTTTCGCGACCGCGGCCTCGGTGTACATCTCCAGGGTGATCCCCCGGCAACGCTGAACAGGCCGGTACCCCACCGGCGCCAGATGGCCTCGCCCTCCGCGATCAGCTCGGGGTCGACCCAGTCGGGCACCGTCTCGAATTCCTCGAACAGGTCGACCAGTGCCGGCGGGGGATCGTCGATGCTGTCCAGGCCGTCGGTGAGTGCCTGATCGAGCAGGGCCCGGGCCGCCTCACCGCCCAACGTGCCGTAGACCTCGTCGACGAAACGTTCGGCCACGGGGTCGGTGCGGAACATGTCCTCGGCGAAGGTGCGTAGGTTTTCCGGCTCCGGGAAGAGGTCTTTGCGGGTGAACTGCCGTACCAGCGCCCGCACGCCTCGCAGACGCTGGTTGGTCATCGCGGACTCATAGGCGACCGCCGCCGGAAAGGCAGGAGTATCGGGTGGCAGCGAGGTGGACACGGGGACTCCTGACGTGAGACGGATTCCTAGATGTGTATCACCCGCGGTGCTCTGCTGACCAGTCGGCAACGGCGTCTTGACTTCAAGTGAACTCGAAGTTGCACCGTGGTGGGAGATTCAACCAACCCGAGGAGGTATCGATGCGCCGCGTATTCGCCGACCTGTGGGAGACCAGCTCCGACAACCCGTTTCCGGGACTGACCACGCATGCCTACCTGTGGAGGTCGACTCGAAATGTCCTCTTCTACTCGGTTGCGTCGGATTCCGAGTTCGATGAGCTCTACCGCCTGGGCGGGATCGACGAGCAATATCTGTCGCATCAGGATGAGGCCGGGCCGCTGCTGGCCGCGATTAACGAACGATTCGGGAC
The DNA here is from genome assembly GCF_042668985.1 of Gordonia sp. NPDC057258. NCBI lineage: Bacteria > Bacillati > Actinomycetota > Actinomycetes > Mycobacteriales > Gordoniaceae > Gordonia > Gordonia sp. NPDC057258. The sequence goes on from NZ_JBHUXZ010000017.1 coordinate 31,620, forward strand.
GACACTGCACGCTCCTGCCGCCGAAGCGGACCGGATCGGCCGCTACGCGCGGATCGGGGTGGGGCTCGCGGACCGGCACACGGACGGCAACGGGGTCGAGGCGATCCCGACACCCGGCCATTCCCCGGGTAGCACGAGCTACCTGGTGCACGGCGCCGACGGCGACCGCTACCTGTTCACCGGGGACACCCTCTATCGAAGCGAGTCGGGGCGGTGGACCGCCGGGTATCTCCCGGGCATCAGTGACCCCGTCCAGCTCGCGGGGAGCCTCGAACTGCTGGCCACTCTTGCCCCGGACGTCGTCATATCGAGCGCGTATGCGGGGGAGTCGGCCGTTCACCGTGTCGACACGTCCACCTGGACAGCCGGTGTCACCGAAGCGATTCTCGGCCTGCGGGTGGCTGCGGACCGAAACGCCTAGTCGAACAGCCGCCGGAAGAGATTGGTCTCGGCGAGGTCGACCAGTTCGTCGCCGCGTCCGGACAGTACGGTGCGGAGCGCGTAGAGCGTGAAGCCCTTGGCCTGGGCGGCGGTGATCGTCGGCGGGATGGACAGCTCCTGGCGAGCGGTGACGACATCGAGTAGCGCCGGACCGTCGTGGGCGAGGAACTCGTCGACCGCACCGGCCAGGTCGTCCGGCCGCTCGACGCGCCGACCGTGGATACCGAGCGACTCCGCCAGCGCGGCGAAGTCCGGATTCTCCAGATCGGTTCCGTAGTTGACGAATCCGGCCGCCTTCATCTCGACCTCGACGAAGTTCAGCGACGAGTTGTCGAAGACGACGATCTTCACCGGCAGGTTGTTCTGCGTGATGGTCAGCAGCTCGCCGAGCAGCATCGCGAGCCCGCCGTCGCCGGCGAGCGCAACGATCTGGCGGTCCGGGAAGGCGGTCTGTGCGCCGATCGCCTGGGACACGGCATTGGCCATCGAGCCGTGGGTGAACGAGCCGATCAGGCGACGGGCCCCGTTCATCTCGAGGTAGCGCGCCGCCCACACCACCGGTGAGCCGACGTCGGGGATGAACACCGCGTCGCGGTCGGCTTTCTCGCTGATCAGGCGAGTCAGGTACTGCGGGTGGATCGGTGCCCGGTTGCGGTCGTTGTCGGCGAGGTCGTCGAGGCGGCGCCGTGCCGTGGCGTAGTGGGCCAACGAGGTCGACAGGTGTTCGGAGTCGCGGCCGGTGGAGATCTTCGGCAGGAGCGCGCGGGCGGTGTCGCCGACATCGCCGACGAGTGGCAGGTCGACGGGGCAGCGTCGACCGATCTGCTCGCCACGGATGTCGACCTGGATGATGGTCGCCTTCGACGGATAGAACTGTTCATAGGGGAAGTCGGTGCCCAGCATGAGCAGTGTGTCGCACTTCTCGATCGCCCGGTATCCGGACGAGAAGCCGAGCAGCCCGGTCATTCCCACGTCGTAGGGGTTGTCGTACTCGATGAATTCCTTGCCCCGCAACGCGTGCACGACGGGGGCCTGCAGGGCACGGGCGAGCTCGACGACCTCGTCGTGAGACCCCTGCACCCCCGCCCCGGCGAGAATCGTCACGCGCTCGGAGGCGTTGAGAGTGTCTGCGGCGCGGTCGATCTCGGCATCGGTGGGCCGGGTGACGCGGGGGATACGGCGGATGGGGGCGCCGGCGCGCCGTTTCGGGCACGGCGCCAGGAAGGTCTCACCCGGGATGACGAGGACCGCGACGTCCTGTTTCTCGACCGCGGTGCGCAGGGCGATGTCGAGCAGGCGCGGCATCTGGTCGGGCGTGCCGACCATCTCGCAGAAGGCGCTGCATTCCCGGAACAGCTGCTCGGGGTGGGTCTCCTGGAAGTAGCCGGTGCCGATCTCCGTCGCCGGGATGTGCGCGGCGATCGCGAGGACCGGGACACGACTGCGGTGTGCGTCGAACAGTCCGTTGATCAGGTGCAGGTTGCCGGGCCCGCAACTTCCCACGCACACCGCGAGTTCACCGGTGAGCGCGGCTTCGGCGGACGCGGCGAACGCCGCCGACTCCTCGTGTCGCACATGTCGCCATGAGATGGTGTCGTTTCTCCGCAGGGCATCGGTGAAACCGTTGAGTGAATCACCGGGCAACCCGTGGACGTGCCGGACTCCGGCGCGCTCGAGTTGCTCGACGATCCTCTCCGCGACAGTGGGCGGCATGGCGATCCGTTCGGTCGGCGGCGGTGTGCCCCGACTATAGACGCGGCGCGCGCCGGTGTGACCTCCGGAGAATTCGACCCACCCTGATTCGTCGACATGTCTCCGCTGCCAGACGGTGTGAGAATCGATCGCATGCCACGACGCGGTGAACCCCTCCAGAAGCTCGGATTTCTGACGATCGGACGCTTCGACGGTGACGACCCGCGCCCCGGTCACCTCGAGACGCTCCGGATGATCGAGCTGGCCGAGCAACTCGGCTTCGACAGCGTGTGGGTGCGCAACCGGCACCTGCAGTACGGCATCTCCTCGCCGGTGGCCCTGCTGGCGGCCGCAGCGGTGCGCACCAGCCGGATCGAGCTCGGTACCGCGGTGATCCCGCTCGGTCTGGAGAATCCGCTGCGGCTGGCCGAAGACCTGGCGACGGTCGACATCCTCAGCGGGGGACGGCTCAACCCGGGGGTCTCCGTCGGTGTGCCGATGCGCTACGACGACTTCAAGACCGCGCTGTACCCCGAAACCCATGCGCTCGAGAACTTCTCGAAGGACCGGGTGGTGAGGCTCCTGGACAACCTGCGGGGCGAACCGGTCAGCGACTTCGAGGGGACCGTCGGGATAGAGACGTTCTCCCGACGGGTGCAACCGCATTCGCCGGGTCTCGCCGATCGGGTCTGGTACGGAGGTGGATCGAGCTCGGCGATCTGGGCGGGCCGACAGGGCATCAACTATCTGACCTCCTCGGTGGTCACCACCGAGGGCACGGAGTCGCGCGACTTCGCGACCATCCAGGCCGAACACATCGACGCCTACCGTGCCCATCACGTCGATCCCGACCGTGCGCGCGTGTCCCAAGGGCTCGTGGTGATCCCCACGGATTCCGCGACCGCGGACCAGATCCGCAAGTACCGGGCGTATGCCGACAGTCGGTTCGAGCGCACGCTCACCCCGCAGGGCCCGCGGGGCCTCCTGTTCTCGCCGGATCTCGTCGGACCGTCCGATGAACTCGCCGAGAGACTGTATGAGCACGCGGGATTCCAACGCGCCACCGAGGTGGCCTTCGCGTTGCCGTTTTCCTTCGACGAGCCGGACTACCTGCAGATCGTGGGTGATCTCGCCGGGCAGCTCGGACCGGTACTCGGATGGACGCCGGCCACCGGGACTCCGTAGCGAGAAACCCTGCTTCTAGCCATCTTTCGCTACGGGACGATGGTGGACTCGACCGGTTGACGCAGCAGGGTCCGAAGTTTCTCGGGAGCTACTCGGCGGAAGTCGCTGAAGTAGATCTCATGGTGACGGCCCGACATGCGTAAGCCGTTGTCGGGTATGAACCGATCGTGCATCTCGGCCAGCACCGGACCCTCGTCGTCGAAGGGCCCGTGGTGCAGCGTCTGAACACACGACCCCTCGTCCAACGACTCCGTGCGTAGATCGGCGAGACGCGGCGGCGGCTTCTTCGCGCCGGCCTCGAGAACAGCGGCGTCGAGCAGGGCGGCGTCGATCCAGTCGGGGATCATCAGCATGAGCGTCCAACTCCAACGGCCCTTGTCGCGGGCGCCGGTGAAGGTGCTCATGTCGTCGGCCCACCAGAGCCCCTCGAGTGGCGGGACGACGTAGTCACGGCCGAGTTCTCGGCTGCTCGCGAACTTCAGCTTGTACGCAACCGGATACAGCGTCTCGATCGACGCCGCGAACTGTGGTGTCGAGTTGGGATCGCCCGATCCGTCGATCATCAGGTAGCGCATGGCCGGAACGTCGAGAATGCGGAACTGGCCGCGCCGCGCCTTGTACGAGTCCAGCGTCTTCTTGAAGTCCACCTTCTCGGGCACGCCGTCGACACTATCCGGGAACGCGTCGCCGCTCATAGGTTCGGAGCGCGAGAAAGTATGCGGCCCCGCCGATGGCGAGACTCCAGGCGAGCGACGCGACAACGCTCGCGGTGGGGACCGGGGCGTCGGTGAGGGTTCCGCGCAGGACCTCGATGACGGGGGTGAAGGGCTGATACTCGGCGAACTGCCTCAACCCGGTAGGTAGGGATTCGGCCGGTACGAAACCCGTGCTGAGGAACGGCAGGATCGTGAGGAACATCGGTGTGTTGCTGGCGGTCTCGACGCTCTTGGCCGCCAGCCCGAGGTAGACCGACAGCCAGATCAGCGCGACGGAGAACACGAAAGTCACGCCGAGCGCGCCCAGCCAGTTGAGCGGACCGGCCGACGGCCGGAATCCGATCGCGACGGCGACGGCCAGCACCACGACGATGCTGAACAGCGCCTGCAGGAGGCTGGCGAGCACGTGGCCGGTGAGCACTGCGGAGCGGGCGATGTCCATGGTGCGGAAGCGGTTGATGATCCCCGAGGTCATGTCCATGGCAACGACGATGGCGGTGCCCTGGACCGCCGACGCTACGGTGACCAGCACGATTCCGGGCACCACATAGTCGAGGTAGGCGGCGCGCCCGCTGTCGCCGGACTGCGTGGTCATCCCGGCGCCGAGCTGACCCCCGAACACGAAGACGAACAGCAGCAGGAAGACCACCGGGATGCCGACCAGCATCACGGTGAGCACGGGGAACTTGATGAGCCGCCGAACGTTGCGGCGGACCATGACCCGCGAATCCGACACCGTGTGTGCCAGGGTCGTCATGAGGCTGCTCCGGACGGATCGGGGTCGCTGGCGGCGGGTTCGGCGATCTCGGCATCGGCGGCGGAAGCGGGATTGCCGGTGAGCGCGAAGAACACATCGTCGAGGGTCGGGGCATGGACACCGACGTCGGTGACCGTGACGCCGGCGGCCTCCAGATGGTTCAAGGTGGTCCGGACAGTGGTGACGGTGTCGTCGGTCGCGATGTCGAGGCGTCGTGCTTCGGGAACCGGACGCGCATCCGGCAGAAGCGAGGCCGCCTTGTCGAAGGAGTCGCGGTGGGCGAAGGTCAGGCGCACCTCGGAGTCGTGCACCCGGCTCTTCAATTCGGCGGCGGTGCCCTCGGCCACGATGTGGCCGTGGTCCAGGACGGCGATGCGGTCGGCGAGCTGGTCGGCCTCCTCGAGGTACTGCGTGGTGAGGAAGATCGTGACGCCTTCGGCGGCGAGCCGGGAGATGGTCTCCCACAGCATCCGTCGACTCCTGGGGTCGAGACCCGTGGTCGGTTCGTCGAGGAAGATCACTCGCGGAATGGACACCAGAGTCATGGCGAGATCGAGGCGCCGACGCATGCCGCCGGAGTAGGTCGACACCGCGCGGTCGGCGGCCGCGACCAGATCGAACTGCTCGATCAACTCCTGGGCGCGGGCCTGTCCGTTGCGTCGGCCCAGGCGTCGTAGGTCGGCCATGAGCACCAGATTGTCCCGCCCGCTGAACAACTCGTCGACCGCGACCGACTGGCCGGTGACACCGATCATCGCGCGCACCGCACGCGTCTGCGCGACCGTGTCGTATCCGCCGATCGTCACCGTCCCCGAGTCGGCGGGGAACAGGGTCGACGCGATGCCGACGGTCGTGGTCTTCCCGGAACCGTTCGGCCCCAGCAGCGCGGTCACGCTGCCGGCGGGTATCTCGAGATCGATGCCGTCGAGAACGCGATGTCCGCCATAGCTTTTCGTCAACCCGCGGATCTCGATGTCGGCGCCGGTGGTCAACCGATCGGGTCCGTCCGGCGGGCCGGTGCGCTCATCGGTCCTGCGCGTCGAGCCGGGCCGCGACCTCGGCGGGGAATCCGCCGGTGGCCACCGGACCCCACCTCGTCGGCGTGATGCGGATCAGCGACTTGCCCTGTGTTCGCATCGCTGCTCGGTACTCGTCCCAATCGGGGTGCTCACCGGAGATGCTGCGGAAGTAGTCGACGAGCGCGTCCTCGGCCTCGGGCATGTCGAGGTCCTCGGCATCACCGTCGACCTGGACCCAGGCGCCGTTGAAGTCGTCGGAGAGCACCACGACACTGGCCACCGGCGTGTGCCGGAGGTTCGCCGCCTTCGCCCGGCCGGGATAGGTCGAGATGACGATGCGGCCCTGCTCGTCGACCCCACCGGTGACCGGCGACATCTGCGGGCTGCCGTTGGAACGGACGGTATTGAGGATCATGTGGTGGCGCGGCCGGATGAACTCCAGCAGTTCGGCACGGTCGACACCATCGGCTTTCGCGACTGTTCTGGCCATGCGCCGACCTTACGCCGGGACCGGGGTCTCAGGGCAGCGCGGCGATGAGGCCGGCCTGGACGGCGCTGACGGGGGTCGTCGACTTGCCGTCGACCGTCATCGCGTCGTCGGTGTTGATCACGATGATGATCGTCGTGTCCGAATCGTAGTTGTGGAACAACGAGGTGTTGTAGCCGGGGAAGTCACCGTCGTGACCCCACCATCCGTCGCGGTTGCCGATACCGATGCCGTATCCGGAGGTGGCGGTGTTCGGCGGCGGCGAGGTGAGAATCGAATCCCGGCGCAGTTGCTGGGTCGGCGGATTCAGGACGCCCTGCCCGGTGAACAGGGCCTCACCCCAGGTCTGGAGGTCGTCGACGGTCGAGATGACGGCACCGGCGGTGGACGCGAAGGACGGATTCCAGCGCGTCGAGTCGACCGTCTGCCCGTCGGGCTGACCCTGATCGGTGAGGCCGTCGAGATGTGGATCGGGGATCTCGACCGACCCGCCGGGCCACGAGGACTCGTCCATGCCCAAGGGGGTGAAGATCCGGTCGGCGAACACCTCGCCGATGGGTTTCGCCAGCACCTTCTCGATGACCAGGCCCAGCAGGACGTAATTCGTGTTGGAGTACTCCCAGCCCTGCCCCGGCGGAAAGCTCGGTGGCAGCGCCTTCGCGGTGTCCACCAGTTCGGTGGGCGTCCAGACGGATTCGGGGTCGGCGAAGAACTTCCGGTCGAAGGACTCGGACGCGGTGTACGACGGGATGCCGCTGGTCATGTCGGCGACCTGGCGCAGCGTCGCGCTGCCGTTGGGGGCGTCCGGGACGAACCTGTCGATGCGGTCGTCGAGCGAGACGCGGCCCTCTTGGACAAGCTGCAGCAGCAGGGTGGCGGTCATCGTCTTGGTGAGCGAGCCGATGCGGGTGTGATCGGCCGTCTGGATGGGATCGTCCCCGCCGGCCGCCCGGACCCCGGATGTCCCCGTCCAGGTTCCGGCCGGTGAGATGACCCGGGCGATGACGCCGGGGAGATTCCCGGCGGCCCGGGTGTCGTCGATCGCCTTCTGGAACGCCGCCGCGTGTCGGCCGGCACCGAGGTCGTCTGACCCGAGCCGGGCGCTGCACTCGACGATCCCGCACCGGATGCCGTCTCCGAGGGTGAGCATGCGGCGAGGCCGAGTACGGCCGCTGCACCGATCGTCACCATGCGGAGGAGGGCCGTGGCGCGCACGGGGTTTCGGCTCATGTGGTCACTCTAACGGCAGGTCGGCGCACCGAGGCGAATTGGCGCAAATGGGACAACGTCCGGGGCGGGTGTGTCAGATGCGGTGCGCCAGCGCCGGCGAGACCGGGTAGATGTCGACGGCCGTGGCGAGCTTCGCGGCGACGGCCCGCTCCCGCGCCGCCGGGTCGAAACCCCGCCCGTGCGGCCGCTCCGGGACGGACGTACCGGAATCCACCACGGTCCAGTCCGAGCCGGCCTCGACCAGTGATCGATGTTTGGTGGTGTAGTAACCCGGCATCGCCACCACCGCGATCCCGGGATCGCCGGCGGCCGCGGCCATCAGATGCGGGTGGAACCGGGTGCTGATCCAGGTGCTGCCGTGTCCGGCGGGCAGCCCGTCGTTCCAGACGTCGCGGAAGGTGAGCACGGTGGCTCCGGCCAGACGCGCGCCGAGCCGGTAGGGAACCTCGTTGTCGTGCCCCGGAATTCCCTCGACGACGGTGACCGCCGAACCGGGCACGTCCCAGGCGTCGAGCGTCGCCCGCACGAAGTCGGCCAGGGCTTCGACGCCGGTCGCCCGCGGTCCGGTGAACCGCTCGGTGAGATCGGACTGCAGGCACAGGACGACGCCGTTCTCGACCGGTGCATCCATCTCGCGGTACAGCGGAGGTCGCGGTCGGTGCAGGGCCAGCCACGCGTCGTCGCCGGAATGCCGTGCGCCGACGACGCCGTCGAGCACGTCGTACGACGCGGTGTCGCGCACGTCCACGACGTCGAATGCGGCGAACGCCTCGGTCAACGCCGCCCACGCGGCGCCCTGCAGCGCGGGAACGAGTCCCTGACCCGTCGCGGCGAGGCGCGCCCCGGAGCGCCGGGCCACCGCAGCAGCTGCGACGAACAACGAGACATGGTGTGGCCACACGGTATTGAGGTAGCCGCCGCCCAGGAGGTGGATGGTGGTCGCCGACTCCAGGAGGTCGATCCCGGCGGTCAGTCGCGGCGCCAGACCGGAGTCGAGGGCGGCGGCGCCGACCCACTCCCAGGGCGCCGGTTCTTCGACCTCCGCGGCGTAAGTGGTCAGTTGCCACAGGGTGTCGACGACGAGCATGTTCGGGTGGGCATCGCGCAGCAGCGTCGTCGCCGTGCCCGGGCTGTGGCAGTCCAGCACGATCGTGGCATTCGGACGCACCCGGGTCAGGTGCCGCAACCAGGTTCTCGCGATCAGTTCGTCGCCGTAGTTCGGGTGGCCGGCCGGCGCCACCAGGTAGATCACCTCGCCGGCACCCATCGCGCGGCCGAGGCGCGACTCGGCGGAGCGCTGCCGGACCGAGGTGCCGATGCGGTCGGCGAGCACGCCCGCGGCCCGGAACAGGGGGCGGTTGGGTGCCGGTCTGCTGGTCACGATCCCCAAGGTTACGGCGTGCGCGGCCGGTGGCCCCGGTCGGACAGAGATCGAGAGACATGGCCGCGCGCCGGTTCGAGGTGCCGCCGCTACCCGAAGGTGCCCTCGAGATGACGCAGCGCGGCCTTGCCGTCGGTGGTCGGCCCGCGGTACCCGACATACCCGTCGGGCCGGATGACGAACACCGTCGAACCGTCGGGGCGGTAGCCGTCGGCGAAGCGGCCGTCGGTGTCCCGGAGCAGCGGTAGTTCGGTGCTGCCGACCTGCGCGGTCGGCGCGGCGATCACATGAATGTCGATGTGGCCGTGCGCTTTCGCCGACATCTCGTCGGCGAGTGATTCGAGCACCGCGACCTCGTCGGCGCCGGCGGTGGGGTCGGCGTACAGGACGAGCGAATGGTCGACGCCGCCGATCACGTCGAACAGTCGCAGCGGGAAATTGACGGAATCGCGGCTTAGGCCGGCGGCATCCGGTGCGCGTTCACCGGCACGTGGCGCGGCCGGCGCCGTGGGTACCGCCGACCCGGCGACGAGCGGACTGTCGGCGTAGGAGATCAGCAATTGGCCCTCGCGCCGCATGATGAAGTCCAAGTCGTTGGAATCGGTGCCGATGCCTTCGCGGGCGTCCCGGACCGTGCGTCCCACGACCTCCTCGCCGACGGGCCGACGTTCGAGGTCGTAGCTGTCGAGCAGCCCGTCGGAGCCGACACCCGCGACGGCGAGGGCGAGCTTCCAGGCGAGGTTGTGTGCATCCTGCACGCCGGTGTTCATCCCCTGCGCACCCGTGGGCGGGTGGATGTGGGCGGCGTCGCCGGCGACGAACACGCGTCCACGACCGTAGGAATCGACGATGCGGTGACTGATCCGGAACACCGAGGACCAGCGCAGGTTCGACACCGTCGCGGGTTCCGGTGCGAGGCGGTCGACCACGGCCTGGATGTGGGACAGTTCCGGCGCCCGGGTTCCCTCGAAACCGTGCGCCACACCGTCTCCGCCGGTGGTCGGTGCGACCGCGAGTTCGTCGGGGACGAGCATCGACATCCGGTAGCGGCCGCGGCCGGGAAGGGGGATGCACACCAGTTGGTCGTCGGTCGTGCCGTCCGCGGTCTGGTGCATCGAGCGGATCGCGTACCCCTGGGGCATCGACCAGTCCGCCACGACGTCGCCGAGCATGTACTGCTCGGTGAAGGCGGCCCCTTCGAAGGACAGTCCGAGTCCCTTGCGCACCACGCTGTGGGCGCCGTCCGCGCCGAGCAGATAGCCCGCACGGATGGTGGTGTCCCCGTCCGGACCCGTCAGGGTCACGGTCACCCCGTCCGCGTCCTGGTCGAACGCGGACACGGCGGTGCCCCGGTCGATCTCGGTACCCAGATCGGTCAGGCGCTCACGGAGGATGCGCTCGGTCGCGTACTGGGGGAGCAGGTGGAATCGGTAAGGCACGTCGGGTGGCGTCGACAGATCGACCCGCGAGACCTGACTTCCGTTGACGTAGACGAGTTGTCCGCGCATCTCGAGCCCGGCGTCGAGCACCTGTCCCACGACGCCCATGCTCTCGAAGACCTCGAGCGTCCGCGGTTGGATGCCGACCGCCTTGGCGTACTGCGGGGGTTCGAGGAGCGGATCGACGATCCGCACGCGAACTCCGCGCCTGCGCAGCTCGATGGCGGCGGTCAAGCCGATGGGGCCGGCGCCGGCGATCAGGACATCGACTTCGGTCATGGAATCCTCCCGTTGTCGGCAGTCGCCGACACTCTGAGGATTATCGGGCGGGTGCCATCCCACCGCCACCAGAACGGAGAAATCGGACGTCAAGACGACGCTCGATTCCGGCCCCGGTCATCTCGGGATGGCGGCGGGGCCGATCGTCTGGGCGCCGAGTTGCGCGACTCTGGCCCGCAATTCACGGTCGGCGGTGACCACGATGCGCTCGCGACGAGGATCCGAATCCGCGACGACGCCGACGATCGTGTCGTCCCCCGAACCCGGCGCGTCGACGATTCGGACCTGTTCGCTCGCCACGACACCGCGGGCCCGACCCTCGACGACCAGCACCACCTCGAGTGGCCCCGGCAGTCCTTCGAGTCCGCCGACGGCGACGGACTCGAGACGCGTCCGCAACCGTTCGGTGGCTCCGCGGCGATCGCGCCACCACCCGTCGGGCACCGAACCCACGACGTTGGCGGCGTCCACGACGAGCAGGGGCCGGTCGTTTGGGGTGCGATCGTGCCGGGGTCCGGACGGTTCAGACATGCCGACCATCAGTCCACATCCGGCCACCCGGGGCAAGTGCGCTGTCCGATCGGCCGATCACAGGTCGCCGTGACAGAAGCGATTCGCCGGGTCGAGGGCGGCCTTGATCTCGTCGAGCCGGCGACGGTTGTCCGCGCTGAACGCGTCCGCGGCCCGGGCGACGCGTTCGGAGCCCGAGGTGAAGTTGAGGTAGGCGGCGCCGGTCACGTAGGGCTCGAGCTCGGCGCGGGTCACCCGCAACGTCGACTCGACGGCCAATGCGACGTGCGGATCAGCCACCGCCGCAACGAGTTCGAGTAGGAACCGGCCCTGTCGCGCCCGATCGTTGGGCGCGTTGTCCGCGCTGCGAGCGATCGCTCCACCGGCGTGGCGGATCTCGCCGCACACGATGAGCGGCGCCGACGCCGGGGCCGGCCGGACCCGCGCGGCGACGATGTCGACGGCCTCGTCGGGGAGATCGTCGAACCATTCGGTGGTGACCATCACCGGCATCGGCTCGGTCGGGTCCATGCTGACGGCGTCGATCGCCGCGAACGGCAGCGCACCCCACATGTCGACGACCGGCGTCCGCCACTCGCGCCATTCGTCGACGACCGCGCGACCGGCGTCGAGATCCCCGGACCAGCAGCCGCGCACGACGGCGAAGCTCCGGCCGCGGAGCGGCGCCGGGACGTCGTCCGTGGGCGGGAGGTTGAGAATCGCGACGGCCGACGTCAGCTCCTCGGACTGGGCGGGCGCCCAGTCGCGGAACCGGCGGATGATCTCCTCGGCGTCGGCGGCCGGATAGAAGAGATTGCCGGCGTACACGGTCGACACCTCGACGAGCGCGATCTCCATGGACGTCACGACACCGAGACCGCCGGCGCCGGCGCCGCGCAACGCCCAGAAGAGGTGCGGGAAACTGGTATCGGTGACCCGGATCGGTGTCCCGTCCGGAGTCACCAGGTCGAACGAGAGCACGCGGTCCGACGAGAGGCCGTGGCGTCGACCGAGCCAGCCGAAACCGCCCCCGAGCGTGTAACCGACCGCCCCGACCCCGCCGGCCGAGCCCATCAGTGGCGCGAGACCGTACGGCGCCGCCGCGTCGACGACCGTTCGCCATGGGGCGCCGGCGCCGACCCGGGCGGTCCGGGTGACGGGGTCGACGCTCACCGACGAGAGCCGGGAGGTGTTGATCAGCAGTCCGCCGTCGGCCGGTCTCCCCGTGCCGTGACCGGTCGCCTGGACGGCGACGCGTAGATCTTCCTCGACGGCGAAGCGGACCGCCTCGACCACGTCGAAATGATTGTCGGGCGCGGCGATCACGGCCGGGCGGTGCACGTCGAGCCGGTTGAAGCCGGATCGCGCGTCGAGGTAGCCGGCATCGCCGGGGCCGAAGACGTCGCCTGCGATCCGGTCGCGTAGTTGCGCGAGGACCGAGGTACGGGTCCGGACGGTGAGGCGCTCGGCGTGCTCGGGCAGGGAGGAGGCGGGTGTTGCGGGCATCGGCAGGTCCTCGGTCGCGGCCGGTACGATCCGGCGGAATTCGTCGGGCTCCGGACGACGCCGGAGTCCTGACCAGGGTCGCCGACGGCGCTTGAAGGCGACTTGAGGCGGACTTGGCGACTCAGGTCGGGGACGTCAGACCCCAGGTCGTGGCCAGTGAGTCGATCCGTCGGATCAACCCGTCCGCCTCCTGCGCGCGGGCGGTGTCGCGCGCGGTCGCCAGCGTGGCGCCGACCACGGACGCCGGACGCCCGTTGGCGTACTCGTAACGTGCGCGGACGAGGAGGCGGTGGGCGTCGGCATAACGTTCACCGGTGCGGTCGGCGAAGTCGTCGGCCCGGTCGAGCAGTGTGGCGGCGTCGGTGAGCTTGCCGGCGACGACGAGGACCTCGGCGTGCAGACCCAGCCAGTAGCCCTCACCCGTCCGCGGGTGATCCTCCATACCGACCTCGTCGGCACCCAGTCGGTCGATGTGCTCCAGGGCGTCGTCGAGGTCGCCGGTGAGGGCGCGCGCCCACCAGTACATGCGTTCTCCGCCGCGACGGAGGTAGGCGAGGGGTCCGACGCCGTCGGACGTGATGGCCGGGCCCGCGTCCAGAACCCACCTCGTGTCGCCGAGCATCGACGCCGCGCCGACGGCGAAGATGGCCATGGCGAGCCGGGACCGTGGATCGGGATGGGCATCGGCCATCGCGGCGAAGAGGTCCCGGCCGGCGTCGACACCGCGATGCACGGTCGCCGCCCAGGCCCGGAAGCCGCGGGCCATCGCGAGCTGATCGTCGCGGAGACCGTCGACGACGACGTCGATCGGCGCATAGTCCTCCAAGATGCGATGCGCCGCACCGAAATTGCCGCGTGTGAACTCGTCGATGCCGGCGGCGTGCATGCCCAGATGGGTGACGACCGGGTCGTCGGATCTCTCGGCGCGCCGACGCAGATCCTCCGCGAGGCGGTGCCCGGTGTGTGTATCCGCGATCTGGATGTGGGCCGCACAGCGGGCGTAGTCGAGGGTGGCGAGGAGCCGGGCGTCGCCGAGGGCGGAGGCGAGTACACGGGCGCGGTCCTGCAGCTCGGGATCGGCGGCGAAGTACCCGTGCGCCGCGACGTCTCCGGCCAGTTGGGTGGTGATCGCGACGAGCTCCGCCTGCTGGTCGCCGGTCGCGCGGGCGAGTGTCGCCGCATCCCCGAGATGCCGGCGGGCCCCGTCGAAATCGTAGGTGCGCAGGGCGATGTTCCCCGCCGCGAGGAGGGCGGTCGTGGTGCGCTCGCGGTCGGCCAGCGGCCCGGCGGACCACAGATGCCGCGCGACTCTCGCCACGGCATGCGGCGAGGAGTTGCCGGCGAGGGCGTCGGCGACCGCGAGATGCAGTCGCCGGGCCCGCATGGCCGAGATGCCGTCCGCGATCGCCTCCCGGATGATGTCGTGACTGAAGCCGAATCCGAACGGGTCGTCCGGTCCGAGATCGATGACACCCGCCTCGCCCGCGGGTTCGAGGAGGTCGAGCGCCTCGTCCACCGGGCGCTTCGCGGCGGTCGCCAGCAAGACCAGGTCCACGCGGGTCCCGATGAGGGACGCGAGTTCGAGCAGTTCGGTCGTCGCCGCGGACATGCCGACCAGTCGCTGGCGCACCACATCACGGATGCCGGACGGGACGGCGCTGCCCGCGATGGACCCGCGGTCGGCCAGGATGCGGGCGAGCTCGCGCACGAAGAAGGCGTTGCCTCCGGTGCGTCGCTGGATCGACGACACGGTGGCGACCTCCGGCCACTGCCGGGTCTCGCGCCGGATGAGCTCGGAGATGTCGTCGCCGCCGAGCGGGCCGACATGGATTCGGCGATGCTCCGGCAACCGGGCCAGCGTCGCCAGGGTGGTGGCGACGACGGGCCGGTTCGACGGCGAACGCAACGAGGCGAAGAACGTGACCCCGGCGGTGCGTCGTGCGGCCATGTGCGCGAACAACTCCAGCGACGCACCGTCGGCCCACTGCAGATCGTCGAGCACGATGATCAGCTTCGACGTCGCGGCCACCCCCTCGAGGAGATCGGCGGCCTGGTCGTAGAACTGGAATCGAGCGGCCGCGTCCGGCATCTGCCGGGGCGGCGGGATCACGTTGACGCCCTCGGTCACCATCCGGCCGAGTGAACTGTCGAGGAGTCGTTCCCGATCAGCGGGATCGAGCCGGGGGAGGACCGCACCGAGGATCTGCACCCACGGCCACATCGAGGGTGCGGCCGGGTCGTCGACGCAGCGCCCCCACAGCACCCGGAGATCGGCGGCGCCCGCGGCCCGACGGCCGGCTTCGTCGATGAGCGCGGTCTTGCCCGCGCCCGGCTCGCCCTCGACCACGACCACGCCGCCGTGTCCTGTCATCGAGGCGAGCACCGCCCGATGCAATGCGGCGAGTTCGTCGGTCCGGCCGACCACCGACGGGGCGTCGTCGAGGTCGGCGTCGTCGACCGATTCGTCCGTTGTCGCCTGCGCCGACGTCCGCGGGCCCGGTGCCGGGACGTCCGGCGCAAGCGTCACCTTGCCCGCGGCGGTGGCGGCCGGGGCGTCGAGATGCGGAGCGTGGTCGAGGATGTCGCGTTCGAGGGTGCGGAGACGGGGTCCCGGGTCGACGCCGATCTCCTCGGCGAGGGTCCGGCGGGCGGTGGCGATCGCCCCGAGTGCGTCGGACTGACGGCCGAGTCGGTAGAGGGCGGTGGCGAACAGCACCCACAAGCCCTCGTCGAGCGGCGCGCGTTCGACCTCGGTCTCCAGTTCGGTGACGAGCAGGCGGTGGTCGCCGTCGGCCATGCGGGCCTCGAAGGACATCTCCCGCGCCGCCTGCAGCATGCGGTCGAGGTGATCGGCGGCCTCGTCCCGGAAGGCGAGGCCCTCGAACTCGGGGAGCAGGGGACGATAGTCGGCGAGCACCTGGTGCAGCAGCGGCGCGGCACCCGCCGCGTCGCCCTGTTGCATCAATGCACGAGCATCGCCGACCCGGGCGGTCAGCCGGCGCACATCGACGTTGTCGGCGGCCGTCGGGAGGCTGTACCCCGTCCCGTGGGTGAGCAGGACCGTGGAGGGAGTCCGAGGCTTTCGATGCGGCTCGAGGACTTTGCGCAGGCCCGAGATGTAGGACTGGAGCGACACCTCGGCGCGCTCCGGAGGCGAATCGCCCCAGATGCCCTCGATCAGATTGTCGGCGCGCACCGGAACACCCTCGGCGAGAATCAGCTGGGCGAGTGTCGCCCGCTGCTTGCGCGTGCCGAGTTCGACGGGGTCGGAACCGATCTGAGCCCCGAGGCCGCCCAAGACCGTGTAGGAGATTTCGAGCATCAGCGTGAGTGTAAGTGGTGATCGGGTCCTTCCGGGCGGCTAGCGGCGAACGTGCCGACGATCTGCCCGCGACCGCCCGGGGATGTCGGTGGCCGGGAGTAGCTTGGCAGGCATGAGTCTCGCACTGGGCATGATCACCGTCGACGCACTCGCGCCCGCGCCCCTGGCGACGTGGTGGGCCGAGCAGCTCGGCGGCCGCATCGTCGAGGACAACGACGGTTACTTCGTCGTCGTCGCGGTCGGGGAGGGCGGGCCGCTGTTCGCGTTCCAGCAGGTCGAGGACCCCACACCCGGCAAGAACCGCATCCATCTGGACCTGACCACCGACGATCTCGAGACGGAGGTGGATCGACTCGTGGCGGCGGGCGCGAGCCGGATCGCCGATCGTGAGATGCCCGGCTTCGTGTGGGTGACGCTCGCCGACCCCGACGGCAACCAGTTCTGCGTGTCGGCCCGACACGGTGCGGAGACGGCATCCTGACGCGTTCCCGCATCGCCCGGCCGGATACCCGGTGTGCCTGATGGGATTCACCCGGGCCGACCTGCTCGCCTACCGAGACCGCACCGTCGACGACCTCGTGGGCGAGGGCTGCAAGCTGCTGTTCGTCGGCATCAACCCCGGCCTGTGGACCGCGGCCACCGGTGCGCATTTCGCCCGGCCCGGCAATCGGTTCTACCCGGCGCTCGCCCGGGCCGGCATCGTCGACCACGTGATCGACGCATCGAAGGGCATGTCCGACGCCGACCGGACGATGCTGCTCGACCGCGGCGTGGGGATCACCAACGTCGTGCCACGCGCCACCGCGACCGCCGCCGAACTGACCGTCGACGAGTTCCGCGAGGGGGGACGCCGCCTGCGCGAACGGGTTCGTGAGATCCGCCCACGGGTTGTCGCGGTCGCCGGGATCACCGCGTATCGCAGCGCGTTCGGGCGCCGCGATGCCGTGCCGGGGCGGCAGGACGAGACGTGGGACGGGGCCGAACTCTGGGTGGTCCCCAACCCGAGCGGACTGAACGCGCACGAGACGGTCGAGTCCCTCGCAGCCGCCTACCGCCGGGCCGCGGTTGCCGCCGGGGTCGTCGACGACCTCAGAAGTCCTCAGAGCTGACGACCCGGCGTCGCACGGATAGCAACTCGACTTCGGGATGGGCTGCCGCAGAACGTTCGACGGCGTCGAGCACGTCGACGACATGTCCGCGGTCGGCGGCCACCGCACTGACCCCGATGACGGTTCGCCGATGGACGTCGAGGTGTCCGACCTCGGCAGCCGAGACCGTGTACCGCTTGCGCAGGTCGGCGACGATCGGTCGCACCGCGGACCGCTTCTGTTTCAGCGAGTGCACGTCACCGAGCAGATAGTCGAACTCGCAGAACCCGATCCACATCAGTGGTCGGTGCGGATCAGCGTCGCCACGTGGTCGGGTACGTACTTGGACAGCGAGCGCGGCGGGCGGTGATAGTTGCCCGACTCGATCGGATGCTTGGGCAGGGACACGCGGGGGCGGGGGACCTCGGCGTACTCGATGGTCGACAGCAGATGCGAGATCATGTTCAGGCGAGCATGCTTCTTCACGTCGGATTCGACGACGTACCAGGGACTCAGCGCGGTGTCGGTGTGGACCATCATCTCGTCCTTGGCGCGCGAGTAGTCCTCCCACCGGTACACCGACTCGAGATCCATCGGGCTCAGCTTCCATTGCCGCACAGGGTCGTTCATGCGTGACCGGAACCGCTTGAGCTGTTCGTCGTCGGACACCGAGAACCAGTACTTGCGCAGCAGGATGCCGTCGTCGATGAGCATCTGCTCGAAGATCGGGGTCTGCCGCAGGAACCGCGAGTGCTCCTCGGGGGTGCAGAAACCCATGACCTTCTCCACGCCGGCGCGGTTGTACCAGGACCGGTCGAACAGGACGATCTCGCCGGGCGCGGGCAGATGCGCGACGTAACGCTGGTAATACCACTGTCCGCGTTCGCGATCCGTCGGCGCCGGAAGCGCGGCGACCCGCGCGATCCGCGGGCTGAGGTACTCGGTGATGCGTTTGATCGTCCCGCCCTTGCCGGCGGCGTCGCGTCCTTCGAAGATGACCACCACGCGAACGCCGCTCTCGCGGACCCACTCCTGGAGCTTCACGAGTTCGGTCTGCAACCGGAACAGCTCCGCTTCATAGACCTCGTTGGCGATCTTGGCCTTTTTCGGCTTGTCCTTCTTCGACATGGACAGAAAGACTACGGGGTGCCGACGGCCTCGCGCTCGGATTGCAGTTCGGCGACCGACGCGTCGATCCGCGCACGGGAGAAGTCGTTGATGTCGAGTCCTTCCACGATCTGCCATCGGCCGTCGACCGAGCGGACCGGGAACGAGCAGACCAGTCCCTCGGGCACGCCGTAGACACCCGGCGACGGCAGCGCCACCGACGTCCAGTCGTCCGGCGGTGTACCGAGAACCCAGTCATGGACGTGGTCGATGGTGGCGTTCGCGGCCGAGGCCGCCGACGACTGTCCGCGGGCCTCGATGATCGCGGTGCCGCGTCGGGCGACGGTCGGGATGAAGTCGTCGACGAGCCACTCGCGGTCCGCGGCGATGTCCGACCCACTACGGCTGCCGACCCGGGCATGGAAGATGTCGGGGTACTGGGTGGCGGAGTGATTGCCCCACACGGTGACCCGGCTGATCTCGTCGACGCCCGCGCCGGTGCGTCGGGCCAACTGGGCGATGGCGCGATTGTGGTCGAGGCGGGTCAGGGCGGTGAACCGGTCGGCCGGGACCTCGGGAGCGTTGGCGGCGGCGACCGCGGCGTTGGTGTTGGCGGGGTTGCCGACGACGATCACCCGGATGTCATCGGCGGCAACGTCGTTGATGACCGAGCCCTGGGCGGCGAAGATGTCGGAGTTGGCGGCCAGCAGGTCGGCGCGCTCCATGCCCTTGGTGCGCGGACGGGCCCCGATGAGCAGACCGAAGCTCGCGCCGTCGAACGCCTTACGGGGGTCGTCGAGCACATCGACCGACGTGAGCAGCGGGAACGCGCCGTCGTCGAGTTCCATCGCGGTGCCGACTGCGCCGGAGATCGCCTGCGGGAGTTCGAGGAGTCGGAGAGCAACCGGTTGGTCGTGACCGAGCATCGCGCCGGCGGCGATGCGGAAGACGCTGGCGTATCCGATGCTGCCGGCGGCACCCGTCACGGTCACGGTGACCGGTCGGCGGTTCACGAGGGCTTCTCGGTGAGCAGGACCTGCGCCGCGGGGCCGACGAGGACGAGCGCGTGGCCCACCGAATACCAGGTCAACGGTTCCTTGGTGAACGCGGTCACCCAGGCGTCGGCGCCGGCGTGCGGACCGGGGCAGGCCATCATCGTCGAGGCGAGGGAGCCGAGACGCAACAGTGAGTCGTCGACGCGGAGATCCCCGATGTGCCGGTTGCAACCGGCCGACAGCGCGATCCGATTGGCGGCCGGGAAACTGACCTCCAGCGGTCCACCGCCGGGGATCTGTTCACCGGTCACCGCGGTCGAGGTGTAGGTCTTGCCCACGAAGGCGGGAGCCGGTGGCGCGGCCGCAGCGGACCCGACACCGACGATCGTCGTGCCGAGCGCCACGATCAGTGCGCTAAGCAGCAGGGTCATGCGTAAGCTGATGCGGTGTTCGCCGGAACTCACGTGCACAACGGTAGCCGACCGGACCGGGGATGGATATGACGAATGTGGGGGATCCATGGTCCCGGTGACGTGTCGGACCGAGTACCTGACCGGCCGCCACCATCGTTCGGCCACCGCCGCCTGGGTCCTCATGGTCGCCGGGATGGTCGCACTCGTCGCGCTCAACATCGCCGGGGTCGACGGTCTCATCACGGCGGCGGTGGTCGGTGGCGCGATCGCGGCGTCGTTGCTCGGGGCGGCCTTCGGCCGGCTCGGTGAACGAGGCGCGGTCCTGCTGACCGTCGACGACGACACGGTCTACTTCGGGAACGAGGACCGCACACTCGTCAGCTACCCGCTCGACTCGCTCGTCACGGTGGCCGTGGGCGGGCCGGCGGACGCGACTTCGGAGATGGCCGGCGAGCGTGCGCGTCACCTGACGGTCGTCGGACAGAAATATCTGAAACTCACCTTCGCGAGCCGGGACGGTGAGCCCGTTCCCGCCGACCGGACACCACCCAGCTCCCCGGACGAGTCCGACGACACGCCCGAGACGGAGTTCTGGCGGGTCGCCGTCGTCGAAGGAGACCCGGCGGTCGCGGAGATCCTGGCCCGACTCCGCCGGCACGCGCCCGAACGCATCGCCACGAAGAAGAAGGGCGCCCCGACGCCGGCCGGGTCACGGGCGGCAGCGGCGAGCGCCCCGCCGGACGAACCGGTCGACCTGACCCGACCCGCATCCGGCGGGCCCCGGATCGCCGACGCGGGCTCTGACGAAGCGGCGCAACGGTTGTGGGAGGAAGCGGCGCGTCGCCACGACGAGGTCCTCGGCGCCTACGGAACCTACGAACTCGATCCCGCCATGCTGCTGAGGTATCCGGCCGTGACCGACGTGACGGTCGAACAGACGCAGACCTTCCATCTCGCGCTCGACGAGGCGATGGCTCTGCGGACCGACGACTACCCGGGCAACCGCTCGCGCGCCGACGCCTACCAGCAGTCCGTCGCCAGACTGCGGCGGGCCTGGATCGCCTGCGAGAAGAACGGCCGGCGGGTGGGTGCGAGCTACCTGGAGCAGACCGATCAGGACGACCTCGATCGCGCGCTCAAGCTCTACAACCACGCCGCCGCCAGCAGCACGCCGGCCGAACAGGCGACGTACTACGGCCGCGTCCGCGACATCGTCACCACGATGACCGATCGCGGGGTGCTGCACCCGCCCGAAGCGGCGGTGGCCGAACTGCAGGCCGTCACGCGGAGGGCGCTGGAGGCGGGGACGCCGAAGGTGTGACCGACTGGGCGCCGCGATCGTCAGGCGCCCAGTCGGATGAAGCGTCCGTCCAGTGTGTACAGACCCTCGGCGTCATCCGTGTGCGCGATGTCCATCCGGATGACGAACTGCCGAGCCTCGTCGATGTAGTTGCGTTCGACTTCGGCGGCCACGGCGTCCCGGTCGTACTCCGGGACAGACGCGCGCTCCATCAGGTCGGTGCGAACCCGATCGAACACCTCGGCGGAGATGCTGTCGAAGCGGAACCCGTCGGATTGATACCGGCCGGACGAGATGCTCGCGAGGGGGAAATGCCCTGGCGCCACGGAGACCTCGCCGCCGCGGTCGCCGATGCGGTATCTGACCAGGACCCCGCCCGAATTCTGGATCTCGCTCGCGCTGATCGGATGAACCCCGTCCGCGATTCCCTGGATGATCACTTCCTCGATGACGGGCGCGTTCAGCGGAACGCGCGCCGCGATCAGCAGGTCGCGCGCCAGTTGAAAGGATTTCTGGAAATCGGCCGGGTCGAAGAACTCGGCGACGGTGCCGTCCGGACGTGCCTGGACCTCGAAGTCGCGCGTGATGTCGTCGCCGCCATCGATCTTCCCGGTGATCAGCACCGGCTCACCGGGATCCGGGCGCTCGATCGTCACGGTCTCGACCTCGGCCTCGGGTGCATACGTACGCACCGAGGACTCCATCGGCCCGACCGTGGAGCCCAGCACCTCCGCGTCGATGGTCGCGGCGTCGAATTCGAGGTTGCGCTTGAAATCGGGCACCGTCGACTCGCTTGAGTAGTCGTCGCTCACGTTGATGCTCGTGGAACGGCCGGTCGAGGGGTCGACGACGATCGCCTGATCGGAATCGGAGTCCAGGCTGTAGGTGAGACGCAGGATGTTCCGCAAGCCCTGCGCACCCTGGTATTCGACGATCGCGTCCATCATCCGGCGATGTCGGTCGGCGAGAGTCGGACCGTCGTCGTCGCCGTCCGGGCCGTCGTCGGAATCGATCGCGGAATCGAACCCGGAGAGCGACGGCCCCTCGACGTGCCACCCGCCGGCGACACCGAACAGCAAGGCGCCGACCACGAGCAGGGTCACCGCGGGATAGACGAGCGCCCAGCGGCCGGGCTGGTCGTCGAATTCGGGGGTCTTGGGCTGGTCGCGGGGCGGGAGAGCGTCCGGCGGCAGTGTCGTGAACGGGGTGTCGGTCAGCGACTGGAAATTCCCCTTGGTCATCGAGGTGATCCAGCGCGCCCGGTACGCGGTGTCGTTCGGTGGGTTGATCGTCGCGGTGACCATGGTCGGTTGCGAGTCGTCGGCGGTGAGGCTGCTGCGGGTGAGTGCCTCCACCTCGACCTGCGGTGCGTCCGGCGACGTGGCGCGCCGGAACTCCGGCAGTTCCGACACCCGGGAAGCGCGGGGACTGACCGCGATGCCGGCGAAGACCAGGGGGATCCCGAAGAACAGCGCGACCCACCAGTCGTTGAATGCGCCGAGGCCGACCCCGACCGCGATGAGCGACCCGGCGATCGTCGCGCGCAGGAGGCGGAGTCGAACCCTGGTCCGGCGAGTCCTGGTCATGGGCCGTCCTTAGTCCTCGAGCCGAATCGGGTGGACTGATCATAATGTCGGCGTCCTCGGTCGACCAGCGGCCGCGTACCGTTGTTGCTGACCTGACCGCCCGGAGGGGGTGGGTCGCGACGGAACCGGGAACGATCAGGAGAAATGTTTCGGTGGGAAAGCTGAGCAACAGCATGTGGCGCCTTCTGGGCGCCCAGTCGACTCGCAACCAGTCGAAGTCGTTGGGTGTGATCAAGGATGCCGAAGCCCACACCGACTGGGCCGCCGAACTCGCCGACGACGCGTTCGGCGCGGAGGCCGAGAAACTCGACATCGCCGAGAAGCCCGCGGACCGCGCGAAGTTCCTCGCCCTGGTCCGGGAAGCCGCCGACCGCACCATCGACCTGCGGCCGTTCGACGTCCAGTTGCAGGGCGCCCTCCGACTCCTGGAGGGCGACATCGTCGAGATGGCCACCGGTGAGGGCAAGACGCTCGCCGGCGCCATCGCCGCGATCGGCCATGTGCTGCAGGGACATCAGGTGCACGTGATCTCGGTCAACGACTATCTGGCGACCCGCGACGCGGAGTGGATGAAGCCGCTGTTCGACGCCTTCGGCATCACCGTCCACGCGGTCTCGGAGAACTCGAGCCGCGAGGAACGGCGACGCGCCTACACCGGTGACGTCACCTACGGTTCGGTCAACGAGATCGGCTTCGACGTCCTGCGCGATCAGCTCGCCCTGTCCGAAGCGGACCTCGTCTCACCGACACCCGACGTGGCCATCATCGACGAGGCGGATTCGGTGCTCGTCGACGAGGCGCTCGTGCCGCTGGTGCTCGCCGGTTCGACCGAGACCGAGGTGCCGGACGCGGCGATCCACGACGTCGTGTCGCGGATGAAGAACAAGCACTACGAGGTCGACGCGGAGGGCCGCAACGTCACCCTGACCGACGAGGGTGCGGTGTTCGTCGAGGAAGAACTCGGCGGCATCGACCTCTACAGCGAGGAACACGTCGGCACGACGCTCGTACACGTCAGCATCGCCATGCACGCCCACTATCTCCTCGAACGCGACATCCACTACATCGTCCGCGACGGCGGCGTGCACCTCATCAACGCCTCGCGCGGCCGCGTCGCGCAGCTCCAGCGCTGGCCCGACGGGGTCCAGGCCGCGGTCGAGCTCAAGGAAGGGCTGACCCAGACCGATTCGGGTGAGGTCATCGACACCATCACGGTGCAGGCCCTGATCGGCCGCTACCCGAAGGTCTGCGGCATGACCGGCACCGCGCTCGCCGCCGGCGAGCAGTTCCGCCAGTTCTACGAACTGCGCGTCTCGCAGATCCCGCCGAACACCCCCAACGTCCGGACCGACCTGCCCGACCGGGTCTACGACACCAAGGCAAACAAGGTCGAGGCGATCGTCGCCTACGTCAAGGAGATCCACGAGACCGGACAACCCGTCCTCATCGGTACCCACGACGTGGCCGAGTCCGAGGAGCTCGCGTACTTCCTCGACAAGGCCGGGGTGTCGTCGGTCGTGCTCAACGCGAAGAACGACGCCGAAGAGGCGAAGATCATCGCCGAGGCCGGCGCCCGGGGCGCCGTCACCGTGTCCACCCAGATGGCCGGACGGGGGACCGACATCCGCCTGGGCGGTTCGAAGGACGACACGGACGCCCACGACGAGGTCATCGAACTCGGCGGGTTGTGCGTCGTCGGAACGGGCCGCCACGACACCGAACGCCTCGACAGTCAGCTGCGTGGACGCGCGGGCCGTCAGGGCGATCCCGGTACGTCGGTGTTCTTCTCCAGCCTCGAGGACCCGGTCGTCACCAAGAACCTCGCGTTCAAGCGAGATCCCGTGTCGCCCAACGAAGACGGTTCGATGGGCAGCAAGGGCGTCGACCTCATCGAGCAGGCCCAGCGGATCGCTGAGGGCGTGATGCTCGAACTGCACGCGAATACCTGGCGTTACAACAAGCTGGTCAATCAGCAGCGGGACATCATCGTCGAACGTCGTATGCAGATCCTGACCACCGACGCCGCGCTCGAAGAGCTGGCGGATCTGGAACCGGACCGCTACGCGCAGTTGACCGGGAGCACGACGACGGTGGAGACCACCACCGACGAGGCCGACGCCGAGAAGGCCGACACCGAGAATGCCGCGACCGATCACGAGGCCACCCCCGCCGTCGTGCCCGTGCCTCGCGAGGTGTTGTCACAGGCCGCGCGCGAGATCGTGCTCTACCATCTCGACCGCGCCTGGGCCGACCATCTCGCCTTCGTCTCCGACGTCCGCGCCAGCATCCACCTCCGGTCGCTGGGCAAGGAGAGCCCGCTGGACGAGTTCCACCGGCTGATCCTCGCCGAGTTCGCCGATCTGCCCGGTACGGCACTCGCGAAGGCGCGCGAGACGTTCCGGGAGGCCGACATCACCCCCGACGGCGTCGACCTCGGGTCGGCGGATCTGCACCGGTCGACGACCACCTGGACCTACATGGTCCACGACAACCTGTTCTCCTCGGGCGGAGCGAAAACCTTGCAGGGCATCATCGGGATCTTCCGGTGACCGAGCCGGAGGCGGCGACCACGCCGGCTCCGGACCGGATCGTCACGGTCCCGAACGCGCTGAGCGTGCTTCGGCTCGCACTCATCCCGGTGTTCGTGTGGCTGCTTCTCGTCGAGAAGGCGGACGGCTGGGCCTTCGCCGTCCTCATGTTCTCGGGCTTCTCCGATTGGGCCGACGGCAAGATCGCGCGACTCCTCGACCAGTCGTCGAAGATCGGTGCGCTGCTCGACCCGGCCGCCGACCGGCTCTACATCGTGATCATCCCGATCGCGTTCGGCATCCGGGAGTTCCTGCCGTGGTGGCTGATCGGTGTGATCATCGCGCGCGACGTCCTGCTGTTCGCGTCCGCTCCACTGTTGCGATCGCGGGGCGTGCTGGCGCTCCCGGTGCTCTACATCGGCAAGGCGGGGACCTTCGCGCTGATGAGCGCATTCCCGTGGCTTCTTGCCGGACAGCTCGATTCGATCGTGGGGACCATCGCGTACCCGATCGGTTGGGCTTTCATGATCTGGGGCGTCGGACTGTATCTGTGGTCCTTCGTCCTGTACTGGTATCAGACGATCCTGGTGATGCGGCTCATGCCGCCGCGTCACCCGGCAGGCGACTCGGCAGACAGTAGAGTCTGACGAGGACGAAAGGGGTTCGCGTGACCGACAGCAAAGTGCCAGAGACCTTGCGCTACACCGCGGAGCACGAGTGGATCGAGCGACTCGGGCCGACGACGGTGCGCGTCGGGATCACCGACTACGCCCAGGACGCTCTCGGCGACGTGGTGTTCGTCCAGCTACCCGAGAGCGGTGCGGAGGTGACCGTCGGCGAGTCGTTCGCCGAGGTCGAGTCGACGAAGAGCGTCTCGGACATCTTCGGGCCGCTCGCAGGCACGGTGTCGGCGGTGAACGACGCCCTCGACGCCTCGCCGGAACTGGTCAATTCGGACCCGTACGGCGAGGGGTGGCTGGTCGAGATCGAGGCGGCAGACGAGGCGACCCTCGACGAACACCTGGGTGAGGTACTCGACGCCGCGGGGTACCGCGCCGTCATCGAGGGGTGAGTTCTCCCGGCCGTGAACGGCCGGTGCCCCGATCGACCCGGCTGATCGCCTCCGGAACGATATGATCGTCGATGCCGGAGTCGACTCGCGCGCCGGTGGGATCGGCAGGACCGGTACGGTTACGGCAGTGGGAACGAGGCGCGACGTGACACCGATGCTCACGATCTCGCGCCGAGAACTACCCGGCCGCACAAGTCATGTAGATTCGACCGGCCATCGTGGCGAGAGCCGACGGGCACCGTCCCAGGCGATGCCGGCGGTTCCGAGAACGAGGTTGGCGACTGTGCGGTCGGCACTGACGACGACGAAGGAGAAGTGGTGAGCGAAAACGACAGGGACTTCGAGGCGCCGGTGGAGACCACATCGGTGTTCCGGGAGGAGTTCATCAATGAACTCGATGCCGGGACCAGCACCTCGAGTGAGCCGGCCGACACGGGGGTCGAACGACTCGCTCCCGGGACCGCGCTGCTTGTCGTGAAGCGAGGACCCAATGCGGGGTCGCGGTTCCTCCTCGATCAGCCGACGACCTCGGCCGGCCGGCACCCCGACAGCGACATCTTCCTCGACGACGTGACCGTCAGCCGTCGTCACGCCGAGTTCCGTCTCGGCGACAACGACTTTCAGGTCGTCGACGTGGGCAGCCTCAACGGCACGTACGTCAACCGCGAGCCGGTCGACACCGCGTCGCTGAGCAATGGCGACGAGGTTCAGATCGGCAAGTTCCGTCTGGTGTTCCTCAGCGGTCCCCGCGACGAAGCAGACGCCTGACACCCGTGACGGCGTCCACGGCCCCCCGCGGCGAAGGATCGATGTCGATCGGCACGGTCCTCGCCCAATTGCGTGATGACTTCCCGGACATCACGATCTCGAAGATCCGATTCTTGGAGTCGGAGGGTCTGGTGACCCCGGAGCGGGCTCCGTCGGGGTATCGGCGGTTCAGTCAGGCCGACTGCGAACGGCTGCGGTTCGTGCTGACCGCGCAGCGGGACCGGTATCTCCCGCTGAAGGTGATCAAGGAACAGCTCGACGCGATCGACAACGGCAACGGCGGTTTCGGTCCCGGCGGAACGCGCGTGCTGTCCGCGGCCCGCGGGACCGTGGCGCCGGCCACCGACTTCGGTGCGCGCGCCGGACGCGTCTCCCGGGAGTCGCTGATCGAACGCACCGGGGTGGATTCGGCGTTCGTCACCGAACTCCAGCGCAACGGCCTGTTGACCGCCGGGCCCGCCGGGTTCTTCGACGAGGACGCCGTACGGCTCGTCGAGGCGGCCGCGGCCCTGGCCAGTTACGGCCTGGAGACGCGTCATCTCCGGGCATTCAAGGTGTCCGCGGATCGCGAGGCGGGCCTCGTCGCCCAGATCGCCAACCCGATCGCCAAGGGCAAGGGCACCGGTGCGCGCGACCGTGCCGAGGAACTCGTGCGCGAGATCGCGGCCCTGTCGGTGACGCTGCACACGCAGTTGGTCAAGGCGGCCGTCAAGGGTGCGCTGGACTGAGATCGCGGTGCGCGCGTGCGGCCGCCGCACCGGACTGAACAGCGACGATCCGCCGAGGGCGCCCGCTGGGGGGATCCGCTGGGGTGCCGCGAGTCGGCCGCCGCTGTCCGCTCGGTCGGTGTAGCGTCGAGGTCACTGAATCGAGCGCCGTACAAGGCGTCTGGGAGGTGCGAGATGAGCGAGATGCGTGTGGTGGGCATCAGGGTCGAACCCCCGCAGAGTCAGCCGGTGTTGTTGCTGCGCGAGGTCGAGGGCGAACGCTACCTGCCGATCTGGATCGGGCAGAGTGAAGCTGCGTCGATTGCGCTGCGGCAGAAGGGGATCGAGCCTCCTCGTCCGCTGACCCACGATTTGATCGTGAACCTCATCAAGGAGTTCGGGCAGACCCTCGTCGAGGTCCGGATCGTCGACATGCAGGAGGGCACCTTCTACGCCGAGATGATCTTCACCGGCGATCTGCGGGTGTCGGCGCGGCCGTCGGATTCGATCGCGGTCGCGATGCGTGCCGAGGTGCCGATCATCGCCGACGAAGAGGTTCTCGCCGAGGCGGGGTTGCTGATCCCGGACGAGGATTCCGACGAGTCCGCCGAGGTGCAGCCCGAAGAGGTCAAAGAGGACGAGGTCGAGAAGTTCAAGGAGTTCCTCGACAACGTGTCCCCGGACGACTTCAAGGCAAGCGGCGCCTGACCGGTTCGTGGAATCCGTCGAGGAACGTGTTCGCCGACCGGAACCGAAACTCAGATCACGGAATCGACACCGCCCGATCACCATTTGTCTTGATCTCAAGTTGAGGTTGAGTGTCGTGGCGAGTCGCGTTGATCCACCGTCCTCCGCCGCATAGCGTCATCAGCGACATCGAGCACCGGACACGGGCCGATGAAGATGATCGGCCGACCGGAAACAGCCTGGACCGCGTACTGTGGACGTGGACGTCAGGCACCGTGGTGCGGCGTCCGATCCGAGCTTTGCGAGGGAGTCAGAAGTGGGCGATCGTCCGGTCGACAGCGAAACGACGTCGAGCGACCAGTCACCCGATCGTCCGGTGGGCGAGCGTCCAGACGCCGTCCCGACCCAGGGCAGCCTCGGCGAGATCGCCCCAGGTCTGTTCCCGGACGACACCGTGCCCGACGAACTCGTCGGTTACCGCGTGCCGAGTGCGTGCCAGATCGCCGGGATCACCTACCGCCAGCTCGACTACTGGGCCCGCACATCGCTGGTCGTCCCGTCGATCCGCGGAGCGGCGGGTTCCGGAAGCCAGCGCCTGTACTCGTTCAAGGACATCCTCGTCCTCAAGATCGTCAAGCGTCTGCTCGACACCGGGATCTCCCTGCAGAACATCCGCGTCGCCGTCGACCACCTCCGTCAGCGCGGTGTCGAGGACCTCGCGAAGATCACCCTGTTCTCGGACGGTACGACCGTGTACGAGTGCACCTCGGCCGAGGAGGTCGTCGACCTCCTGCAAGGCGGGCAGGGCGTGTTCGGCATCGCCGTCAGCGGCGCGATGCGCGAACTCACCGGCACCATCGCCGACTTCCCCGGCGAGCGGGCCGACGGCGGTGTCAGTGAGACCGCACCCGAGGACGAACTGGCCGCGCGGCGCAAGAACCGCGCCCGTCGCACCGGGTAGTCGAGACTCCGCGTAGACTGGCCCCGCGTCGCTACGCTGCGGGAGAGCGCCGTCGGATACTCATCGCCGGCGGCCGCCGAAGGAGCAACACCTCTCCGTCAAACTCTCAGGCACCCAGGACCGCGGTGGTGACGACGTCTCTGGAAAGTGACGATCCGTCGTCCGCCCACGGTGAAAGGCGATCGCGCAGAGTTGCGCGGCGCCGAATCTCTCAGGCGTCACATCGGCTGTGGCCGAAGACATGACAGAGGGGGAGGGTCAGCAGCCGGTCCGTGTACCGGCGCCTGCGAGAGGTTGCCCGCCACCGTGTCCACCACTGAAGCGACCCCGTCCGACGCCCCAGAAGGATCCAGCCCAGAAGGATCCGGCCCAGAAGGTTCCGGCCCGGATCCCACTCCGGCCGCTCCCCATCTGTCGGCCGCCTTCGTCGACCGTCATGTCGGTCCGGACGCCGACGAGACCCGCCGGATGCTCGAGGCGATCGGCGCGGCTTCCCTCGATGATCTGGCGCACCGTGTCATACCCGCAGTCATCGCCGACGAACTCGATTCCGACGTCCTGGGGGCGCTGCCCGCACCGCTGAGCGAGAGTGCGGTCCTCGCACAACTCGGTGACCTCGCAGCCCGTAACACCGTGGCCCGGTCGATGATCGGGCTCGGCTACTACGGAACCCACACGCCCGGCGTCATCCTGCGCAACGTGCTGGAGAACCCCGCCTGGTACACCGCGTACACGCCATATCAGCCCGAGATCAGCCAGGGACGTCTCGAGGCGCTGCTGAACTTCCAGACCATGGTCGCCGACCTCACCGGCATGGAGGTGGCCAATGCCTCCATGCTCGACGAGGCCACCGCGGCCGCCGAGGCGATGACGCTGATGCGTCGCGCGGGCAAGTCGAAGTCGAACCGCGTGATCGTCGACGCGGACCTGTTCCCGCAGACGCGTGCCGTCCTCGACACGCGCGCCGAGCCCCTGGGCATCGAGGTCGTCGAGGCCTCGTTGCACCCCGATCTGCCCGGATGCGGACTGCCGGACGGCGACTTCTTCGGCGTGATCCTTCAGGTGCCCGGCGCATCGGGTCGCATCGTCGACGCCACCGCGATCGTCGACGCCGCGCACGAGCGCGGCGCTCTCGTCGCGGCCGGTGCCGATCTCCTGGCGATGACACTGGTCACGCCGCCCGGCGAGCAGGGAGCCGACGTCTGCTTCGGCACGACGCAACGCTTCGGTGTGCCGATGGGCTTCGGCGGACCGCACGCGGGTTACCTCGCCGTCGGGTCGATGCACGCCCGACAGCTTCCCGGGCGGCTCGTCGGTATCTCCAAGGATGCCGACGGCAACCTGGCCTACCGGCTCGCGCTGCAGACCCGCGAACAGCACATCCGCCGGGAGAAGGCCACGAGCAACATCTGCACCGCGCAAGTGCTGCTGGCGGTGATGGCCGCCATGTACGCCTCGTACCACGGGGCGGACGGCCTGCGAGCCATCGCACGACGCACCCACGACGCAGCGGCCCGGATCGCCGACTCGATCGCCGCGGGCGGGTTCTCGGTGGCGCACGCGAACTTCTTCGACACCGTCGAGGTGCACGCACCCGGTCAGGCCGACACGATCCTCGCCCGCGCCCGCCACGACGGGATCAACCTGCGACGCGTCGACGCCGACACCATCGGCATCGCCTGTGACGAGACGACGACCGACGCCGACATCGATGCCGTCCTGCGGGCCTTCGACGTCGCCGGCGTCACCCCGCGGGCACTCGCGCAGCCGATCGAGAATCGCACCAGCGAGTACCTGACCCATCCGGCGTTCAACCGGTACCGCACCGAGACCGCGATGCTGCGCTACCTGCGGGCCCTGTCGGACAAGGACATCGCGCTCGACCGCAGCATGATCCCGCTCGGGTCGTGCACGATGAAACTCAACGCCACCACCGAGATGGAACCCATCACGTGGCCCGGCTTCGCCCAGCTGCACCCCTTCGCCCCGGTCGACGACACCGCGGGCATCCGCGAGCTGATCACCACGCTCGAGGGCTGGCTCGTGGCGGTCACCGGTTACGACCGCGTCAGCCTCCAGCCCAACGCGGGTTCACAGGGGGAGTTCGCGGGACTGCTCGCGATCCGCGGATACCACCTCAGCCGCGGTGACGTCGACCGGGATGTCTGCCTCATCCCGTCGAGCGCCCACGGCACGAATGCCGCGTCGGCGGTGATGGCCGGGATGCGCGTCGTGGTGGTCGGGTGCCGCGAGAACGGCGACGTCGACCTCGACGATCTGCGCGCCAAGATCGCGGCGAACGAAGGCCGGGTCGCGGCGATCATGATCACGTACCCGTCGACGCACGGCGTCTTCGAGCACGACGTCCGCGACGTCTGCGGCGCCGTGCACGACGCCGGCGGCCAGGTCTACGTGGACGGCGCCAACCTCAACGCGCTCGTCGGTGTCGCACGGCCGGGTCATTTCGGCGGTGACGTCAGCCATCTCAACCTGCACAAGACGTTCTGCATCCCGCACGGCGGCGGCGGGCCCGGCGTCGGACCCGTCGCGGTCCGGGAGCATCTGGCCCCGTTCCTCCCCGGACACCCGCTCGCCGACGAGCTGCCCGGGTCGGCCACGATCGCCGCGGCCCCGTATGGCTCGGCGGCGATCCTGCCGATCACCTATGCCTACATCGCGATGATGGGCGCGGACGGTCTCCGGCGGGCGACGCTCACGGCGATCACCGCCGCCAACTATGTCGCCAAGCGGCTCGGTGAGCACTATCCGGTGCTCTACACCGGCGAGGACGGCTTCGTCGCCCACGAGTGCATCCTCGACCTCCGGGCCATCACCAAGGCCACCGGCGTCACCGTCGACGACGTGGCAAAACGACTCGCCGACTACGGTTTTCACGCACCGACCATGAGTTTCCCGGTGGCCGGCACGCTGATGGTCGAGCCCACCGAGAGCGAGAACCTCGACGAGATCGACGCGTTCTGCGATGCGATGATCGCCATCCGCGGCGAGATCGAACTCGTCGGACGAGGGGAGTGGCCCGCCGAGGACAATCCGCTCCGCGGCGCCCCGCACACGGCCGAGTCGCTCGTCGGCGAGTGGGACCACCCGTACTCGCGGGAAGTCGCCGTCTACCCGCAGGGACTGCCGTCCGCCGGCGGCCGGGCGACGGTGTGGCCGGCCGTCCGGCGGATCGACGGGGTGTACGGCGACCGCAACCTGGTGTGCAGCTGCCCGCCGATCGAGGCCTACAGCAGCTGACTTCTTCATCGTCTTAAGCTCCTCACCTGTTCGTTGAGCAGGTGAGGAGCGCAGCGACGAACCTCTCTACCGCTCGTTGAGCAGGTGAGGAGCGTAGCGACGAGCCGTGTCGAAGCGACCCGTCCTCGCGAGCTCTAACCCCCCGCGCTTCCCGACGGCACCGAGGGCGGCGTGGAGCTCGCCGGAACGCTGGCCGGCCCGTAGACGAGCCGATTGATGGCGACGATCGCGCCGTTCTCGGGCGTCGGCATCGGATTCGGCGTGCGCGGGAACGTCACGGTCGGGGTCGGGGAGGGCATCGGGGCGTCGCCGCGGAAACCGAGCTCGGTGAGCAACTGCAACTGCTCGGGCTCCGAGGCGAACTGGATGAACTCGGCGACGGCATCGGCTGCCGATTCGGTGACCTCGGGACCCGACATCCGGATGACGGGGTAGTCGGCGATCGGCGTCGGACCCGACGGGATCAGCTCGGCCAGGCGTGCGCGGTCGTCGTCGCGGGTCATCTGGAACAGGCGTTGTTCGGTGATGGGCACGACGTGGATCTCCGCTCGGGCCGCGTCCGGTGCGTCGGCGATGGCTGTTGCCGCGCCCTGGGGTGTCCCGTCCGGGGAAAGCGGCGCGCCCTCCAGCATGGCGCGGACACTGGAACTGACCCGCGGCGACTCGGCGTCGGCGGTGGCCAGCGGTCCGGTGGTCCGGGTGACGCGCGTCGCGACCGCCTGGGCGGCCAGCGCGCTGGCGTCGGACTGTGCGCCGATCGGCATCGCCATGCGCAACGATCCCCAACCTTCGAGTCCGAAGTCGGCGAGGGAGTTGTCGCGGCGTTGCAGGGTGGGGATCTGGGACCAGTCGAGACGGCCGGCCAGGGAGCTGTTGAGCTCGGGGGACACCGCCAGCACGACCGGCGTCGAGACCAGTGATCGGGTGTTGCCCTCGATCGCATCGGGTTTCGCCGCCGCCAGATCTGCCGACCACACCGACGACTGCGGCACCCAGGCGGCCGGGTACGCGCCCATGGACTCGGTGTCCCACGACCCCGACAGACCGTCGAGGGTGATCTTCGCGTCGCCCGGCCGAACGTCGACGGTGACGCACTTGTCGCGTACGACGGGGTTCGTCTCGCCGAAGTTGCGGGCGACGGCGGCCAGCCCCGGCGCGATGTCGGGATCGGCGACGATCGGCACCGACTCACGACCCTCGACGCACTGCGCGGCTGCCTCCTCGGCCTGGCGATCGATCTGATCGCCGAGGTCCTGCCAGGTGACGACGACGGCCGCGACGAGCAGGATTGACAAGAGTGCGGCGACGACACCTCGGCTCACGCCGCGGCTTCGGATGCTCTCCCCGCCGCTACTCCGGTGATGTGCCAACGCCGATGCCCTCCCTGCTCAGTGCGTCCCTCGCCCGGTCGGCCGTGGCGAGCCGGTGCGCAGTGCAGGGTACGACGATACGCCGTGCCGATCCTCGGCGGTTCGGCACGGTCGTATCGCCTACGTGGAACCCGGTGCTCAGCCGGCCGGGTTGGCCGCCTTGTACTCGCGGCGGCGGCGGTGCAGGATCGGCTCGGTGTAGCCGCTCGGCTGCGTCGTGCCCTCGAGGATCAACTCCTTGGCCGCCTGGAAGGCGATGTTGGAGTCGAAGTCCGGCGCCAGCGGACGGTAGGTCGGGTCACCGGCGTTCTGCCGGTCGACGACCGGGGCCATCCGCTCAAGGGATGCGACGACATCGGACTCCGCCACGATGCCGTGGCGCAGCCAGTTCGCCAGCAGCTGGCTCGAGATCCGAAGCGTCGCACGGTCTTCCATGAGAGCGACGTCGTGGATGTCGGGGACCTTGGAGCAGCCGACACCCTGGTCGATCCATCGCACCACGTAACCCAGGATGGACTGGCAGTTGTTGTCGAGTTCCTGCTGCTTCTCCTCGTCGGACCAGTCCGTCTTCGGCGCGAGCGGGATGGTGAGGACGTCCTCGACCTGGGCGGGATCGCGCTTGGCGATCTCGTCCTGGCGCTCGAAGACGTCGACGAGGTGGTAGTGCAGCGCGTGCAGTGTCGCAGCCGTCGGCGAGGGGACCCACGCGGTCGTGGCGCCGGCCTTCGGGTGCCCGATCTTCTGCTCGAGCATGTCGGCCATCAGGTCGGGCATGGCCCACATGCCCTTGCCGATCTGCGCCTTGTGCTGCAGGCCCGCGTGCAGGCCGGTGTCGACATTGAAGTTCTCGTACGCGCCGATCCAGGTCTGCTGCTTCATCTCGGCCTTGCGGACCATCGGCCCGGCCTCCATGGACGTGTGGATCTCGTCGCCGGTGCGGTCGAGGAAGCCGGTGTTGATGAACACCACGCGCTGCTCGGCTGCCTTGATGCAGGCCTTCAGGTTCACCGTCGTGCGGCGCTCCTCGTCCATGATCCCGACCTTGAGCGTGTTCTCGGGCAGGCCGAGGACCTTCTCCACACGGCCGAACAGTTCGACAGTGAAGGCGACCTCGTCGGGGCCGTGCATCTTCGGCTTCACGATGTAGACCGATCCGGTCCGCGAGTTCTGTAGACCCTCTGCTTGCGATCCATTCGGCCCGCTCGCTTCGCTCCCGGCGCCGCTCAAACCGTGAATGCCGATCAGCGAGGTGATCAGACCGTCGAGGATGCCCTCGGGGACCTCGTTGCCGTCGGCGTCGAGAATCGCGTCGTTGGTCATCAGGTGGCCCACGTTGCGGACGAACAGCAGCGAACGCCCGTGCAGGTCGAAGGTGGTTCCGTCCGGCGCGGTGTACTCGCGGTTGCCGTTGAGCACGCGCGTGAAGGTCTTGCCGCCCTTGGTGACATCTTCGGACAGGTCGCCCTTGTTGAGGCCCAGCCAGTTCCGGTACCCGACGACCTTGTCCTCGGCGTCGACCGCAGCGACCGAGTCCTCGAAGTCCATGATCGTGGTGATCGCGGATTCGACGACGACGTCCTTGATGCCGGCCGGGTCGGTGGAACCGATGGGCGAGGACGGATCGATCTCGATGTCGAGGTGAAGACCGTTGTTGCGCAGCAGGATCGAGGTCGGCGAAGCCGCGTCGCCGCGGTAGCCGACGAACGCGGTCGGGTCAGCCAGGGTGGAGGTCTTGTCGCCGTCGAGCCTCACCTGCAGCGCGCCGTCGGTGACGGCGAACGCCCGCACATCGGTGTAGCTGCACTGTTCGAGCGGCACCGCCTGGTCGAGGAAGTCCTTGGCGTAGGCGATGACCTTGTCACCGCGCACCTTGTTGTACGACGAACCCTTCTCCGCGCCGTCGGCCTCGGAGATCGCGTCGGTGCCGTAGAGCGCGTCGTACAGCGAACCCCATCGGGCGTTCGAGGCGTTCAGCGCGAAGCGCGCGTTCAGGATCGGGACCACGAGCTGCGGACCCGCGGTGTCGGCGATCTCGCGGTCGACGTTCGACGTGCTGACCTGGAAGTCGGCGGGGACCTCCGCGAGGTAGCCGATCTCGGTCAGGAACGACTTGTAGGAGTCGAAATCGGCGGTGCCGGGGGTGAGATCGGCACCCTTGTGATCTCGGTGCCAGGCGTCGAGCTTGGTCTGCAGGTCGTCGCGGACGGCGAGCAGTTCGCGGTTGCGCGGGACGAGATCGGCGATGACCGAGGCCGCACCGGCCCAGAAGGCGTCCGCATCTACACCGGTACCGGGCAACGCCTCGTTGTTGATGAAGTCGTGCAGGACGGTAGCGACCTGCAACCCGTTGACGGTGATCCGGTCAGACATGGCAGCCTTTCTCGAGCGAATGACGACGCATACATGCTACTCGTCGGTAAAGGCGGACGGCAGGCGCCTCCCGCCGGGTACGGTCGCGAGGTCCGCGAGTTCCGTACAGATGGTGAGCAACCGCGCCCGCAGGGTCATTCCCCGTTCGGCGATCGCCGACTGCTCGCGCACGTAGTCGGCCCTGCCGGCGGCTGTCTCGATGCGGACCGGCTCGTAACCGAGGTCGCTGAGATCGTAGGGACTGGCGCGCATGTCGAGGTCGCGGGCTCGGAGTGCCAGCGCGAAGCAGTCGAGCGTCAGGTTCGACGGCACGAGCGGCGCGAGGGTGAAGCAGTACCGGTAGAGGTCCATCGTCGCGTGCAGGCAACCCGGCTGTTCGTGCGCGATCTGCGACACACGGCTCAGCGTGGTGTCGTTGCGCGGACGCGCCGGGTCGGTGAAGAACCGGAAGGCGTCGAAGTGGGTGCACCGCAGCGGCATGGACTCGACGACCGCGTCGGTGCCCGCGGACCCCAATCGCAGCGGCAGGTCGTGCCGGGTGTCGTGGGTGCGGTAGACCATCGCCCACTCGTGCAGGCCGAAACAACCGAGCCGAGCGGGTCGTCGGGCGGTGGCGCCGAGCATGTCCACGGCGGCGGCGAGCGCTTCGCCACGGTGCCGGAGATAGGGGTCGCCGACGCTCACACCGGCGGCGGTCCGCTCGTAGCCACGCAGGCCGAGGAACTCGTCGCCGTCCTCGATCGTCACACCGAACCCGGGATGCCAGCGCAGCACGTGCGCCGGACGTGACGAGTAGTAGGTGAACAAGAAGTCGATCACCGGGTGACGGGCGCCGCGACGCCGGGCGTCGAGGTAGGGGCCGATCAGCTCGTCCACCGCCTGCCGATGGGCGTCGCGGCGTGCCCGCCACTCGTCGGCGTCCAGGACCTGCGCCGTCAGGCCGTGATCCGGATGTTCCAGCTGCGCGGTCATCGTGGTCACACCCGGTGTGTCTCGTCGCGGACGTTGCCGACGAACTCCTCCACCAGATCGGCGAGCGGGACGATGCCGATGGTGCGGCCGCTGTCGTCGACCACCGCGCCCAGATGCGAACTGGTCCGTCGCAGCACTCCCGTGGCCTCGTCGAGGGGCGTCGTCGAATCGATGACCGGCAGCGGCCGGATCTTGTCGACGCCGATGATGGTGTCCGGTCCGACGTGCTCGTCGAGGATCTCGTCGAGTACGTCCTTGAGGTGCAGATAGCCGGTGAAGGTGCCGTCGGGTCCGCGGACGGGGAACCGGGAGAACCCCGTCTCGCCGACCGCTTTCTCCACCGCACCCAGGGTCGGTCCGATGCCGCCGGAACCGGACACCTGCACACCGACACTGCGCATCTGGTCCAGCGGGATCATCACCTCCGACACCGTGCGGCCGATGGACTGCAGGGCGCGGGTCAGTCGTTCGTGCTCCTCGGCGTCGATGAGGCCTTCCTGCTTGGACTCGCCGACCATCTCGGCCAGCTCGCCCAGTGACACCGTTGACTCGAGTTCGTCCTTCGGTTCCACCCGGAGGAGCCGCAGGGAGATGTTCGCCAGCCAGTTGTAGAACGCGATCAACGGCCGGACCAGACGGATGAAGAGCAGATGTGCCGGCACGAGGAGCATCGCGGACGACTCCGGGCCGGCCAGCGCGATGTTCTTCGGCACCATCTCACCCAGCAGGATGTGCAGCACCACGACCAGCGACAGCGCGATGGCGAACGAGATCGGGTGGAGAAGGGCATCGGGAACGTGCGCCAGGTGCAGCGGCGCCTCGATGAGATGCGCGACCGCGGGCTCGCCGACCCGGCCGAGCAGGATCGAGCAGATCGTGATGCCGAGCTGCGCACCGGCCAGCATCAGCGACAGCCGTTCGCCGGCGTGGATGACGGTCCTCGCGCGGCTCTTGCCGCTCTCGGCGAGGGCTTCGAGGCGGTCGCGTCGAGCCGAGATCAGGGAGAACTCGGCACCCACGAAGAACGCGTTGCCGGCCAGGAGGACGACGGTCAGCCCGACCGCCCACAGATCACCGCCCATGCGGGTCCCCCTGGATGTTCGACGGTTCGCCGTTTCGTTCGGAAGCGGCGGAGAGGTCTCGATCCGCGTGAGCCGGCCGGACCTGATCCGCGGGAGCCGGCCGGATCGCGACCACGTCGACCCGGCGTCCGTCCATCTGGGTGACGGTCGCACGCCAGGTGACGTCCGAGCCGCGGTCGGGCGACTGGGCGGTGTCGTCG
Organism: Gordonia sp. NPDC057258; assembly: GCF_042668985.1. Taxonomy (NCBI): domain Bacteria; kingdom Bacillati; phylum Actinomycetota; class Actinomycetes; order Mycobacteriales; family Gordoniaceae; genus Gordonia; species Gordonia sp. NPDC057258. The sequence goes on from NZ_JBHUXZ010000017.1 coordinate 70,048, forward strand.
TCGGTCTCGCCGACGGCCGAGCGTCGTGGGAGGTCCACCTCGTCGTCGACGGTGGGAATGCGGCCCAGGCAGTACATGACGAGTCCACCCAGCGTGTCGTAGGGCCCTTCGGGGGCGTGGTAGCCGACGGCGTCGTACAGCTCGTCGATGCGCAGCAGTCCGGCACAGACGTAACCGTTGCCGTCGACCGCGACGTCGGCGCGTTCGTCGTCGTGTTCGTCGGTGACGTCGCCGAGGATCTCCTCGATGAGGTCTTCGGTGGTGACGATGCCGGCGGTCCCGCCGTATTCGTCGATCACGACGCACAGCTCCATCCCGTCGGCGCGGATGCGTTCCATCAGCGCGTCACCGTCGAGGCTGGCCGGCACACGTGGCACCGGCCGGGCGATCGAGGTGACCGAGGTGGTGGCCTGTCGCTCGGGCGGAACGGTGAAGGCCTGTTTGATGTGCACGACCCCGACGAGGTCGTCGAGGTCGCCGTCGATGACGACCGGGAAACGGGAATGCCCGGTGCGCGACGACGCCATGACGAGATCGCGGACGGAGTCGGCGCGGTCGAGACAATCGATGGTCACGCGGGGGGTCATCAGGTCCTCGGCGGTCAGTTCGCCGAAGCGCAGCGAGCGGTCGACGAGGGTCGCCGTCTGCTGGTCGAGGGCACCGCGACGTGCCGAGTTACGGACGAGCGAGACGAGTTCCTGGGGCGACCGCGCGGAGGCCAGCTCATCGGTCGGTTCGATGCCGAGTCGGCGGACGATCCAGTTCGCCGTGCCGTTCAATCCGTTGATCGCCCAGCGGAAGACCGCGGAGAACACGGTCATCGGGCCGGCGGTGGCCCGCGCCACCGCGAGCGGCTTGGCGATCGCGAGGTTCTTCGGGATGAGCTCGCCGAGCACCATCGACAGGGAGGTCGCGATCACCAGCGCGAGGATGAGCGAGGTCGCCGAGGCCACCGACTCGCCGACGCCGAGTGCGGTCAGCGGCGGCTGGAGGATCCGGGCGAGGACCGGTTCGGCGATGTAGCCGGTGATGAGGGTCGTGATCGTGATGCCCAGCTGCGCGCCCGACAGCTGGAACGACAGGGTGGAGTGCGCGCGTTGGACCATCCGAGAACGACGGTCCGCGCGATCGGCCACGTCGGCGGTGATCGTCGACCGCTCCAACGCGGTGAGGGAGAACTCGGCCGCCACGAACAGCGCCGTCCCGAGCGTCAGCGCGATGAATCCGACGAGACTCGCGACCAGGAGCAGGATCTCCACGTCACCACCCGCCCGGCAGGGGCCGTCCTTCGTCGAAGCCGGCGGGCGACTGGATGCCCAACACCACCTTGTCGTGGAGTTCGCGCAGGTTGCGGGCGCCGGTGTACGTGGCCGTGCTGCGGACGCCCGCACAGATGTGGTCGATGACGTCCTCGACGCCGGGCCGCTCCGGGTCCAGGCGGATCCGTGAACTCGAGATGCCCTCTTCGAACAAGCTCTTGCGTGCTCGGTCGTAGGTGCTGTCGCCGCTCGACCGGGCCGCGACCGCCCGCTTCGAGGCCATGCCGAAACTCACCTTGTACGGACCCCGCTCGTCCACGAGCAGGTCGCCCGGTGACTCGTGGGTCCCGGCGAACCACGAGCCGACCATCACGTTCGACGCCCCGGCCGCCAGTGCGAGCGCGACATCGCGCGGGTGTCGGACACCGCCGTCGGCCCAGACCGCTGCACCGTGTCCCGCGGCGACCGCGGCGCATTCGGCGACCGCCGAGAACTGGGGACGCCCGACGCCGGTCATCATGCGGGTGGTGCACATCGCGCCCGGCCCGACACCGACCTTGATGATCGACGCGCCGGCGTCGATGAGGTCGAGCGTGCCCTCGGCCGACACGACATTGCCGGCCGCGATCGGGACGCCGAGGTCGGCGTCGGCGACCGCGGACAGCGCGGTGAGCATCTTCTCCTGATGGCCGTGCGCGGTGTCGATCACCAGTAGATCCGCTCCCGCGGCGACCAACGCGCGAGCCTTGCCCACGACGTCGCCGTTGATGCCGACGGCCGCCGCGATCCGCAGGGCGCCGGCGGAGTCGAGGTTCGGCGTGTAGATCGCATGCCGCAGGGCACCGACGCGGTTGAGCACCCCGGCGAGCCGGCCGTCGGGTTCGACGAGCACGGCCAGGCCCAGGTGCAGGTCACCCAGCGCGTCGAAGACCTCGCGGGGCGGGGTGTCGACGGGCAGCGTCACGATGTCGGGGTCGGCGATCTCGCGGACCCGGGCGAACCGGTCGACGTCGCGGCACCGTCTCTCGGTCACGACACCCACCGGCCGGCCATCTTCGACCACGACGGCCGCGCCGTGGGAACGCTTCGGGATCAACGCGACCGCATCGGTGACCGACGCGTCCGGGTCGAGGGTGACGGGTGTGTCGGCCACCAGGTGCCGTGACTTCACGAAGGCGATGGACGCGGCGGCCGCCTCGATGGGCAGGTCCTGGGGGAGGACCACGAGCCCACCGCGGCGGGCCACCGTCTCGGCCATGCGCTTGCCCGCCACCGCCGTCATGTTCGCCACGACCAGCGGGATCGTGGTACCGCTGCCGTCCGACGTCGACAGGTCGACGTCGAATCGGGAACTGACATCCGACCTGCCGGGGACGATGAACAGATCGTCGTAGGTCAGATCATGTGTCGGCCGGTGGCCTTCGATGAATCGCACTGGGGTTCGCAGGCTCCTATTCGGTCACTTCGGAGCGGTCGCCGCTCCACAGTGTGTGGAACGTGCCCTCCTTGTCGATGCGCTGGTAGGTGTGCGCACCGAAGAAGTCGCGCAGACCCTGGGTCAGCGCGGCCGGCAGCCGTTCGGCGCGCAGACCGTCGTAGTACGACAGCGACGACGAAAAGGCCGGCACGGGTATACCGAGCAGCGTCGCGGTCGAAACCACCCGGCGCCAACTGTCGATGCCGACCTCGACGGCTTCGCGGAAGTACGGCGCGAGAAGCAGGCTCGGAAGGGCGGGGTCGTCGTGGTAGGCCTCACGGATGCGGTTGAGGAACTGTGCCCGGATGATGCAGCCGCCGCGCCAGATGGTGGCCAGTGCTCCGCGGTCGACATCCCAGCCGTACTCGGCGCTGCCGGCGGCGATCTGATCGAAGCCCTGGGCGTAGGCGACGACCTTGGAGGCGTATAGGGCCGTCTTGATGTCGTTGACGAAGCTCTCGCGGTCGGCGGGGGCCGAGCCGAGGTTGCCCGACGACAGGCCGCGCGCGGCGACGCGCTGATCGGTGGCGCTCGACAGGGCGCGGGCGAACACGGCTTCGGCGATCCCGGTCGTCGGGATGCCCAGGTCGAGTGCGGACTTCACGGTCCAGCGGCCGGTGCCCTTCTGACCCGCGGCGTCGACGATGACGTCGACCAGCGGCTTGCCGGTCTCGTCGTCGACCTGGCTGAGGACCTCCGCGGTGATCTCGATCAGGTAGCTCTCGAGTTCGGTGGTGTTCCAGTCGCGGAAGACGTCGGCGATCTCCGAGACCGGCATGTCCAGGGCCTTGCGCATGAGGTCGTAGGCCTCGCCGATGAGCTGCATGTCGGCGTACTCGATGCCGTTGTGCACCATCTTGACGAAGTGGCCGCTGCCGTCGGGCCCGATGTGGGTGCAGCACGGCTCGCCGTCGACCTGGGCGGCGATCGACTCGAGGAGGGGCCCGAGCGACTCGTAGGACTCGGCGGGTCCGCCCGGCATGATCGACGGGCCGTTGAGCGCGCCCTCTTCGCCGCCGGAGATGCCCGCGCCGACGAAGTTGAGTCCGCGGGCCGACATCGCGGCCTCGCGCCGGATGGTGTCGGTGTAGAGGGCGTTGCCGCCGTCGATGATGATGTCGCCCGGCTCCATCGCGTCGGCGAGTTCCTCGATGACCGCGTCGGTCGCGTCGCCCGCCTTCACCATGATGAGGACCCGGCGCGGACGCTCGAGTGCGGCCACGAACTCGGCCACCGTCTCGGTGCGGATGAAGTTGCCGTCGCCGCCGTGGTTTTCGAGCAGCGCGTCGGTCTTGGCGATGCTGCGGTTGTGCAGCGCGACCGTATACCCGTGACGGGCGAAGTTGCGTGCGATGTTCGAACCCATGACGGCCAGGCCGGTGACACCGATCTGGGCCTTCGCGGAGGAGGACGATGCGTCGACATTGTTCATGCGGACAGCCTATTGCCTCTGTGTCCGAAGCGGCGATCTGCCTCCACGTGTGACGGCGGTCCGATACCGCCGGGGGACAGGAGTCGTCAGAACGCCGACATGAGTCGGTTGAGCTCGGTCAGCCACGGGATCGCGACCGCGAGGGTCGGCAGGACCAGGATCGCGGCGGCGGCGATGTAGGCGCCGGCCGCGAGAACGCGTGCGGGACGGTCGTCGCGGAGCCGGTGGACGCGGGTCAGGGTGGTCGGCCCGCCGACCGCCATCGCCCCGCGGGGAGCCACCGCGTCGGCGCACGCGACCAGTGCGCGACCCAGTGTCGTCGGGGTGGTCGCGCGGACGGCCTGGTCGTCGGCCAGTGCCTCGACGAGCAGTTCCGCGGCGCCGAGCGCCGAGCTGCTGCGGACGAAGCGGGGGAACGCCTCGTGCAACGCGATGAAGGCCTCGAGGACGAGGTCGTGGCGGGCGCGGAGGTGCGCGCGTTCGTGGGCGATCACCGCGACGAGTTCGTCACGGGTGAGCCGATGCACCACGCCTTCGCTGACCACGACGCGCTGACGCAGCCCGGGCAGGCAGTAGGCGAGGGGTTGTTCGACGTCGATCATCCGGACGTCGCGGGCGTAGAGCGGATCGTCGGCGTCGTCGGTCCGGTCGCAACGGTCGAGGATGTCGATGAGCTGACGGTGCGCCTTGCGCCGGGCGCGGGTGCGCAGGCCGACGCGGATCACGGTGTAGAACAGCCGCGCGCCGACGAGCAGGGTGAGCACGAAGACCCCGACGCAGAGGAGCCACAGCGGCCAGCCGAGGCGTTCGATCTCACGGACCGGGTGGGTCGTCGGGGTGCCGTCGGGACCGATCACGAGGATGTTCGCCGCGATCGCCAGGCCACAGCTGAACGCCGACAGCACGGCGGCCAGGGCAATGGCCTGCCACAGCGTCATCGCCGCGCGTGGTGCTCGGATCGGCCAGCGGGCCCGGGACAGTGCCTCGGGTACGGGTCCGGCGAGCACCAGGCTGACGATGCCGAAGAGCAAGGCGGTCATCTGGTGATTCCTCAGGGTGGGCTGCGAGTGGTGGTGCCGCGAATCTAGCCGGTGTCGCTCGTTCCGCGGGCGGCTTCGAGTTCATCGAGTGCGGAACGGAGGGCGGCCGCCTCGTCGGCGCCCACGCGACCGACGAAGGACACCAGGGCCGCATGTCGGGAGCCGGGAGCGGCGGCCTCGCTGAGCGCGTCGACCATGAGGCTGGCGACCAGGTCCTCGCGGGGATGGGTGGGGACGTACTTGTGGGCCCGGTCGTCGCGGATCTGCGTCACCAGGTTCTTCTTCGCCAGTCGCTGCAGGACCGTCATGACGGTCGTGTACGCAAGGGAGCGGTCCCGGGACAGTGCGGCGTGTACCTGCCGCACGGTCTGCGGGGTCGAACTCTCCCACAACGTGTCCATCACAGCGCGTTCGAGGTCGCCCAGGCCATTCATCTTTCGCATTTTACTGCTGTGCCTCCGTTTGTAGGTCCGGTGGATACCCAGTTGTTGCGTGTCGGTGTGCTGAGCGACGCCGATGTCGGTCACCACGCTCCTGACGTGGCCTTTTCCCGAACGCTTGACAGGTTGGTAAGGCTAGCCTACATTAAGTGTCACGTCGGACCGCGCGAGAGTCCTGAGGGCTGCAGAGACCCCCGGTCCACGGCACGGAAGGCCCCGCATCTCCCAGGGATGCGGGGCCTTCTGGGATCCTCGGGGGGCAAACGATCGGCGGTCGAGCCCGGTTCCCCGCCGAGTCCCGGACTGCTGTCGCCACGATCCGACCGACATGCGACTGTTGACGTCATGACTGCTGACAGTGCGGACGATGTTCTCCGGGATTCATTCGGCAAAGGGCTCGACGGGGTCCTGGGACTCGAGGTCGTCGAGGCCGGGCCGGACCGGATCGTGGCCACGATGGAGATCACCGAGCGTCATCATCAGCCGTTCGGCATCGTGCACGGCGGCGTCTATTGCGCGGTCGGTGAGAGTGTCGCCAGCATGAGCGGTTTCCTCTGGCTGCAGGATTCCGGGATCGGCGGCACCGCCGTCGGGGTGAACAACAACACCGACTTCCTCCGGTCCGTCCGCGCCGGCACGGTCACCGCGACGTCGACCCCGATCCACCGGGGCCGTCGCCAGCAGCTGTGGGCTGTCGACATGGTCGACCAGGACGGAAAGATGCTGGCCAAGTCGCAGGTGCGGCTGCAGAACATCGAGGTCACATAGGCCGTTGAGGCCCGCGTCACCCCATCGCCACTCGGCGCGCCGACCCCGTGTCGGCATGGCAGGATGACTCCTACTGCCCGGCCGGACCCACCGAACAGACCGTCCGGCCGAACACTCTCGAGGAGCGCTCCCGGTGCGACTGTCGCCGCATGAACAAGAACGGCTGTTGATCTCCTACGCGGCCGAGCTGGCCCGGCGGCGGCAGGGGCGCGGCCTCAAGCTCAACCACCCGGAGTCGGTCGCGCTGATCACCGATCACGTCCTGGAGGGCGCCCGCGACGGCCGGTCGGTGGCCGAGCTGATGACATCCGGCCGCGAGGTGCTCCGGCGCGACGACGTCATGGACGGGGTGCCGGAGATGCTGCACGACGTCCAGGTGGAGGCGACGTTCCCCGACGGCACCAAGCTGGTGACCGTGCACGACCCCATCGCCTGACGCCCCGCGATCGGGGCACCGTCCGAGGTGGATCGTGGCGCCCCGCGCCCGTCCATCGAACAGCAGCAGTCCAGAGGAGACCGAAATGTCGGGTACGCATCCCGGCCCGCGATCGACACTCGTGCCGGGTGAGGTCATCGCCGCTGACGGGACCATCGAGCTCAACGCGGGTGCCGACGCCGTCGAACTCCGGGTCGTCAACTCCGGCGATCGTCCGGTGCAGGTCGGCAGTCACGTCCACTTCCCGCAGTCGAACGCCGCACTCGTCTTCGACCGCGCTCGCGCACACGGCCGCCGCCTCGATATCCCGGCCGGGACCGCGGTGCGTTTCGAGCCCGGCATCGAGATGACCGTCGGTCTGGTCCCGCTCGGCGGAACCCGCGAGGTGTACGGGATCTCCTTGGAGCCCCCCGGTGCCTGCGGACCGGTCGACGCCGTCCGTACCGACGAGAGTGAGTGACGCATGGCCATCCTGGGACGTGACCGGTACGCACAGCTGTTCGGCCCGACCACGGGCGATCTGATCCGCCTCGCCGACACCGATCTGCTCATCGAGGTCACCGAGGACCTGTCGGGCGGACCGGGTCGCGCCGGAGACGAGGCCGTCTTCGGCGGTGGCAAGGTGATCCGCGAGTCGATGGGACAGAGTCGGGCGACCCGCGCCGACGGCGCCCCCGACACCGTCATCACCGGTGTCGTGGTCCTCGATCACTGGGGAATCATCAAGGCCGACCTGGGAATTCGGGACGGTCGCATCGTCGCGATGGGCAAGGCGGGTAATCCCGACACCATGGACGGGGTGCATCCGGACCTGGTCATCGGGCCGTCGACCGAGATCATCGCCGGCAACGGCAAGATCGTCACCGCCGGCGCGATCGACTGCCATGTGCACTTCATCTGTCCGCAGATCATGGACGAGGCGTTGGGCAACGGGATCACCACCGTGATCGGCGGCGGTACGGGTCCGGCCGAGGGCAGCAAGGCCACCACCGTGACACCCGGCGCGTGGCATCTGGCCTCGATCCTCGCCGCAACCGATCACTGGCCGATGAACATCGCGCTCCTCGGCAAGGGCAACACCGTCAGCGCCGAGTCGATGCACGAGCAGATCCGCGCGGGCGCTTCGGGTTTCAAGCTGCACGAGGACTGGGGCAGTACGCCCGCGGCCATCGACGCCTGCCTGCGGGTGGCCGATGAGACCGGCGTGCAGGTCGCCCTGCACTCCGACACCCTGAACGAGGCCGGGTTCGTGGAGACGACCCTCGGCGCGATCGCCGGCCGCGGCATCCACGCCTACCACACCGAGGGCGCGGGCGGTGGTCACGCGCCGGACATCATCACGGTCGCGGCCTACCCGAATGTGCTTCCGTCGTCGACGAATCCGACGCGCCCGCACACGGTCAACACACTCGACGAGCATCTCGACATGTTGATGGTCTGCCACCATCTCAACCCCACCGTGCCGGAGGACCTCGCCTTCGCCGAGAGCCGGATCCGGCCGTCCACGATCGCGGCCGAAGACCTCCTGCACGACCTGGGCGCCATCTCGATGATCGGCTCGGACTCGCAGGCGATGGGCCGGATCGGCGAAGTCGTGCTCCGGACGTGGCAGACGGCGCACGTGATGAAGCGCAAACGCGGTTCGCTCCCCGGCGACGGTCGGGCGGACAACAATCGCGCACGTCGCTACATCGCGAAGTACACGATCTGTCCGGCGCGTGCGCATGGCTTCGACGACGAGATCGGATCCGTCGAGGTCGGTAAGCTCGCCGACCTCGTGCTGTGGGACCCGGCGTTCTTCGGGATCCGCCCCGATCTGGTCATCAAGGGCGGCGCCATCGCGTGGGCGGCGATGGGCGACGCCAACGCCTCGATCCCCACGCCGCAACCGGTCTTCCCGCGCCCGATGTTCGGTGCCGCACCGAAACTCGCGGCCGCGACGTCGGTCAGCTTCGTCGCCCCGGGTGCCGACGCCGATCTCGCCGGGCGCATCGGGGTCGACCGCAGGTTCGTCCCGGTCAAGAACACCCGCGGCGTCGGGAAGGCCGACATGGTCAACAACGACGCCTGCCCGACGATCGAGGTCGACCCCGACACGTTCACGGTGCGGGTCGACGGTGAGGTGTGGGAGTCCGAGCCCGTCGCCGAACTCCCGATGGCGCAACGGTATTTCCTGTTCTGATGCGACCCGACGACACGAACCCGGGCGCCTCCGCGCCGCTGGCGATGATGCTGGCCCTGGCGGATTCGCGTCTACCGGTGGGCGGGCACGTCCACTCCGGTGGCGTCGAGCAGGCGATCACCGACGGATTCATTCGCACCGCAGGCGATCTCGCTTCCTTCCTGTACCGCCGGGTGACCACGAGCGGTCTCGTCGCGGCATCGGTGGCGGCGGCCGTGGCCGACGGCGCACTCGACGTGCCCCGCGCGCAACGCGAAACGGATGCGCGCACGCCGTCGGCGGCCGCACGGAAGGCATCGCTGGCGCAGGGCCGCGGGATGGTGCGGCTGGCGCGGCGGATGTGGCCGGACGTCGATTGGTCGGCCCACCGGCCGTCGACGCATCTCCCCGTCATCAGCGGGTCGATCGGCGCGGTGTCCTCGCTGTCGGGTTTCCACACGGCCCTGATCCTCGTGTACACCACGATGAGCGGGTCGGCGACTGCCGGCCAGCGCCTGCTCGCACTCGACCCGGCCGACGTGTCGATCATGATCGCCGAACTCGGTCCCGAGTGCGAACGCGTCGCCGCCGAGGCCGCGGTCGGCCTGGCGGACCTGTCCGATCCGGTGCTCGACATCTTCGCCGAACGCCATGAGCGGCAACCGATGCCGCTGTTCATGTCCTGACCATCGCGCCACCCATCCCGTGACCCGGCGAAGTCGCCGTCGCGAACCGAGAGGAGTTCCCATGCCCCCGCATCTCATCGACGGGCAGCCGCACACCCACGACCACAACCGGCCGCGCCGCAAGCGCGAGCCCGGCGAGGCGCTGCGCATCGGTGTCGGTGGCCCGGTCGGATCGGGCAAGACCGCGCTGGTGGCCGCACTGTGCCGACAGCTCCGGGACGAGTTGTCGGTCGCCGTGTTGACAAACGACATCTACACGACCGAGGACGCCGACTTCCTGCGCCGCAACGCTGTTCTGCCCGACGAACGGATCACCGCCGTCCAGACCGGCGGATGTCCGCACACCGCCATCCGGGACGACATCACCGCCAACCTCGACGCCATCGACGATCTCGTCGAGGCGAACCCACCGCTGGATCTGATCCTCGTGGAATCGGGCGGCGACAATCTCACCGCGACATTCTCGACAGGTCTGATCGACGTGCAGATCTTCGTCATCGACGTCGCGGGCGGGGACAAGGTGCCCCGCAAGGGCGGACCCGGCGTCACGTTCTCGGACCTGTTGGTGATCAACAAGATCGATCTGGCCGAGCGCGTCAACGCCGACCTCGACGTCATGCGGCGCGACGCGGCGAAGGTCCGCGAGGGCCGGCAGACCGCCATGATCTCGCTGACCGAGGACCCGGCCGCGACGGACGTGCTGGCCTGGGTCCGGGCCCAACTGGCGGCCCCGGTCGCCGCCGGGTGACGATGCGCACCGAGGTCGACATCGTCGCCACCGTCGAGCGTGGCGTGCGTCATCGGGCGGTCGGGGGACTGGGCGTGCGGGTGACCGCGCCGGGCCACGTTCAGCTGATCGGCACCGCCGCCACGCCGCTCGGTGGTGACGAGATCGTGGTGCGCATCGAGGTCGAACGGGGTGCGCAGTTGCGCCTCGGCAGCGTCGCGGCGACGATCGCGCTGCCGGCCCGCGACCGTCCGGACTCGTCGGCTCGGTGGGAGATCGCCGTCGGCGACGGTGGTCGCCTGCGCATCGACCCGCAGCCGACGGTCGTCGCCGGTGGCGCGGTCCACCGCTCGGACATCACGGCACGACTCGCCGCCGGCGCGACCCTCGATCTACACGAGCACGTCCAGATCGGCCGGGCGGCGAGCATGACGGACGCCACGCTGGTAGACCGCGACCGGATGGGTGCCTGGACCGGGGGTCTGCGCGTCGAGGTCGACGATCAAGTGGTGCTGGCCCATCGGCTCTCGCTCGGTCGGGGCACACCCGCGGGGGCCGCGGGCCACCGGGCGGCGAGCAGCGTGTTCCGGTACCCCGACAACCGGCCCGGCGACGTGCACGGGACCGATTTCGCCGCGCGTCTGCAGCTGGCCGGCGGCGCCAGTCTGACCACCGCGCTCGGGACCTCGGTCAGCACCGCGCGGCGGCTGGCCGACGGCCTGGAGATGGACTCACTGGCCGTCGTGCCGTAGACGACCGCCGGCGGGCCGGCCGCCGTCCGCGGGTCAGCTGGCCTCGGCCTCGGATTCCTTGCCGTCGGCGTCCTTGCCCTCGGTGGGGACCGAGCCCGTCGCCCCGGGAGCGGTCGACGCGGAGTCGACTGTTCCGGCATCGGTCTTCGCCGGTTCGGCATCGGAGGTCTCGCCGGCCTTCTCGAGCGCCGACAACTGGCCGATCGCGGTGCGCGCGTAGACCTGCTGCTCGGTCACCGCGAGCTGCGAACGGCCGCGCGTGGTGAAGGCGAAGAACCAGTTGATCAGGGTGTTCAACCGGTTGCGGAACCCGACCAGGTACACCAGGTGAAGGGCGAGCCAGCCCAGCCAGGCGAAGTAGCCCTCGGTCTCGAAGGTCTTCTTGATGCCCGGGATCGGGACCTGCATCACCGCGGAGTACCGCGAGATGGTCGCCATCGAACCCTTGTCGTAGTAGCTGAACGGCTTGCGCTGGTCGGACGTCTGGCCCTTCATCTCCGCCTTGATCGCGTCGGCGGCGTAGCGGCCGCCCTGGATCGCGCCCTGCGCGACGCCCGGGACACCGTCGACGGCCATCATGTCGCCGACGACGAAGACCTCGGGATGGCCGGGGATGGTGAGGTCGGGCAGGACCTTCACCCGGCCGGCGCGGTCGAGTTCGACGCCGGACTGCTCGGCGAGCTGCTGCCCGAGCGGGCTGGCCTGCACGCCCGCCGACCACACCTTGCACTGCGACTCGATGCGGCGCGTGGTGCCGTCCTTCTCCTTGACGACCAGGCCGTCGTAGTCGACGTCGACGACCATGGCGTTCAGCTGGATCTCGACGCCCATGCGCTCGAGCCGGGCCGCGGCCTTGCCGCCGAGCTTGGGCCCGAACGGCGGCAGGACGGCCGGCGCGGCGTCGAGCAGGATCACCCGGGCCTCGGTCGGGTCGATGTTGCGGAACGCGCCCTTGAGGGTCTTGTCGCTCATCTCGGCGATCTGACCGGCGAGCTCGACACCGGTCGGGCCGGCGCCGACGACCACGAAGGTCAGCAGCTTGGCGCGTTCGGCGGGGTCGTGGGACAGCTCGGCCTGTTCGAAGGCGCCGAGGATGCGGCCGCGCAGTTCGAGTGCGTGGTCGATGGTCTTCATACCGGGTGCGTACTCGGCGAAGTGGTCGTTGCCGAAGTAGGACTGATCGGCGCCGGCGGCGACGATGAGGTCGTCGTACGGGGTGACCGTGATGCGCTCGAGCAGGCGGGAGGTGACGGTCTTGGCCTCGAGGTCGATGTCGTACACATCACCCATGAGCACCGCGGTGTTCTTCTGCTTGCGCAGGACCACGCGGGTGGCCGGTGCGATCTCGCCCTCGGCGACGATGCCGGTCGCCACCTGGTAGAGCATCGGTTGGAACAGGTGGTGGGTGGTCTTGGCGATCAGCGTGACATCGACATCGGCCTTGGCCAGTCGCTGGGCGGCGAACAATCCGCCGAAGCCCGAACCGATGATGACCACTTTCCGACGGGTCGTGGCTGCTCCAGCGGGGGCCTGGACGGCGGGGCTGCTCATCTCCAGACATCTCCTTCCAGGTCGTTGGGCGACGGTCGTGCGGACTTCGGCGGACCGAATGGGGTGCTACCCGAGGGGGCCGTGTAGCGCCGGGGCCGGAGTACGACCGTGCATGTTCTCAACGGTAGTCAATGATGATCCGTTGGGCGCGGCCAGAGGGGTGTTGCGCTCACGCGCTGAGACCCCCGGCCGATGACCATCGTTGCGAGCGCTCCTGCCAGTCGGCCCGTAGGAGCTCGTATTCGACCTCGGACCGGTCGCGGTCCGGGTGGATGGTCAGCAGCTCGGCCGAGTCCGCGGCGTCGTCGCAGAGGTGGATGGCGCAGAGCGTCATCCCGAGCTTCTCCATCACGCGGCGCGACGACGCGTTGCGGGCGACCGTGCTCGCGAACACGCGCTCGGTGCCGAGGTGGTCGAACGCGAACGCGACGAGGGCGAACGCCGCCTCGGTCGCCAGGCCGCGGCCCCACACCGTGCGCCGGAGGCGATAGCTCAGTTCGAGTTCGGCACGGTTGCTGTGCCGTGGTGTGCGCAGCGAGATCCAGCCGAGGAAGGCGGCGGTGGCGGGGTCGCACAGGATCCAGGTGCCGGTGCCGTGTCTGCGGTGTGCGGTCTCGGCGCGGGGGACCACCCAGTCCTCGATCACGGCGCGCGGTGTCGCGGCACCGCCGCTCACGTACCGCATGACCTCGGGATCGCTGTCGAGGTGGACGAGCTCGTCGACATCGACGGCGGACACCGGGCGCAGCCGAGCCCGTGCCGTGTCGATGTTCACCCGAGCCCCTCACCGCGCGCGGGGGTGCGCGCACCGATTCGCCTGACGTCCTGCCCCGGCGAGTGAGTCTACGGTCTGGTCGGCTGTGACTCCTGCAGTTCGTCGTACGCGTGTCCCGCACTAAGATCGCGCCGTGGCCCCCCACCGAGATGCCCCCGATCCAGATGCCCTCGATCCCGAGGCAACCGCAGCCGGTTCCGCCGGACCGGACTACGTCCTCGACATCCCGGTCGCGCTGCGCTGGGGCGACATGGACATCAACAACCACATCAACAACGTGCAGATCTCCCGGATCTTCGAGGAGAGCCGGGTGCGTTCGTTCTATGAATGGATGCCCGACCGGCCGAGGAAGTTCTCGTTCCTCGTCGCGCGTCAGGACATCGAGTTCTCCGCTCCCGTGCACTACTCGCTCGACCCGGTGCACGTGCGCACCTGCATCGGACGCGTGGGCCGGTCGTCGTTCGTCATGGCGCTGCGCCTGATCGACCAGTCCGGGACGCTGTGCGCCACGGCCGAGACCACGATGGTCGTCGTCGACCCGGACACCGGCCGGCCCACCCCGATTCCCGACGACGCCCGGCCGCTGCTGACCGCGCGCCTCGGCGAGCCGGTGCGTTTCCACACGCCCCGGTCGAACGCCGCGGGCTGACCGGGCCGGGCCCCGGAGTCACAGCCGTCCGATGCTCATCCTGCACCGCGCCGAACGCACCGACACGCTGGCCGATGCGCTGGCCGAGGTCCTCGCGCACCCGCTGGGCGACCCGATGCGCCCGGAGATCGTGTCGGTTCCCGCCGCGGGAGTCGAGCGGTGGCTCGCCCAGCATCTGGCCCGGCGCCTGGGGGCGGGGGCGGGCGACGACGGAATCGCGGCCAACATCGACTTCACCGGGCCGTCCCGTCTGGCTGACGCCATCGTCGCGGCGGTGCTCGGTGATACGCGTCTGAACACCTCGGGTTCGCTGACGGCGCCGGACGATCCGTGGCGCGCGGCCGAGCTGACGTGGCCGGTGCTGCGTGTCCTCGACGACCGCGTCGACGACCCCGCGCTCGACGTGATCGCGCGGCACATCGGCGCGGGCGACACCTCCTCGCCCCGGGTCGGGCGCCGCTACGCCACCGCACGCCATCTGGCCGAGTTGTTCGACCGGTACGGGCGGTCGCGTCCGTCGCTGATCGCCGACTGGGCCGCCGGCCACGATCTCGACGGTGCCGGCCGCCCCCTGCGGGACGACCTGGCGTGGCAGCCCGGGTTCTGGCGCGCGGTCCGCGCCGAGATCGGCCGGCCGCATCCCGCGGAGGATCTCGCCGCGGTCTGCGATCGGCTGCGCACCGACCCCGCGGCGGGGGGATTGCCGGAACGACTGTCGGTCTTCGGGCCGACGCGGATCACCGAGTCGTTCCGTCAGATCGCCGCGGCCGCGGCCGTCCACCACGACGTCCACCTGTTCGTGCCCCACCCGAGTCCACGGCTGTGGGCGGAACTCGGTGCCCTCGTCGACCCCGACTCCGGCAATAGGGTCCCACCTCGACGCGGGGAGTGCGAGCTCCCCGAACTGCGAAACCCCCTGCTCGCCGGTCTCTCCCGTGATCTGCAGGAACTCCAGTTGCGGCTCGCTCCGATCGTCGATCGGGACCTGCACCATGTGCCGCGGGAGTCGGTGCTGGGCGACACCGCGCTGCACGTCGTCCAGTCGGGGATCCGCGACGACCTGGCTCCCGCGCCCGGCCTCACCGACACGTCGGACCAGACCGACACGTCGGACCCGACCGTCTCCGCGGACCCGTCCGTAGAGGTGCACGCGTGTCACGGGCCCGAGCGGCAGATCGAGGTCCTGCGGGATCGGTTGCTGCATCTGTTCGCCGCCGATCCCGAGCTGCAGCCGCGCGATGTCCTCATCATGTGCCCGGACGTCGAGACCTTCGCACCCCTGATCCGTGGCGCATTCGGACAAGCGGGACTGCCGCATCCGGCGTTCGACCTGCGAGTTCGGCTCGCCGACCGTGGAATTCGCCATGTGAACCCGATCCTCGACGTGATCGTCGGAGTCGTGGAGCTGGCCGCGGGCCGGGTGACCGCCGGTGACGTCGTCGACCTCCTCGGCGCCCCGCCGGTACGAACCCGGTTCGCGATGACCGACGACGACCTGGATCTGATCCGGGAATGGCTGGCGCACAGCAACGTCCGGTGGGGGATAGGCGTCGCCGAACGCGCCCGCTACGGTCTCGAACGGTTCCGCCAGGGCACCTTCGACGCCGGCCTGGACCGCATCGCCCTCGGCGTCGTCGCCGAGGAGGCCGACGACGAATGGCTCGGTACCGCACTGCCGCTCGCCGGAGTGGAGAGCACCGGCATCGATCTCGTCGGTAGGTTCGACGAGTTCCTCGACCGACTCGGTCGGGTGCTGGCCGAACTGCGGGAAGCCGCTCCCGCGCACCGATGGGCGGAGACGCTCATCGACGCCGTCTCGTCGCTGACGGCGACCGAGCCCGCCGAGGATTGGCAACGCGCACAGGCCATCCGAATGCTCAGCGAGGCCTTCGGGGACACCCGACCGGTCGAGCCGGAGGAGGTGCTGCGTCTGGCGGACGTGCGGGACCTCCTGTCGGCGCTGGTCGCCGGCCGGCCGACGCGCTCGAACTTCCGCACCGGAGAACTGACGGTGTGCACGATGGTGCCGATGCGCTCGGTGCCGCACCGGGTGATCGTGCTGCTCGGGATCGACGCCGAGGTGTTCCCGCGTGTCCAGCGTATCGACGGGGATGACGTACTCGGCGTCGATCCGCTGGTGGGCGAACGCAATCCGCGGGACGAGGACCGGCAGTGTTTCCTCGACGCGATCTGCGCCGCGCAAGATGCCCTCCTCGTCTTCTACAGTGGCGCCGACCCCGTCTCCGGCCGGCGGATCCCGCCCGCTGTGGTCGTGAGCGAACTGGTCGACACGCTCACCGGTCTGACCGGCGTGAGTCCCGTTCGCCGGCATTCGCTGCACGGGTTCGACGCGCGGAACTTCACCCCCGGTGGCGTGCCGGGAATCGCGGGGCCGTTCAGCCACGACGCGTCGATGCTTCGCGGAGCCGAGGCCTTACGCGAGCCGACGCGGCGCGTGGTGGTCGCCGCTGCCGAGGTGCTGCCCGCGCCGGAACGGAACCCCGACACCGAGGACATCGACCTCGCGACCCTCATCGACTTCCACGTGGACCCGATCGTGGCGTTCGTCCGCCAGCGCCTCGGTGCCCGCATCCCCGACGACGACCGGCCACACGACGACCAGCTCGATGTCGAACTGGAACCACTGGACAAGTGGGGGATCGGCGACCGATTCCTCTCCCGGATGCTGACCGGGGTGTCCATCGGGGAGTGCGAGGCGGCCGAGCTCCGGCGCGGCACGCTGCCGCCGTTCGCCTTCGGCACCCGCGAGCTCCGCGCGATCTCGCGGACGGTCACGCGGCTGTACGGCGTCGTCGAGCCGTTGCGCACAGGGACTCCCACGACCCTCGACGTCCTGGTCCGACTACCCGACGGCCGCCGGGTGCACGGAACGGTCGGTGACGTGTTCGGCGACACCGGGCCGGCCGCGTTGGTGCGGCCGACGTACTCCAAGCTCAAGGCCAAACAGCAACTCAGCGGCTGGATCACGCTTCTCGCGGTGGCCGCCGCCGCGACCCAGGGCAATGCCGCGGCGCGGTCGGTGGACTCGGCGGTCCTGATCGGGCGGGCCCCGCGAGGCGGCGGGACCACCACCATCACACTCCGGCGCCCCGAGGATCCGGTTCCGTTGCTCCACGACCTCGTCCGGCTACGTGACGAGGGTCTTCGTCGTCCGCTGCCGCTGCCGCTGGAACCCGCGTACACGTTCGTCGAGAACGACGGGCCCGGCCGGCGCAGCACGTTCTCGCTCGCCAACGCCCGCCGGAACTTCGACGACAGATTCGGTGCCGCGCACGACCCATATGTGAAGCTCGCATTCGGCGGGGACGTGCTGGCCGAGATCGATTTCGACGACCTCCTCGACGGCGCGACACCCGACCACCGCACCGTCGGCGGTGTCGAACTGCGCATGGCCGACGACGAACCGTTGTTCGCCGGGCTGGCCCGAACCGTGTGGGTGCCACTCGATCAGCACCGGGAGGGCACGTGAGACGGCCGGCCACCTTCGACGTCACCGCCGACCTGCCGGATCACACCACGGTCCTGGAGGCGAGCGCCGGAACCGGGAAGACCTACGCCATCGTCGGACTCGCGGCACGGCACATCGCCGAGGGTGTCCCGATTTCGGAGATGCTGCTGGTGACCTTCAGCCGGGCCGCGACCGCCGAGCTGCGCGAACGCATGCGAGACCGTGTGCGCGAGTTGCTCGACGGGCTCGACCGTCCCGGTGCCGCCCCCGGCCACGACGCGCTGCTGCAGATGCTGGCGCAGGGAGCACCGGACGAGGTCGCCACCCGTCGTCGCAATCTCGCCCGCGCTCTGAGCGACTTCGACGCGTCGACGATCGCGACCACCCACACGTTCTGCAACCGCATGCTGGAGGCGCTGGGGTTCCTGGGTGAGCGTGAACTGGTCTACTCGATCGTCGAAGAGGTCGACGAACTCACCGAAGAGGTGGCGCTGGACCTCTACCTGCGCGGCTTCTGGGCAAGCGACACACCGGAATTCGACTTCACCGAGGCGCGGTCGATCGCCCGCGACGCGGTACGCCAGGCGTCGGTCGCACTGGCGCCGGACACCTCCGAGTCGACCGACGGGCCGGGTGGCGATGCGGTGGCCGCCCGTCGGGTAAGTTTCGCGTCCGCGGTCCGCCGCATCGTCGAGGCGCGCAAACGTGATGCGCGCGTACGGACCTACGACGACCTGCAGGCCATCCTGCAACGCATCGTGACCGACCCGGTGGTCGGCGAGCGCGCGTGCGAACGTATCCGCAACACCTTCACCGTGGTCCTGGTCGACGAGTTCCAGGACACGGACCCGTTGCAGTGGGACATCCTGCGCCGGTGTTTCCACGGCCATCGCCGACTCATCCTCGTCGGCGACCCCAAACAGTCGATCTACGGGTTCCGCGGTGCCGAGGTCCTGAGCTACCTCGCCGCGGTGTCCTCGGCCGACACCTTGCAGGCGCTCGACGTGAACCGGCGATCCGACGGCGCGCTCGTCGACGCCCTCGGACATCTGTACGGCGAAGCGGCGCTGGGACATCCGGGCATCGTGGTGCATCCGGTCTCGGCGGCACACCCGGGCAGCCGGCTCGACGGTCGTCCGCCGCTACGCATCCGCGCGTTCCTGCGCACCGACTTCACGTCCCGTAACGCCTACAACCTGCCCGCGGTGAAGGACGTCCGCGACCGGATCGCGGTCGATGTCGCCGACGACATCGCGCAGACCCTCGCCCAGGGCGCTCGGCTCGAGGTCGACGGAACCTCCCGCCCGGTGAATCCCGGCGACATCGCGATCCTGGTGCGACTCAACAGCACCATCGAGCCGCTCCAGCGGGAGCTCGCCGAGCGCGGCATCAACTCGGTGATCGGGTCGGGGGTCAACGTGTTCTCCACGACCGCGGCCCAGCACTGGCTGTGGGTGATGCGTGCCGTCGAACAACCCTCCCGCGCGGACCGCGTGCGGTTGGCGGCGCTCACGACCCTGCTCGGCTGGTCGATCGAGAAGGTGGCCACCGCAGGCGAACCCGAGGTCGCCGAGCTCGGGGCCGAATTGGCATCGCTGGGACGGGTGTTCGTGCAGGGCGGGTTCGCCGCGATGGCGCAGCGCCTGCTCGACTCGCACGGTGTCGCCGCGCGCGTCCTGGCCACCGAGAACGGTGAACGCATCCTCACCGATCTCCTGCAGGTGTCCGCGCTCTGCAACAAGCACGTGGTCGAGACCTCGGCGGGAGTCAGCGGCCTCGTCGAGTGGCTGGCCGAGCGGATCGCCGACACGTCCGCGCGCCAGCGATACGAAGACCAGAGTCGACGACTCGACCGCGACACCCAGGCCGTCCAGATCATGACCGTGCATGCCAGCAAGGGCCTGCAGTTCCCGATCGTCTACGTGCCCTACGGCTGGGACGGGACGTGGATCGGCGACCGCGGCAACATCACCTACCACGACGAGTCGGGTACCCGGCGTCTCGATGTCGGTGGCGGGCAGGCGCCCGGCCGCGCGGCGCGGCGCAAGCGGTACGCCGAGGAGACGGCCGGCGAAGACCTCCGGCTGCTCTACGTCGCGCTGACGCGGGCGCAATCGCAGGTCGTGGCGTGGTGGGCGCCGTCGATGAACACCACGAGCGGGCCGCTGCACCGGCTGATCTTCGGGCGCGACACCGCGACCCGAATCCCTTCCGAGACCGGCGAATCGGTGTGGTCGGTCGCCCCCGACGTCCCCATACCCGACGACGACGCCACGTGCGTCGGCGTCCTGCGCACCCTGACCGGGCGCGATGCCGCGATCTCGGTCGAGCCCGCCGGCCGGATCGAGGCCGGTGCGGTGGCGGCCCCGCCGCACGCCGATGTCGAGACGGCGACCCTCGGGGTCGCGCGGTTCCGGCGCGCCATCGATCAGGAATGGCGTCGCACGTCGTACTCGGCCATCGTCGCCGACGTCGCGCACGGCGCACCCGGGGGGCCCGCCGGTTCTGTCGTCACCACCGGCAGCGAACCGGCCGACGACATCCTCGGTGACGAGCCGGTCGCCGACCCGATCGAGCTCGACGAGCCGCCCGCCGAGGGGCGCCGAGCGGGAACGCCGTCGCTTATGAACGGGCTGCCCTACGGGGCGGCGTTCGGCACCCTGGTGCACGAGGTCCTCGAATACGTCGACACCTCGGAGCCCGACATCGAAACCCACGTGCGCGAATTGTGTTCGCGCGCACTCGGGGTCCTGCCGGCCGACATCGACGCCGACGTACTGGTCGCCGCGCTCGTCGGCGTCCTCACCACGCCACTCGGTTTCGGCGATCTCTGGGGCGTCGAGCCGGGAGATCGCCTCGCCGAGCTCGACTTCGAGCTCCCACTGGGGCCGCCGGATCGCGCCCCCGGCGCCCGTGGGGCGACGCCGGGGGTGTTCGCCGAACTGCTGGACCGGTATCTGCCCGACGACGATCCGTTGCGTGACTACGTCGATCACCTCCGCGAGCTCCCCGATCGTGAACTGCGCGGCTTCCTGACGGGCAGCATCGACTCGGTGCTGCGCACCCCGGACGGCCGCTACGTGGTCGTCGACTACAAGACCAACCGCATCCGGGCGGGGGACCTGGTCGTCGAGGACTTCGACACCGAGGCCATGGCAGGCGAGATGATCGCCGCCCACTATCCGCTGCAGGCGATGCTGTATTCGGTTGCGCTGCACAGGTATCTGCGCTGGCGCGTCGTCGGCTACGATCCGGTCCGGCATCTCGGCCCGGTGCAGTACCACTTCGTGCGCGGGATGGCCGGGCCGGGCACGCCGCCCGGTTGCGGCGTGTTCGAGTGGGATCTGCCCGCAGACCTGATCCTCGCATTGTCCGATGCACTGGCGGGAGCGTCCCGATGACCGTGTCCGACGTCCAGGTGGTGGAGTGGGCCACCGGTGTGCTCGCCGAATGGAACGAGGCCGGAGTCCTCGCCGCCGCGGACGTGCACATCACCGACCGTCTCGTGACGATGTGCGCCGAGCCGGTGTCCGAGACCGCGCGTCTCGGCGCCGCGCTGGCGGTCCGTGCGGTGCGGCTCGGTTCGACGTGCCTCGCGCTGGACCGTTTGGGCGAGCTGGCCGGCGACGACACCGCCGACCTCACCATCCCGTCGTCCGATGCGGTGCTCGACGCACTGCTCGAGAGCCCGCTCGTCGCGGGCAGCGAGGCGGGTCCGTTGCGTCCGTTGGTGGTGAGACGGTCCATCGATGGGCCGCTGGTGTACCTCCAGAAGTACTTTCGGCAGGAACAGACGATCCGCGAGACGCTGGCCCGCCGCGCACAGACGACACCCGTGGTCGAAGCCGATGCGCTGCGCGCTGCGATAGCCGCCGTCTACACCTCGCCCGAGGACGGGCACCTGCAGAAGCTGGCGGCAGCGGTCGCCGCGACCCGCTGGACCACCGTCCTGGCGGGCGGTCCCGGCACCGGCAAGACCTACACGGTCGCACGCATTCTCGCGGTGCTGGACGCCCTGCAGGGACCCGGCCTCCGTATCGGACTGTGCGCGCCGACGGGCCGGGCGGCGGCTCAGCTGCAGGCCTCGGTGGAAGCGGAGTCGACGGTTCCCGTCACGGCGCACGCCGTCACGCTCCACTCGTTGCTCGGCTGGCGCCCGGGTGCCAACCCGAGGTACGGCCGCGGGCGGACACTGCCGCACGACGTCATCGTCGTCGACGAGACCTCGATGCTGTCGATGACCGCGATGAGCCGTCTGCTCGACGCAGTCCGGCCGGATGCACGGGTGATCTTCGTCGGTGACCCGCATCAGCTCGCGTCGGTCGAGGCCGGAGCGGTGCTCGCGGATCTCGTCGAACGGGCGGATGTCGCTGGAGTGCAAGGAGAGTCGGGAACCATGACGGCGGTATCACAGGCCGCGCTCGAGGCGGTGGGCGGGGATGCCGATCATGAACTGGAACCCGAGGACACCGATCATCTCGCCGGTGGCGTCATCACCCTGCGGCGCCAATTCCGTTTCGGCGGCGGCATCTCGCGGGTCGCGGCGGCCGTGAACGCCGGTGACGCAGACGAAGTCCTGAGACTGGTCGCCGCGGACGACGTCCCGAACGTCGAACTCGTGGCGCCCGACGACCTCGATGCCGTCCGTGCCGATCTCATCGAATGGGGCCGGGCGCTGCGGGCAGCGGCCCGTCGTGCCGATGCCGACGGGGCGCTCGACGCGCTCGACGCCCACCGGGTGCTGTGCGCGCACCGGGAGGGGTCATGGGGTGTCCGTGGCTGGTCGGCCAGGATCACCGAGTGGCTGGGCACCGCCGGCGCCGAGCTAGCCGGATGGTATGCGGGACAGCCCATCCTGGTCACCGCCAACGACCGCCAGACGGCGACGTTCAACGGCGACACGGGCGTGGTGATCGCCGATCCCGAGGGCCGGACGCAGGGGGCCGACGGCGTCCGGGTCGCCTTCCGTCGCGGCGGATCGGTGCGACTCCTGCACCCGACGCAGCTCGCCGACGTCGTGTCGGTCCACGCGATGACCATCCACCGCAGCCAGGGCAGCCAGTTCCGGCAGGTCACGGTGATCCTCCCGCCCACGGGCTCAGAATTGCTCACCCGGGAGTTGCTGTACACCGCCATCACCCGCGCCCGCGACCACGTGCGGATCGTCGGGACACCCGAGGTGCTGGCCGCGGCGGTCGACCGCCGCGTGCAGCGCGCCAGCGGTCTGCGATCGGCGGTGACGCCGTTCGACCGCTCCTAGATCAGGTCGCAACCACCGGGGACGAGGTCGCGGCGCTGATAGCACTCGACGCCGAGCAGCTTCTCCTGGATGTCGTCGGGCAGCGACATGAAGCCGGAGATGGCCCGGCTGCGATCGATCTCGGAACGGTGGGCGGTGACGGCCGCCCTCTTGCGGGCCGCGAGATCCGACACATCGACGACCACGTCGATCTCGGACTCCGGGGTGCCGGGTAGCTGCTCCCGGGGGATGTCCGCGAACAGGCTCTCCGCGAGGATGTCCATCATCCACTCCGGGATGGTGGCGAAGTACAGCGAACGCACGCGCCACGCCGGCCCGGCGCGGTGATAGAGCTTCGTCGACGCCGCCGCGTCGGCCGCCGCGCACGCGAGCCGGTGCGCGTGGACGTGGTCGGGGTGACCGTAGATACCCAGCGGGTCGTAGGTGATGACGATGTCGGGTTGCAGTGCCCGGATGTGGTGGGTGAGCGCACGGACCTGTTCGTCGAACGACGCCTCGCACAGCCGCTGCGCATCGGGTGCGGATTCTGGTCGCCGGTCGTCGGCATAGCCGAGCATGATCGGTGGTCGCGGCATGCCGAGGATGTCGACCGCGTCGGCGAGTTCGCGGTGCCGGACGGTGCCGTCGGTCCAGGTGCACATCACGAGGTCGACCTCGCCGCCGGCGTCGGTGTGACGCGCGATGAGTCCACCGGTCCACAGTGATTCGTCGTCGGGGTGCGCGTGCACCAACAGCAGTCGGGGTGTGCCCATCCACCTGGCTTCCTGATCGTTCCCGCACGGCACGGATGTCGTGCGGGGTAGTCGGTCCCCGACCCAGGGTAGCCACACCACCGCTCGGTAAAGTCGGTGTCCGTCACACGTGTCGCACCGGCGCGGAGATGTTCGTCCGTCCGGTGCACGAGAACAGAACATGGAGGTCTGCGATGAGCGCTCAGCCCGAAGTCCACGAGTTCCAGGCCGAGACCCGGCAGCTGCTGGATCTCATGGTCCACTCGATCTACTCCAACAAGGACAGCTTCCTGCGCGAGCTGATCTCCAACGCGTCCGACGCACTGGACAAGCTGCGGCTGGAGTCCCTGCTCGACAAAGACCTCGACGTCGACACCTCCGACCTCCACATCACGCTCGACCCCGATGCCGAGGCCCGGACCCTCGTCGTGGCCGACAACGGCATCGGCATGACCCGCGACGAGGTCGTCGGCCTGATCGGCACGCTGGCCCGTTCGGGCACGGCCGAGTTGCGCCGGTCGCTCGCGGAGGCTCGCGCGAACGGGGTGTCCGACGCTGCGGCCGAGGAACTGATCGGTCAGTTCGGCATCGGCTTCTACTCGACGTTCATGGTCGCCGACAAGGTCACGTTGGTGACCCGTAAGGCGGGGGAGAGCACCGGCACCCGCTGGGAGTCGACCGGCGACGGAACCTACACGATCGACGACGTCCCCGACGCCCCGCAGGGCACCTCGGTCACGTTGGCGCTCAAGCCCGTCGACACCGAGGATCACCTCTACGACTATTCGGATCCGACCAAGCTTCGCCAGCTCGTGAAGCGGTACTCGGACTTCATCGCGTGGCCGATCCGGATGGACGTCGAGAAGACCGTTCCGGTGGAGACCCCCGACACCGAGGCCTCCGACGCCGACGACGCGGACGAGAAGAAAGCGCCGGAGACGAAGACGGTCGTCGAGGCCGAGACGATCAACTCGATGAAGGCGCTCTGGGCCAAGTCGCGCTCGGAGGTGACCGACGAGGAGTACCAGGAGTTCTACCGGCACGTCTCCCACGCCTGGGATGCGCCGCTGGAGACCATCACGCTGCAGGCCGAGGGCACCTTCGAGTACCAGGCGCTGCTGTTCATCCCGACGCAGCCACCGTTCGACCTGTTCATGCGCGACAGCAAGGTCGGCATCCACCTGTACGTCAAGCGCGTCTTCATCATGGACGACTGCGCCGAACTGATGCCGGAGTACCTGCGCTTCGTCAAGGGTGTCGTCGACGCGGCCGACCTGTCGCTGAACGTGTCCCGCGAGATCCTGCAACAGGACCGCCAGATCCGCGCGATCCGTCGCCGGCTCACCAAGAAGGTGATCTCGACGGTCACCGAGATGCGCGCCGGCCGGCCCGACGACTACCGCACGTTCTGGGATGCCTTCGGCCGGGTGTTCAAGGAAGGTCTGGTCAACGATCCGGACAACCGCGAGGCGCTCCTCAAGGCCTCGTCGTTCGCGACCACCCACTCCGAGGACGAACTGACCACACTCGCCGACTACATCGGCCGGATGAAGAGCGGTCAGGACACGATCTACTACATGACCGGCGAATCGCGTCAGCAGATCGTGAACTCGCCGCACATGGAAGCGTTCCGCGCCAAGGGAATCGAGGTTCTCGTCCTGTCCGATCCCGTCGACGAGATGTGGGTCTCGGCGGGTGCGGAGTTCGACGGCAAGTCGTTCCAGTCGATCGCCAAGGGCGCCGTCGACCTCGACGGTGACGACGAGGACGCCGACGATTCCGCCAAGGAGGAGCAGAACAAGACCTACGCCGACCTGCTGGGGTGGCTCACGAGCACCCTCTCCGACGACGTGAGTGAGACGCGACTCTCGTCGCGCCTCACCGAGTCGCCGGCGTGCCTGGTCGGTGACACGTTCTCGATGTCTCCGCAGCTGGAGAAGCTCTACCGGGCGTCCGGTCAGGAATTCCCCAAGTCCAAGCGGGCACTGGAGCTCAACCCTGATCACCCGCTCGTCGCCGCGCTGAACAAGGCCTACGGAGCCGGGGATCACGAACAACTGGTGCCGACGGCGAAGCTGCTGTACGGCATGGCCGTGATCGCCGAGGGCGGTGAGCTCGACGACCCGGCCGAGTTCGCGAAGCTGTTGGCCGGTCGGCTGACCGAATCGTTCGCGGCGAGCGGACCGTCGGCCGGTTCGGAGTCCTGATCGGTCTGTCCAGACCACGGGTACGCCGCACGTGAGCCGCCGAAGACGGATCGTCGTCTTCGGCGGCGTGGCGGTTGTCCTGGCGGTGGTGCTGGTCGCCGCGCTCGTCGTCGGGCTGGCCCGCGAGGACGAGCGGGCGGCCACCCCGTCCGAGGCGGTGCAGACCTATCTCGACGCGCTCGCCGATGCCGACGCCGACGCGGCTCTGGGTGTCATCGATCCGCGCCCCGACACCCGGTTTCTGTCCGACAACGTCCTGCGGGCTCAACGCTCCGCGGCGCCGCTGGGCGACATCGAGGTCCGGTCTGCTGCCGACGGTGCGCCGGAGGAGAACGTCCGGGCGAGATACCGGATGGGTGCCCGGGTCATCGACACCGAGATCCGGACCGTACGGGTCGCCGACGGCTGGGCCGTCGTCGACGGCGCGATCGCGGTCCGGATCGAGTCGCTACGGGTTGTGCAACCGACGTTCTTCGGCGGCGAGGTCGAGGAAGGGGACACGGTGCACGTGTTCCCCGGACCGCACCGCTGGGGCTCCCGCGACACCGACTTCGTCGCGCGCGTCGCAGACGACGATCCTCCGACCACGCCGAGAGGACCCATGTCCGTCCGCGTCGTCGGCGAACTGAGCGCCACCGGCGCCGGAGCCGTCAGCGATTCGGTGTCGGCGCACCTGACCGCGTGTGCGGCGTCGACCCAGGCCGATGCGGGGCGCCAGGTCGCGGGCTGTACCCAACGGTTGTACCGCTCCGCGGTGGACGGCAGTGTGCGGTGGACGGCTCCGAAAGACCTGTCCGGGCTGCGCTATCTGCTCCGTGTTCCGGTTTCGGATGCGAGTGGGGACAGCAGCCGGGACGGGTCGGGTCTGGGTGTCGTCGACGTCGTCGGCCCGGTGCGCTGGCGGGTGTCCTACACCCCCGAGTACGACGCGGACGGCCCCCGGGTGGAGACCGTCGACGAGCAGTACCTCGTGGGCCATGTCGACCTCACCGAGAGCAGTCCCGAGTTCGTCACCGACGGCTGACCCACCGAGTTCCGACCAGGTCGGGTCAGCGCGGTCGCAGCCGGAACACCGGGATGCGGCGGTCGGTGCGCTTCTCGTACAGATCGAAGTTCGGCCACACCGCCCGCAGCGTCTGCCAGGCCGCGTCCCGCTCGGCGTCGACCAGTTCGGTGGGCACCGCCTCCGACACCTCACCGTGGACGATGATCTCGATCTCGTCGGCAGCGCGGAGGTTGAAGACCCACGCCGGCATCTTGGGACCGCCGAAGTAGGAGCCTGCGATCAACCAGTCCGACCCGTCCGGGACGGCCAGGAGTTGCGTCGTCCGGATCGCACCACTCTTGCGGCCCGGGACCCGGATCGTGATGTTCGGCAGATCACCGATGTCGAGCAGGCTCAGCCGCTGTCCCGACACAGATTGAAGAACGCTGTCGCACCTGACGATCTGCGGGAGGAAGCGAGGCATCCAGGAGATCGACCCGATCTTCACCGCGAGTCCGCGCCGCACCGTCATGCGCCCAGTGTGTCACGGGGATTCGGCGAATCGACGTCGACTCCCCGGACCCGTGTCGAGTCTCCGCCGACGCCGTGACGGTTCGATGCCCTCCGGGCGGATGGGCACCGAGGTAGCGTTGCGGTCCGTGACGACCGGTGACAGCGTGACGCACATCTTGATCGACGGCGGCCAGACCGGCACCCGCGTGCGGATCGAGACGCCCGACGGTGGTTCCGACCACGACGCGCCCCCGATCCGTACCGACCGACCGGTCGTGGAGCAGATCGCCGCAACCGTGCGGGACATCCTTCGAACGGCGATGGTGAGGTCGGGTCCCGACGGGTCGCCCGGCCCGTCGGTGGTCGCGGCCGGCGTGTCCGGACTGACCCCCGGCGCCTCCCGCCCAATCGATCTCCTCGCCGCGCTCGCCGACGCAGGCGTCGACTCCGTTGCCCTCGCCCATGATTCGGTGACCGCGTATCTGGCCGCGAATCGTCACGAGTTCGGCGCGGTCACCGCGGTCGGGACGGGCGTGGTCACCCTCGGGGTCGGCCGGGGCGGTGTCCGCCGGGTCGACGGCTGGGGATACCTCTTCGGCGACGCCGGTAGTGCCTACTGGATCGGGCGGTCGGGCATCACCGCGGCACTGCGCGCCTTCGACGGCCGGGGGCCCGAGACGGCACTCCGCGTGGCCACCGAGGAGGAATTCGGTCCGCTGGCCGAGTTGTACATGTCGGTGCAGGCCGACCCCGACCGCGTCGCACGCATCGCCGCGTTCGCCCGGGCGGTCGACGCCGCATCGGAGGCCGGGGATGCGGCGGCCCAACAGGTCATCGACGACGCCGCCGACGAACTGGCGACGTCGGCGATGACCGCGCTCGACCGCAGCGGCCGCGGGCCCGGCGAGCCAGCACGCGTGAGCTGGGTCGGCGGTGTGATGTCGGCCAGTGATCGACTCCGAAACCGGTTCGTCGACACCATCTCTCGCCGAGCCCCGGAGGTGTCCGTGGAACCGCCGCACGGCCCGCCCTTCGACGGCGTCCGACTCCTCACCGATCTCGACGCCGCACACCCGCTGGCCGAGCACGTCTACCGTGGGACCTCTGCTCCCTGAGCCGAAAGAAGCGGCCCCCATTGCTCCCTAATCCAAAGGAACGACATGACCATTGCTCCCTGAGGTGCGAGGAGCGCCAGCGACGAGCCACGAAGGGCCTGGTGAGGCAGGTTGCGGAGCCCTTCGTGGCTCGCTTCGCTCGCACCTCAGGGAGCAGAGATGTGGAAGCCCACGCGTGTTCTTTCGTAGTCCACGACGGCCGCCAGGCCGCAGGTACTGAGGTGCGAGGAGCGCAAGCCGCCGGGCGGAGCAAGCGACCACGGAGCGCGTTGAGGTCGACGAGCCTCGAAGCTCAGGGCGACTCAGCGGCCCTTGAACTCGGGTTTGCGCTTCTCGAAGACGGCGGTGATGGCCTCGGTGAGGTCCTCGCTGGGCAGGAACGCGGAGTTCCACGCGGCGACGTAGCGGAGGCTGTCGTGGACGGCGGCGCTGCGCGAATGGTCGAGAACGGACTTGATGCCGTGGACCACGAGCGGCGGGTTGTCGGCGATCTCGCGGGCGGTCGAGCGGGCGAGCTCGAGCACGGCGGTCTGATCGTCGGCGACGTCGTTGACCAGACCGATCTTCTCGGCGCGGGCGGCGTCGATGTCCTTGCCGGTCAGCGCCAGCTCCCGCATGTGACCGTCGCCGATGATGAACGGCAGGCGCGCGAGTGTGCCCACGTCGGCGACCATCCCGACCTTCACCTCACGCACGCTGAACTTGGCGTCGGCGCTGGCGTAGCGCACATCGGCCGCGCAGATCAGGTCCACGCCGCCACCGATGCACCAGCCGGACACGGCCGCGACGACCGGCTTGCGACAGTCGGCGACCGCGGTGATGCCGGCCTGGAGTGTGCGCAGCGAGTCGAGGAATTCGGTGCGCGGCGCGGCTTTGGCGTCCCCGGCGAGGACGGCCGACAGCGTCCCGCCCATCGCGACGAGGTCGAGGCCGTAGGAGAAGTTCTTGCCCGACCCCGTCAGCACCACCGCGCGCACTTCCGGATCGGTGTCGAGGTGCCCGAACAGCTCTGGGAGTTCCTGCCAGAAGTCCGGTCCCATGGCATTGCCCTTGCCCGGGCCGATGAGGGTGACCTCGGCGATGTGGTCGGAGACGGTGATGTCGAACGCGGTCCAGGCGCGGTCGTTCCAGGCGTGGTCTGTCATGCGAGGGAGCCTACTCGGCGGTCAGAACCGGCGGTGTCCGGATCCGCCGACGGCAACCGACGGCGACCGGTCGGGCCGAGAGCGGTGCGTCGACCCTGTTAGATGGGCACATGAGCGGATACATCCAGGAGGACATCGACCCGGAGGAACTCGCGCACCGGACCGAACTCGCGTCCGCGATCGCGGGCAGCGTCCGGGACTTGATCGATGCGACGGTGCGCACCGAGGTCGGTGAGACAGACATCGCGGAGGCGAGGCGGCTCATCGCCGCCGCCACCGAGATCCTCCGGAAGGACCAGCTGCCGGGCCCGTTCGGCATCCGATTCAACTCCGACGGCACCAAACGGTCCTGGGGCAATGCCGTTCTGGGGCGGCGGAACCCGATCGCACCGCCGGTCGAGCTCCATCACGAATCCGAGTACAGCTGGCTCGAGGTCGCACTCGGTCCCCAGTACGAGGGTCCGGCCGGACTCGTCCACGGCGGCGTGCTCGCGCTCGTCTTCGACCAGCTGCTGGGTTCGACCGCGGAGTTCCAGGGTGTGCCCGGGATGACCGGCACCCTCACCGTCCGGTATCGGCGCGGTACGCCGCTCGGGGTGATCCGCGGCGAGGCGCGCGTCGATCGGGTCGAGGGTGTGAAGACGTTCGTCACAGGGACGATCTCGGTCGACGGCCAGCTCACGGCCGAGTCCGAGGGCATCTTCATCCTGCCGCGGTGGGCTCGCGGTGAGGTGCCCGACGCCATGCGGAACTCGGTCGGCGAGGGCTGAACGCCGCGGGCCGGCCCGTCGCCCGACGACCGGTCAGACCCTCGCGGGAGTCGATCGCGGCCCTACGGGTGAGTAGCGCGCACACAGGAACGCGCCGTTGCGTGCGAAGTCCTGCAACTCGAAGTCGTAGGCGCGCGGGAAGAGTGGTCGGCCCGACCCCAAGGTGACGGGCGCGATCGACACGATGACGTCGTCGAGCATTCCGGCTTCGGCGAACTGCGCGGCGAGGTCGCCGCCGCCCACGACCCAGACGTGGCGGTCGCCCGCTGCGTCGACCAGACGGTCACGGAGGTCTGCGGGGCTCCCGGCGACCACCGAGATGGTGTCCGACACCGGCGTCAGTGACTGATGGGTGAAGACGAACGTCGGTATGTCGTATGGCCACGGCTTCCCGTCGGAGACCTCGTGGTCGAGGATCCACCGGTAGGTCGTCGCGCCCATCACGGCGACACCGACCTGCCGGAAGAAGTCGTCGTAGTTCATCGGCCCGCCCTCCTCGAGCGGTTGGCTGAGCAGCCAGTCGAGGTTGTCCCGGTCGTCGGCGAGGAAGCCGTCGAGGGTCGTTGCCGTGTAGTAGCGGAATGCCATCAGAATCCTCCGGAGTGTCTGCGGTGCCACATGATCGGGTCGGGATCGAGAGTCGGGGCGGTGACGTCGACGCCGGAGTCCCGCAGCATCCAGCGGGCGACGAGCCGACGATGTGCGGAGAACGTCAACACGTGCGCGACGATCTGGGAGAGCAGGAACGATTCGGGTGGGTCGCACAAGGCGTCGATCACGCGGTCCTGCCACGCGCCGCGTCGGTCGATGTCACGGATCAGGGCGAGCCAGCGCGGTGCAATGTCGCGATGCAACTCGATGAGGTCGGTCAGTTGGGTCGGTGCGGCCGGCGGCAGGTCGGCTCCCTCGATCGTCGACAACCAGGGGAGTTTGTCGCCGACGAGATGGGAAATGACCTCTGCGAGAGACTCTTCCGGTCCACTCCAGGACAGCAGCTGGTTACCCGCGAGACGCGGCGCGGTCCACGACGCGGCGTCGAGCCCCTTCGCGGCGTCGAGGAGCGCCTCGATGTCGTCGAGGTCGTGGCGAATCATGAGCATCACCACGTTGCCCGCATCCTCGGTCGTGGGTGAGCCGCTGTCGACGTACAGCGCAGTGGGCGAGTGGAAGTGGATGCCGTTCGGCGCCGGCAGCCAGTGGCTGTGCTCTCCCACCGCACCCATGCGGCCGGGACTGTGTCCGAAGGCGCGGCTGAAGGCACGCGAGAAGCCGTCGACGGACGAGTACCCGGACTCGAAGGCCACGTCGGTCACCGACTGTCCCCGCTGGAGGAGCCACGCCGCACGTTCGAGGAGGACGCGGCGCCGCAGGGCCACCGGTGCCTCGCCGGCACCGCGCCGGACCTGCCGGGTGAAGTGGAACGGCGACGCGTAGGCGCCCGAGGCCATGTCGTCGAGCGAGGTGTTGTCCTCGGACAGCACCGCGTCGAGAAGCTGCCGGAGACGGTCACGGTCGGTAGAGGTCACCCTCTGAGTATGGAACCGCGAAAGCCGTTCCCGCCCGACCGAAATTGCTCCACCGGGCGGCGGTGCCGATCAGTCCCTCGTCAGCAGAGGGATCAGACGTTCGGTCTCGGCCTCGGTCCAGCCCGGCGGCTGCAGGATCTTGGCCCAGGCTGCCGGGATCGCGGACATGTAGTTGTGTCCGTGGCCGTCGGGGACTCCGACTGACACCGCCATGTCGGCGCTGACCTGCAAGAAGGTCACGAACGGGATCCACCGCATCGCCGACAGCACGTCGCGTCCGGGTTCCTCCTCGAGCCAGTCCGGCTCGCGGAGGATCAGTCGCGGGTTCCACCACGAGATCGGATCGGAGGCGTGCTGCAGATACACCGCGCGACCCGACGGCGACGTCCACTCGGTGGTCGGCTTGTCGAGGTCGGGTGCGTCGGCGATGAATCGGACCTGTCGTCCGTCGTCGTAGGTGGGCAACACTTCCGGCGTCCCGTCGTCGCGTGACCCGGTCGTGTCCACCCACAGTTTGTTGTTGAAGGTCGGTCCGCTGAACAACGCACCGTCGGTGCGCGCGCTCAGCGCCGGGATGGTCCCGAACGCCGACTCGGCCGCGAACGAGCCGAGGCTCTCGCCGAAGACGACGAGCTTGGGGCGTTGGGCCTCAGGTACCTCGCGCACCCGTTCCGAGACCGCCTCGAAGAGCGCCTGCCCGGCCTGCCGCGCGCGTTCCTTGTCGACGAGGAACGACAACCAACTCGGCAGGTACGAGTACTGCATGCTCACCGTCGCCGTGTCGCCGTTGTACATGTACTCGAGCGAGTCCACCGTCGCCTGGTTGATCCACCCGGTGCCGGTGGTGGAGGCGACCGCGATGAGTTTGCGCTGCAACCCGCCGGCGCGGACGAGTTCCTCTGCGGCGAGTTCGGCATTGGCACGCAGATCTGTACCCGAGCCGAGCCCGACGTAGGCGCGGATCGGTTCCATGGCGGGGGACCCGTTGAACGCGCTCAGCTCTTCCACGGTGGGCGACACCGAGATGAAGATCCGGCCTTGACGCCCGAGCGAATCCCAGGTCACCAGCGAGCCCGGACCGCCCGAGCGCTGCGGGGTGGTCGGCGGACTGGAGTCCGCGGTCGTCTCGTCGTTGACCGCGGCGAACGACGAGTTCAGCGCCTGCATACCGTAGTTGGCGACGACGCCGTTGAGGACCAGCACCGTGATGATGATCGCGATGGTCGCCGCGGCGAAGGCCGAGATACGCGGCGGCGCCACGCGATTGAGTTTCCGGACGAGCCACTTCACCCCGTCGCCCCACGCCTGCCCGATGGTCATCAGCAGGGCGAAGACCACCACGGCGATGAGCAGGATCTGCGGGTAGGCCGTCCAAGACAGGAGGTCGACGCCCATCATCGTCCGGACCTGGTCCTGCCACCGCTGGAACGCGACCAGCATGACGACGGTGCCCGCGATCGCGGCCAGGCCCAGCGCCGCCCAGAGTCGGCGCATCGGCGCGGGCCAGGGTTCCTCCCGGGAGATCATGTAACGGATCAGCCAGGACACCAGCACACCGAGGCCGTACCCGACCGCGGCCGAGGCCCCGCTCACGATGCCTTGGAACAGCGGCCCGCGCGGCAGGAGCGACGGCGTCACCGACAGCCACAGGAAGACGAGCGCGACCGTCAACCCGACGCAGGAATACCGGTGGAGCCGCCGCCGCCACCACGACGGCTTCTGTCCTTCTGCCGGGCTGGTGGCGCCGGACTGCTCCGGAACCGGTGCTTCGTCCGGTTCCGGAGCGGCAGGTGGTTGCGAGGTGGGCGTGGTCGACGACACGTGGGTTCCTCTTTTCTCGAGAACCCGAAAACCGTAACACCGATCGCGGTGTGGCAGCGGCGCTTACGGCGACCGTGACCGTGGTGCCATCCAGCGGCATCCGTTACTTGACCTCGGACCGCAGAATCCGTAGCACCCCGAACGCCAGGGGCAGTCCGATCCAGATCACTGCCGAGACGAGCATCCTCGCCCATTCGCCCCCGGTCGCCCAGTCGCCCTCTTGAAAGGGCACGTTCGTCAGGCCGGTGTCCACCCACTGGCCGAGATTGTCCTTGAACCACGGGACCAGCTGGCTGACCACGGTCAGAGCGGTGGGCAGCGCGAAGTAGGCGACAATCGCGCCCGGGGTGTTCAGGATCAGGGCGGCGAAGCCGAAACCGAGCAGCAAGCCGAAGGTCTGCGAGACAAACGAATTCACGAACCCGGCGAGCGTGAGGTCCCAGGAGCCGGCGGGATCGGGGAACGCCAGACCGGCGATCCCGTTGCCGATGACGCCGAGGATGAGCGCGACCGCGACCGCCGCGACGGCGGTGAGGAGCGCCGCCACCAGCTTCGCTCCGACGACGCGCTGCCGTCGGGGTTCGAGGGTGAATGTCGTCAGCGCGGTGCGTTGGCTCCATTCCCCGGTCACGAGCAGGATCGCGAGGATGGGCAGGATGATGGCGGTCGGGATGTTCATCATCCCGAAGAACTGTCCGAGGTTGAGGTTCTCGGGGCTGTTGCGGTTCGCGATGAGCATCGCGATCACGACGATCGCCGCGATGACTCCGATCGAGGCGGTCAGCCAGAAACCCGCACGCGTGTCGACGAGCTTGCGCAGTTCGACGCGGACGAGTCGGGAGAACGGGATTCCGGGGCGCTCGACGTCGATCACGTCGGTGTGCGGCACGGGGGTGCCGAAGTCGGCGAGGGTCATCGAGCTGCTCCTTCGAGTGTGGTGTGTTCACGCTGGGTGTCCGCGGTCAGCTGCAGGAACATCGCCTCGAGCTGGGCGCCGTCCGCGGGCCGCAGCTCGGTGAGGACGACGCCGACGGCGGCCGCGGCGCGGCCCACGTCGACGGGGTCGGCGTCGACATCGAGTCCGCCGGAGGCGTTGCGGCCCACGGTGATCCCGGCTGCGTTCAGCGCCTCGCCGAGGGTCGCGTCGTCGAGTGATCGGACGCGTGTCCCGGCGCCGGCGAGCAGTTCGTCTTTGGTGCCCTGGGCCACGATCCGGCCGTTGCCGATCACGACGATGTCGTCGGCGACGATCTCGATCTCGTGCAACAGGTGCGACGACAGCAGCACCGTGCCACCGCGATCGGCGTACCCGCGCAGCAGGGTTCGCATCCAGTGGATGCCCGCCGGGTCCAGTCCGTTGGCCGGTTCGTCGAGGATCAGGATCTTCGGGTCCCCGAGCAGGGCTGCGGCGATACCGAGACGCTGGCGCATGCCGAGGGAGTAGTTGCGCACTCGTCGCCCTGCCTCCTCCGGGGTGAGGCTGACCAGCTCGAGCATCTCGTCGACGCGGTCGTGGCCGATGCCCATGGTCATCGCCGACAGTCGCAGGACCTCCGCGCCCGTCCGGCCGGCGTGCTGAGCCGAGGCGTCCAGGAGGATGCCGACCTGCGTGCCGGGATTCGGGATGGACCGGTAGTCGACGCCGTAGAGTTGCGCCACCCCCGACGTCGGCGGCGTCAGCCCGGCGATGATCCGCATCGTCGTCGACTTCCCGGCGCCGTTGGGGCCCAGGAATCCGGTCACCTGCCCGGGGCGGCAGGTGAAGGACACGTCGTCGACTGCGACGTAGTCGCCGTAGCGCTTCGTCAGATTCTTCACTGTGATCATGTCGTCCATCGTGTCGTTCCCGGATGGCGCGCACATCGGACCTCCGGACAGCGTCGTATCGACCGAAAGTCGTAGGGGTCGACACCCATCGGGAGGGCGCGGGCACCACCGGCGCCCGACTACGGTGACGGTTGTGCGTCCTGAGCAGTACCAACCACCGATGACGTGGGCCGGCCGATTGTGGCGGCTCGCGGTGATGCTCTGCGTCTCGGCCGGCACCTTCGCCACCCGTGCGTCGTACCTGTGGGACGAGGCCCGGTGGTGGTTCGTCGCCGACCTCGCACTCGGGGTGCTCTCCTACATCGTCATCTGGTGGCGCCGAAGCCATCCCGTACCGGTCACGACGTTCACGAACATCGTGACCATCGTGTCGTCGTCGTCTCTCGGACCGGGCATTCTCGCCATGGTGTCCCTGTCGACCCGGCGTCGGTGGCGCGAGATCATCCCGCAGGCGGTGTTGTCCGTTGTCGCGGGGATCATCGCCCTCGCCTTCTTCGCCACTCCGACCGAGGCGAACGATCCCGTCATCGTCAGTTACTCGGTCACGGTGGTCGCGACGGCGGCGATGGTCGCGTGGGGTCTCTACATCGGGTCGCGGCGTGAGCTTCTCGCCAGCTGGCAGGCGCGCGCGCTGGCCTCCGAGGCCGAACAGCAGGCGAAGGTGATGCAGGCGCGTTCGCTCGAACGGGCGCGGATCGCACGCGAGATGCACGACATCCTCGCGCATCGGATCTCGGCGATGAGCATGTACGCGGGCGCATTGGCCTACCGTTCGGACCTGTCCGGAGAGCAGATCCGCGAGACGGCGCAGACCATCCAGGAGACCTCGCACCTGGCGTTGACCGAGCTGCGGGAGGTGCTCGGGGTTCTGCGGGAGGGGCCCGGCGACGCCGCGCCCGAGGAACCGCAAGGGGTTCCGGACCTGGCCGCGCTGATCGAGGAGGCGCTCCGGCTGGGGATGCGTGTGGACAGCCGATGCGACATCGATGTGAATTCGCTGGGCCCGGCGATCTCACGCACGCTGTATCGGTGTGTGCAGGAAGCCTTGACCAATGCGCGGCGTCATGCGCCGAGCGCGCCGGTGACCATGCACATCCGGGGCGGACCCGAGCACGGTGTGGATCTGCTCGTCGAGAATCCGCTACCGCTGACGGCGGGTTCAGGTGTTCCCACATCAGGATTCGGCCTCGTCGGCCTGGCCGAGCGGGTCGGGTTGCACGGCGGCAGGCAGTCGGTGACCGTGAGCGACGACAAACGGTTCCTGTTGCACGTCTGGTTACCGTGGCAGTCATGACCGCCCGCATCATGATCGTCGATGACGACCCCCTCGTCCGTTCCGGACTCCGGCTCCTCCTCGGCGGTGATGCCGGCCTCGACATCGTCGCGGAGGCGGGCAACGGGCAGGAGGCCCTCGACACCCATGCCACGGCGCCCGTGGATCTCGTCCTCATGGATCTGCGGATGCCGGGGCTCGACGGGATCGCGGCCACCGGCCGCTTCAAGGCACTGGCCTCGCCACCCGCGATCATCGTGCTCACGACCTTCGACGCCGACGACTACGTCGTCCGCGCGCTCGCGATGGGTGCCGACGGATTCCTGCTCAAGGACACGCCACCCGACGAGATCGTCGCGGCCATCCACCAGGTGCTCGACGGTCGACCGGCCCTGAGTCCCTCGGTGACCGCCGCATTGATCAAGCAGGTCGTCACCAGCGGCGGTCACCGGACGTCATCCGCGGTCGAACGTGTCGACCGACTCACCGCACGCGAGCGTGATGTGGCCGTAGAGCTCGCCCGCGGGGCGTCGAACGCCGAGATCGCCGAACGGCTCTACATGAGTCTTGCGACGGTCAAGGCGCACATTTCGCACATCTTCACCAAACTCGACGCGGGCAACCGGGTCCAGGTCGCGATCCTCATGCACGACGCCGGGATGGTGTGACGTCGGCATACCCACCCTTGTTCCGTGAACCCACCCGGTCCGAGCGTGGTGCGTTTACGGAAAAGGGGTGGGTTTGCGAATTCCGTGGGCGCGGAGCCGCCTACCTGCCGGTTGAGCTTGTCGAAACCCCCGGGCCCGTCACCAGCGGAAGGTCGAGTGTGGTGCGAAGTCCCGCGGGCCCGTCGACCACCGCGGGGATGGCGTTCACGATCCGGCCGGCCGCGGCGACGATGGCGGCGTGGTTGTGGTCACCCTTGCGGCTCGTCGGCATGATGTCGACGGTGTACGACGGTTCGCCGGTGATCTCGACGCGGTAGCACCCGCCGGGCTGAGCCGGCTGCGCCCAGTCCGGCCGCAGGTCACCTCGAAGCCGCGTCACGTGCTCGATGACGATCACGGGTTCGCCGGCCACCTTGCCGATGATCTCGAAACGCACGGCCGCGCGGGTGCCCGCAGCGATGTGACCGGCCGCGATGTCGAAATCCTCCGGCGCAGGCTCGCTTTCGGAGATCTCCTCGATGTCGTCGACGGTGACGCCGAGACCGGCGGCCAGTTGCCGGATCGTCGTTCCCCATGCCAACCCCAGTACCCCCGGCAGGAACAGCATGGGGGTCTCGTCGAGCGGTTTGCCGAAGCCCATGACGTCGAACATGACGGTCGCCCCGTCATAGGTCGCGTAGTCGGCGATCTCCATGCAGCGCACCTGCTCGATGTGCTGGCAGGTGCCTGCGAAGACGAACGGGATGAGGTCGTTGGCGAAACCGGGATCGACCCCGGTCACGAACAGGCTGGCGCCGCTGCCCGCGGTGGTCTCGTCGATCTTGGCGATCGCCTTCGCGGGCATCACGTCCCAGGGGTACTGGAGCGTGTTCGGGGAGGACCCGACGACGTCGATCCCGGCGGCGAGGATGCGCACCACATCGTCGAAGGCCTCGACGGGACGTGTGTCACCCATGGCGCAGTACACGACACAATCCGGCTTCGTCGCGATCACCTCGTCGAGGTCGCCCACCGCCAGGACTCCGGTGGGTGTCTCCAGCCCGGCGAGCGTCGCGGCGTCGACACCGACTTTTTCAGGGGTGGACACGCAGACGGCCACGAGTTCGAACCGCGGGTCCTCGATCAGCTGGGTGAGGCACAACCGGCCGACGTTGCCGGTTCCGACGAGAGCTACCCGGAAGGACATGGCGTGGAACTCCTTGTGTTCGATCGGCGCCGGTGGGGCGTGGTGTACACCTGTCCGGACGTTTGTCTGTTCAGTAGACCATTTTTCGGTGGAACCTGTTCTATTTTCGCGCTCGTCGCGGTAGCGTTGCCGCCCATGGGACGCGTAGACGACAAGGTTGCAGTGATCACCGGTGGTTCGCGGGGCATGGGCGCCGAGCACGCCCGGGCCCTCGTGGCCGAGGGGGCGAAGGTGGTGATCGGCGACATCCTCGACGATGAGGGCAAGGCGCTGGCCGCCGAACTGGGGGACGCGGCGCGCTACGTCCACCTCGATGTCACCTCGCCCGAGGACTGGCAGACGACGGTGTCCACCGCGGTAGACGAGTTCGGCAAGGTCAACGTCCTGGTGAACAATGCCGGCATCGTGAACGGTTCGACGATCCAGAAGTTCCGGCTGGACAAGTGGAAGCAGATCCTGGACGTGAACCTGACGGGCACGTTCCTCGGAATCCAGGCGGTCGCGGACCTGATGATCGACGCCGGCGGTGGCTCGATCATCAACGTCTCGTCGGTGGAGGGCCTGCGCGGAAGTCCCTGGGCGCACGGCTATGTCGCGAGCAAGTGGGGCGTGCGTGGTCTGGCGAAATCGGTTGCGCTCGAACTGGCTCCGCACAACGTGCGGGTGAACTCCATCCACCCGGGTCTCATCCGGACGCCGATGACCGAGGGGATCCCCGACGACATGGTGACCGTGCCGATGGGTCGGGCCGCGGAGTCACGCGAGGTGTCGACCTTCGTGGTGTTCCTGGCCAGCGACGAGTCCTCGTACGCGACCGGTGCCGAGTTCGTGATGGACGGCGGCCTCAGCGCCGACGTGCCACACAAGTGAACGCCCACACCAGGACGACCATCCCGATCAGTTCGACGAGTGTCTGCGTGATCACCGTCGCCGCGGCCAGTTCCGCCCCGACCGGCAGCGCCAGCGCGAGTGGCAGGACGACGAGCGAGTTGCGGGTGGCTCCGGAGAAGACGACCGCCGTCGACGGCTCCGGGGCCAGGCGGAACATGTGTGCCACCGCGACACCGGCCGCCACCATGATCGCGAGGAACGCGGCGTAGACCGGGATCACCCCGACGATGTCGGCAAAACGCGAACCGACGAGAGGTACCTGGGAACTCACGGCGACGAAGAGTACGGCCACCATGAGCGGGACCATCGTCATCGTGGCGCCGACCAAGGCTCGACGACCCGCCTCGGATCGTTCCGCCCACGCCTGGGTGAGCCACGCCAGTGCCAGCGGGCAGAGGATGAGGACAGCGAACGCCCAGAGGAACGGCTCCGGCTCGATCACCGACCGTCCGTCACCGAGCAGCAGCACCAGATACAGCGGTGTCAGCAGCATCTGGGCGAGGAGCAGCAGCGGCGTCGCGGCAAGGAGTCGTCGGGCGTCCCCGCCGCCGAGCCCGGCGAACACGACGACGTAGTCGACGCACGGACACAGCAGCACCAGTAGCGCGCCGAGACGGATCGCGTCGTCGGCGGGCAGCGCTGAGGACAACACGGCCACCACAAGAGGCGCCACGACGAAGTTCAGGAACAGCACCGCGACCAGGAACCGTCGGTCACGCAGCGATTCCAGGAGATCGGACCGGCGGATCTGCAGAAAGGTGACATAGAGCAGCGCGGCGAGCAGCGGCGTGATCGCCGACTCGAGGCCCTCGGCGGGACCGGGTGCGGCCAGTCCCGCACACAGTCCGGCGAGTATCGCGCCGAGGTAGAGGGCGACCTGGTGACGTTCGAGGCGGTCGACGACGGTCGCGGGTCTTGGCACCGAATCATTCTGCGACACCGCGGCCGCGTTCACCGACACCGCCATGGCGCGGTACGGCAGACTCGACCGGGTGATCACCCCGTCCCGTCGCACCGACGTCGCGCTACTGGTCGTGGTGATCGTGTTCCTCGTCGCGGTGAACATCGGTGCGCATCTCGCGGACGGCCCGCTGTCGGTGGCGATCGTCCCGGTTGCCGCCGTCGTGGCCGTGGGCATCGCCCGCCTCGCCGGCCTCGGCTGGCGGGACCTCGGCCTGAGCCGTGCGGAACTGCGCGCCGGCATCCCGGTCGCCGTGGCCGCGGTCCTCGTGGTCGCGGCGGTGGTCTCGACAGCGGTCGCGATCCCGGCGACGCGTGAGTTCTTCCTGTCCGACCGCTACGACGACACCTCCGAGGCCCTCCTGGCGGCGTTCGTGATCATCCCGCTGCAGACCGTTCTCCCGGAGGAGGTCTTGTTCCGCGGTGTGCTGCAAGGGGTTCTGGGCCGGTTGTTCGCCCCGTTGACGACGCTGGTCGTCGGTGCGATCGCCTTCGGTTTGTGGCACA
This sequence comes from Gordonia sp. NPDC057258, assembly GCF_042668985.1. NCBI lineage: Bacteria > Bacillati > Actinomycetota > Actinomycetes > Mycobacteriales > Gordoniaceae > Gordonia > Gordonia sp. NPDC057258. The sequence continues at coordinate 111,055 of NZ_JBHUXZ010000017.1, forward strand.
TCCTGTCCTCGACCGGTCTCACCGCGGGCAACGAAGGCCTGAGCGGCGTACTGGGTGCCGGGACGGTTGCACAGATCGCCGGCATCGCAGGCGCGGTCGTGGCAACCGGGGCCGCGGGTTTCGTGCTCGGGTGGTTACGGCAACGCACCACGAGCCTCCTCGCACCGATCGCCTTGCACTGGGCACTGAACGCCACCGGGGCGATCGGTGCCGCGGTGGCCTGGCAGGTGTCGTAGATCGAACACCGCTGGTATGCGCGCAGCAGCACCACGAACCATGCTCCCTAATCCGAAAGAAGCTCATAACCCCTGCTCCCTGAGGTGTGAGGAGCGCAAGCGACGAGCCTCGAAGGGCCTGGTGAGACGTGTTGCTACACCCTTCGTGGCTCGCTTCGCTCGCACCTAAGCCTGGATCCGTGGAAGGAGTTCAGGTGGGGTGGGGTTGGGGCGCGTGATCGCCTGATTGTGTTGTGGGCGTGTGGTATTCGCTGACCTGTGTCAGCCTTTTCACTGGGGTTCCTTGGTCGTGGGTGGGCGGGTGGCGACGTCAGGTCAGGTGGTGTTGGCCGCGGCCCACAGGGTGGTGAAGGCGTGTTGGGTGGGCCAGTGTCGGGGTAGGTG
>NZ_JBHUXZ010000018.1:0-103277 GCF_042668985.1 Gordonia sp. NPDC057258
CGAAGGGCGACGTGAGTTGTCGCCCTTCGTGGCTCGTCGACCTCGACGCGCTCCTTCGTCGCTTGCTCGGCCCGGCGGCTTTCGCTCCTGGAACCTCGGGGAGCAATGGGCGGGTCGCCACCGCTTCTCCCGCACGGAGAAGCGGTGGCGGGACCCTCAGTCGGCCCAGAGCGTCGACGGATCGGTCGCCTCGGTGGTCGGGCCCGTGGGGGTCTCCGGCTTGGTGCGCGAGAAGCGCGGTGCCACCTGGGCCTGGGTCACGCCGTCGATGTCGACGAGGTTGGCGCGGGCGGCCATGTGGGCGTCGGCAGGTGCCTCGGCGAAGGTGAGGACCGGCGAGGTGCAGGCGTCCGTGCCCTCGAAGACCGCGGCCCATTCGTCGCGGGTGCGCGACTTGAAGGTCTCGGTGAAGATCTCCTTCAGCTTCCCCCACTGGGCGATGTCGTTCTGGTCCGGCAGGTCGGCGTCGGTGAGTTCGAGGCCCTTGAGCAGCTCGGCGTAGAACTGCGGTTCGATCGCGCCGACCGCCATGTACTTGCCGTCCGAGGTCTCGTAGACCTCGTAGTACGGAGCGCCGGTGTCGAGCATGTTCACACCCCGGGTGTCGCTCCACAGTCCGGTGCCGCGGAACGCCCACATCATCTGTCCGAGAACGGAAGCGCCGTCGACCATGGCCGCGTCGACGACCTGCCCCCGGCCGGACACCCCGCGCTCGAGCAGTGCCGCGAGCACACCGACGACGAGGAACATCGAACCGCCGCCGAAGTCACCGGCCAGGTTGAGCGGGGGCACGGGACGATCGTCCTTGCGTCCGATGGCGTGCAGCATGCCCGTGAGCGAGATGTAGTTGATGTCGTGGCCGGCGAGGTTGGCACGGGGTCCGTCCTGTCCCCAGCCGGTCATGCGCCCGTAGACGAGGCCGGGATTGACCTTCTCGAGGTCGTCGGGTCCGAGTCCGAGCCGTTCCATCACGCCGGGACGGAAACCCTCGAGGATCACATCGGCCTTGGCGACGAGGCCGAGAATGGTCTCCCGGTCGTTGTCGTCCTTGAGGTTGGCCTCGACGACGCGTCGGCCGCGGAGCAGAGCATCGGCATTGCGGCCGGGCTTGGGCAGCGACCCCGGGCGCTGAACGCGCACGACGTCGGCGCCGAGATCGGCCAGCAGCATGGCGGCATGCGGACCGGGGCCGATACCGGCGAACTCGATGACCCGGATCGAACTCAGAGGGCCGGGCTTGCCGCTGTCGTGTGGTGTGGCACTGCTCATGGGTGTCGTCCTCCCGATCGTTGTTCGCGCACTGTGTCAGGTGTCACTGGATGCTCTCAGCATTCCACAACCGATCGAACGCTCGTCAGAGTGGTGGTTCGCGACATCTGGACGCGTTTTTCGCTCCGTTTTTCGGGCGAGACCGACACACTCGCAGGCACCATCGCTAGCATTGGTCGAATGACGGTGCCATCGGCGTTGGGGCAGTGCAACTGGCCAGACCTCGATGGGCAGGTGATCACCCTGCTGGTGCCCCTCGGTTCGGTCGAGCAGCACGGGCCCCACCTCCCGCTCGACACCGACACGCGTATCGCGTCGGCGATCGCCGAGCGCGTCTGCGGGCGATCGAAGGCCTCCGGACTCCTGTGCGCACCGGATCTGAACTACGGCGCCAGCGGCGAACACGAGGGCTTCGCCGGGACCATCTCGATCGGACACGAGGCGTTGCGCGGCCTCCTCGTCGAGTACGGCCGCAGTGCGTGCCGATGGGCGGCGCGCGTGGTGTTCGTCAACGGACATGGCGGGAACACCCGGACGCTGATCGAGGCGGTGACCCGACTCCGCTACGAGGGCCGGGACGTCGCCTGGTTCCCGTGCGCTTTCGAAGGCGCCGACGCCCACGCGGGATTCACCGAAACATCTGTGCTGCTGCATGTTTCGCCGTCCGTCGTGGATCCCGACCGTGCCGTGGCGGGCAACCGGGAGCCGGTGGGGGCGCTGATGGGGGCGATGCGGTCGGGCGGTGTCGCCGCCGTGAGTCCCAACGGTGTCCTCGGCGACCCGGAGGGCGCGAGCGCCGAGACGGGGGCGGGTCTGGTCGACGGGGTGACCGACCGCCTGTGGGCCGCCCTGGAGTCGTGGCAGATCGACGATCTGGGGCGCCTGGGATGACGGCCCTCGACGACTCGGCCCCACGACGCTGGGCCGGGAACCAGGACGCGGACGACGCCTCCGCCCGGGACGACTCGGAGTCCGTCGAACCCGGAGCGCACTCGGACGCCGACGCGCCTCCGGGGCCGCGCACCGATCTGCCCGACGGCTTCCAGGTGCAGATCGACCTGCGCTGTGCCAAGGCGGGCGACTTCCGGTATCTGGTCGGCGGTTCGCCGACGCGGCTGCTGCGCATGTCCGACACCGCACTCGGGATGACCTCCGAGGACGGTCGGATCGAGGTGTGCGACAACGTGACCCGACGACTGGCGCGCGCACTGCTGGACGCGGGGATCGCCAATCCCCGGCCCATGTTCGGGCCGCAGCCGCAGGACGTGACCGTGGTCGTCCCGGTCCGGGACAACCAGGTTGGCATCGATCGCCTGCTCGATGCCCTCGACGGGCTGACGGTCATCGTCGTGGACGACGGCTCCGCGACCCCGATCGTGGCGGACCGGCCCACGGCGCGGGTCCTGCGCTTCGACGACAACCGTGGTCCGTCCGCGGCGCGCAACGCGGGGGCGGAGGCCGCGACGACCGACTTCGTCGCATTCCTCGACTCCGACGTCGTACCCGACCCGGATTGGCTCACCATCCTGCTGACGCACTTCTCCGACCCCACGGTCGGGCTCGTCGCGCCGCGCATCGTCGGATTGCAGTCCGACGCGGCGGTGGCGTCCTCGCTGGCCGAGCGGTACGAGAACGGGTGGTCCTCCCTGGACATGGGACCCGAGGAGTCCGCGGTGGCGCCCTCGACCCGGACCCCGTATGTGCCCAGCGCCGCGATGGTGGTGCGGCGCAGCGCTTTCTGCGGTTTCGACGAGTCGTTGCGGGTGGCCGAGGACGTCGACGCGTGCTGGCGGATGCACGCGGAGGGGTGGCGGATCCGTTACGACCCGGTGGCTCGTGTGGCCCATGAGCACCGCGCCGACCTGCGCTCGGTGCTCTCGCGTCGCTGTTTCTACGGCACCGGCGCCGCGCACCTGGCCTCCCGGCACGGTGACCGGGCGGCGCCGATGAAGATGTCGGTTCCGATGGCCGCCGCGGTGGTCGCGTTGCTGTCGCGGACGCGGTTCGGTGCCGCCCTGGCGATGATCATTCTCACCCATCTGGCGGTTCGGATGCGGCGCCGGCTGGGCGATCTGCCGTCGGCCCCGCTGGTGTCGGCGCAGATGACCGGACGAGCGGCCGGGTTCGGACTGTTACAGGCCGCGGACGCCATCTGCCGTCACTATTGGCCGGTGGCGGTGTTGCTCGCCCTCGTGTCGAAGCGTTTCCGCACCCTCGCCGTGCAGGTGGCGATCGTCGAGGGGGTGGTGTCCTGGGTCCGGGATCTGCTCGCCGATCCGACCAGTCCGCCCACGCTCGGTCCGCTGCGCTACATCCTCATGCACCGGCTCGACGACCTGGCCTACGGTGCGGGCCTGTGGCAAGGCGTCATCACCCACCGAGACCCGGAAGCGTTGCGCCCGGTCATCTCTCGATGACGACGACCGACCGGTCGCTCACCGCTGACGTCGTCATCGTCGGCGCCGGCAGCGCCGGATGCGTGCTCGCCGAGCGGCTCTCGCGGAACCCCGACCGTGCGGTCGTGCTGCTGGAACGCGGTCCGGGAGGCCTGCCGACCCCCGCGGACCTCGAGCTGTCTCGGCTACCGATCGACGACGCCGCCCCGCACGCGGTCCGCCACGACACGAACCTCGGGGTGTCGGCTGCCCGCGGGTCGGCTCTCGGCGGTTCGTCGGCGGTGAACGGCGGGTACTTCCTCAGGTGGCATCGCGACGACTTCGGAACGTGGCCGGCCGGGTGGGGGCTTGACGCCATCGCCGATGCGTACGACGAACTGGACGCGCTCGGCGGCACCATGGGTGTCGAACCCGTCGCCGACGACGAACTCGGAGACGCCGGAACCGCTTTCGAGCGCTACTGGACGGCGCGGGCACCGGTCCGTCCGCTCGCGCAGCGGTGGCCGGTGGTCGGGCTCAACCGGGTGCCGATCAATCGGAGCGGGCTCGCGCGCCGCTCGGCGGCCGACGCGTACCTCGTCCCGGCGCTGTCGCGACCCAACCTCCGGGTCGTGACCGGTTGCACGGTGGACCGTGTGGCGTCGGCCGGGGGTACGACGGTGACGGGCGTGCACGCGGGCTCGCTCACGGTCGGCGCGGGCGAGGTGATCCTCGCCGCGGGCACCCTCGGCACCGCGGGGATCCTGTTGCGTTCGGAGTTGCCCGCACTTGCCATCGAGGGTCGCGCAGGTGCCCGTTCGCTGGGTGCCGGGGAGCATCGAGGCCTGGCGGTGTCGTACGCCAGGCGGACACCGGCGGGGCCGGGCATGGTGTTGCCGACCGTGGTGCACACCGACAGCGGTCTCGAAATACGTTGTTATCGAGATGATTTCGCCTCGTACATTCGTGGTCTGCGCGCGTGGGGTCCAATCGTCGAGGTGACCGCGATGAGGCATTCGGCGGTACGGATCGCCGCCGACGGCGCCGCAGTACGGATGGAGTTCGACGAACCCGACCCGGCTACCGCCATCGCGTTGCGGACGGCGGCCGCGGGAGTCGTGGAGATGCTGCGGGCGCCCGAGTTCGCCGACGTCGTCGTCCCGGGGAGCGTGCGGATCGCCGATCGGGCGGGGTTCTCCCAGCACGCGTGGGGGACGATGCCGATGGGCGTCCGGACCGATTGGCTCGGCGGGGTGTACGGGGTTCGCGGACTCCGGATCGTCGACGGGTCCATTCTGCCCACCAGCGGGCGCAGTGGCCCACACGCGACGATCATGATGATGGCGTGCCGGATCGGTGATGTCCTCGCGCAACGGTGAGGCGGTCGGGTCCGAACACCTCGCGGTTGCGGCCGGGTCTCTCTAGGGTGAGAGGCATGTCTGCGCCCACGCTGTCCGACCCGGCCGTCCGCGAATTCCTCACCAGCGGCACGAAGACCGGGCACCTCGGATACACCGCCGCCGATGGTCGACCGCTCGTCGTTCCGGTGTGGTTCGTCCTCGACGGCGACCGGATCGCGTTCAACACCGGGGCCACGACTGCCAAAGGCCGTGCGCTGTTGCGTGATCCACGTGTCGTGATGGCAGTCGACCTGCCCGAACCGCCGTTCGGGTTCGTGCAGGTGCAAGGCATCGCGCGGGTCACCGAAGCCCTCGACGAGGTGCGTCGCATCGCGACGATGTGCGGGGCGCGATACATGGGTGCCGAGCGGGCCGAGGAGTTCGGAGCCCGCAACGGGGTCCCCGGCGAGCTGGGGATCTGGATCGAGCCGAGCAAGGTCATCGCGAGCCTTGATGTCACTGCATGACCGCACACATGCGTTCCTGACGCCGACGCTGCCCAAGCAGTGCTGGGGGTTCATGATCGGGTCGGCGCTGTTCGCGCTGGGGTCGGCCCCCGGGCTGGCCCACTTGATGGGCGCCGGGTTCGCCAACAGCTGCTACTTCGTCGGCGCCTGGTTCTTCACCGCAGCCGGATTCATCCAGCTGATCCGCAGCGGTACCGTGGCCGAACTGCGGTCGTCGGCGCCCGGTTCGGTCATCCGTGCCGAATGGCTCACAGCAGCCACGCAATCGGTGGGTACGATCCTGTTCAACGTGTCGACCACGGGAGCTCTGGTCGCGCATACGATCTGGGGCGACCGGCACCTGGTCTGGACCCCGGACGCGGGCGGGTCCATCGCCTTCCTCATCAGTGGCGCGGTCGCCTTCGCCGGCTACACCCGCGCCACCGGACGCCGGTGGGATCTCCGCGATCGGGACTGGTGGTCGGTGCTGATCAACTGGATCGGGTGTGTCGCATTCGGGGTGTCGGCCGTCGGAGCATTCGTGACCAGGGGTGGCGTCACCGCCGACGCGGTGGCCGCGACGGTCGGTACGTTCGTGGGAGCGATCTGCTTCTTCCTCGCCTCATTGGTCGTTCTGCTGAAGCGGCACAACGGGTCCGGCTGAGGGCTCGACGGATTCCCGGCCGGGCTGCGGCGCGTCGGCGTCCGCGCGCTCGTCGACGGCGCTCTGGTGGGCCGAGAGTTCCCGGTCCAGCGCCGTGTCGAGGGCGCGGTCGAGTGCGGCGTGGGCGTTCTCGGTTCCGACTCGGCGCATCATCCCCAGCAGGTTCACCGCCCAGGCGACGTCGTCGTCGTTCTCCGGCAGCCAGCCCGGGCCCTTGCGTCGGTCCACCTCGTCATGCGCGGCAGCGAGCAGGATCTCGGCGGCTTCGTTGATCTTTGCGGTGAACCGTTCGTGGACATCTGCCAGCGCGGTGATCTGCACGCCCCGTCGCACGAGTTTCGCCAGGTTTCCGATGATGCGCGGGTCGATGGCCTCGTACACCCCATCGCGCGGGGTCTCGGAGATCACACCGGCTCGCACGAGAGCCGCGACCTGGGCATCGTCCAGCGGACCGAATCTCTCGTCGAGCTCGTCGCGGGTGATCTCCGGGCGTGACGTGCTCGACCAGTGCTCGTCGAGGATCTCGTTGAGCTCCAACGCATCCCCGATGCGGGCGCCGGGGTTCGTCATGAAGGTGGCGATGTGCTTGAGGGTGAACCCGCTCCCGAGCAGTTTGTTGATGGCCCGGAGGTTACGCAGGTGCTTCTCGGTGTAGATCGCGACGCGTCCGCGCCGCAGCGGCTGGGGGAGCAGCCCGCGTTCCTGATAGCCGCGGATGTTCCGGGTCGTGGTCCCGGACACGCGCGCCAGGTCGTCGATCCGGTACTCGGTCATCCCCTCACTGTAACGCTGCGGTGGCCGGAGTCCGAGCGTCCTGGTGAACGAGGATCCGGTAGTCGCGCAGTTCGACGCGGCGCAGCTGATTGACGTACTGGGTCGCGAAGCCGGGGTACATCGTCGCGTTGAACCCGTCGTCGGTCAGGTACCAGCTCTGGCATCCGGAGTTCCAGGTGGTCGAGGTCAGTCGACGCTGGATGTCCTGGTTGTATCGCTCCTGCGCCTCGGCGCGCACGTCGAGAGCCTTCCAGTCGTTCTCGAGCAGCTGGGTGACCGCTTCGGTGATGTAGTCGATCTGGGCCTCCATGTAGACCAGCGCGGAGCTGTGGCCCGGGCCGGAGTTGGGTCCGAACGTGAAGAACAGATTGGGATAGCCGGACACGGCGACGCTGCGGTACGCGAACGCGCCCCGGCCCCACTCGGACGCGAGGTCGCGGCCGTCGAGGCCGGTGATCGGGATCGGCGTCCCGGTCTTGGACACGTCGAACCCGGTCGCGAACACGATGCAATCGAACTGGTGCTCAACACCTTCGACGGTGCGGATGCCGCGTTCGGCGATGCGGGCGATCGGCCAGGTCACCAGTGTGCAGTTCGGTCGCTGGAGCGCGGGGTAGTAGTCACTGGTCATGAGCAGTCGTTTGCATCCCGCGGCGAAGTCGGGGGTGAGCTGCCGGCGCAGCCACGGGTCGTCGACCTGCGACCGCAGGTGCATTTTGCTGGCCGCCTCGACGACGCGGGTCAGGGGAGTGTTCCAGACGACGCCCAGCGCCACCGTCTCGTGACCCCAGAACCAGAGTGAACGCGCCAGTCGCTGGGTGCCGGGCACCGCCCGATAGAGCCGCTTGGTCGTCGCACGGGTCCGCACGTTCGCGCGGGGCAGGACCCAGCCGGGCGTGCGCTGGAAGACCTTCACCGACGCGGCGGTCTCGACCAGCTCCGGCACGATCTGGACCGCGCTCGCCCCGGTGCCCACGACAGCGACCTTCTTGCCGGTGAAGTCGTAGTCGTGATCCCAACGTGCGCTGTGGATCTTGTGCCCCTCGTAGTCCTCGATGCCGGGGATGTCGGGGAAGGAGGCGTTCGCGAGCGGACCCGAGGCCAGGACGACGGCGCGCGCCCGTACCGGTTCGTGCCCTTCGTCGAAGGTGATGGTCCACAGACCGTCGTCGGCGTTGTACTCCATCCCGGTCACCGTGTGGCCGAACCGGATGTGCGGTCCGATCCCGGAGTCGTCGACCATCGACCGGATGTAGTCGAGGATCTCGGCACTGCGCGAGTAGGTGTGCGACCAGTCCGGGTTGGGCGCGAAGCTGTAGGAGTACAGGCGCGACGGGATGTCGCACGCGGCACCCGGATAGGTGTTGTCGCGCCACGTGCCGCCGACCCGGTCGTCGCGTTCGAAGATCGCGAGGTCGTCGATTCCGTGCTCCCGGAGACGGATCGCCGCGCCGATACCGGCGAATCCGGCTCCGATGATGGCCACCGAGGTGTGCATCACCGCCGCCTCAGGCCGTCGGCTCGTAGGTGAGTTCCTGCGACCACGTGGGTGTTCGGTGGACCAGCCCGAACGGGATGCGATCGGTGAGCTTCACCATCGAGTCGGCGAACAGGTGGTAGGGCACGTTGCCTCGATTGATCACCGCCGCACCGTGGTACGCGACCACCTGGAACATGGGCAGGCGCCGCACGTACTCACTTCGATCTCCCACCGCCCGGTAGCGCTTCATCGCGCTGTACAGCCGTTCCTCGTCGACCCCCATCGCGACGATGTTGTCGCGCATCTTGTTCAGGAGCGGTACATAACTGAGAGCTCCGATCAGGAAGGTCGGCTTGACCCACCCGCCGACGAAATCGATCGTCCGTTTGCGCAACCCCGCGTGTCCGAGGATCTCCATCACCTCGAAGTCGACTGCGAGGTGCCGCGATTCATCGGAGTTGATCCGTCTGAACACCTCCTGGGCCACCGGGTCCTTGACCTCGTCGGTGATGAACTTGATCAGCGCGCCGTCGAGCGCGACCTCGAGCATCGGGATCACAGTTCCCAGAAAGGACAGGGACATGTCGTCGGAGTGTCGGTCGAGCCAGTTGATCACCAGCTGCACGTTGACATTCGGTGACGGGATCTCGTCGCCGTCGAGCATGCCCCACCGGCGCATCAGTGCCAGTTCGGCGTTGGCATGCTTCTGTTCCTCGGCGTGGAAGTGCTCGTAGATGCTCTTCAGCGTCGGGGTCGGCGCCTTCTTGGCCATGGCCGCGAAGCCCCGTGCGCCGACGTTCTCGATCCACATCAGGTCACTCATGAAGGGCTTGAGCTTGGCGTGGAGGTCGGGGTCGATGAGCTCGGCGCCCGGTGCGTCCCAATCGATGTCGATCAGGGCCCATTGACGGTCCTTGATCTTCTGCAGCATGTTGTCGAGGTCGATGGCCATGAGAGTGGTCCTTTCGAGTGGTCGGTGGGCTGAGGTCGCCGGGTCAGGACGACGGCAGGAGGCGGTTGAGGAGTCCGAGTCCGCGGACGTAGGACGCCGGGAAGTGTCGTTTGAGATGCCAGATCACGCGCGCGTCCAGTTGCGGCAGGACGTAGAGACGCCCCAGATCGTGGGCGTCGAGTGTCGATGCGGCCACGCCGGCCGGGGACACCCCGGTCCAGCGCATCAGCGTCCCGGCGAGATCCTGTGCGTCCGAGGTGATCCGACCGTCGCGAGCCACGTTGGTCTTGACGAACGTGGGGCACAGAACCGTGACACCGACGCCGGCGGAGGCCAGCTCGGCGGCGAGTGTCTCGCTCAGCGAGACCACACCGGCCTTCGACACGTTGTAGGGCGCCATCACCGGCGCGGCGGCGAACCCTGCGGCCGACGCGACGTTGATGATCCCCCCGCGGCCCGCTTCGCGCAGCATCGGCGCGAAGAGTTCGCACCCGTGCACCACACCCCAGAGGTTGATCCCGAGCGTCCAGTCCCAGTCGTCGAACCCGATGTCGCCGACCGGGCGGCCCCCGATGCCGACCCCGGCGTTGTTGACGACGAGAGTCGGTGGACCGTCGAAGGTGTCGCGGGTGAACGCCGCGAGCGAGGTCATCGCGGCACGGTCGGCGACATCGCAGGTGAACGCATGGGCCACCCGCCCGGTCCGGGAGGTGACCAGCGACGCGGTCTCGTCGGCGCGTGTCTCGTCGATGTCCGCGCAGATCACCTCGCCGCCGCGTCGGCCGAGTTCGAGCGCGAATGCGCGACCGATCCCGCTGCCGGCACCGGTGACGAGGGCGCGGGCATTCTGCGACAACGGATTCCGGAGGAACCGGCGCCGGATTCCGTCGACCGCGGTGATCATGACGCGTCCGCCTCGGTGGGCGAAGCCGGGGCCGTCGCCGGAGACGGCCGGTTCGCCGCCTGGTCGCCCAGGAACTGCGCCACCCGCCGCAGTGCGGCGTCGGCCTCGGGGCCGAGTCGAGGGAGGGCCTGGAAGACGTGCATCAGGCCCGGCCAGATCTCCAGCCGGCTGTCACCGCCGTGCGCGCGGAGTTGCTCGTGCAGGTGGCGGGCGTCGGCGCTGAGCATCTCGGCGCCGCCCGCCTGGATGAGGAACGGTGGAAGGTGCCGTGCCGCAGCGAAATCAAACGCGACTCGCGGGTCGTCGGCGGCAACGTCGCGGGTGTAGAGCGCCACCAGGCGGGCGGCCGCCGCAGCCGTGATCGCCGGGTCGCGCCGGATGCGTTCCTGGGTGCGCGCCAGCTCGAAGTTGAGGTCGATGAGCGGGGAGAACAGGACGACCGCGGCGGGTTGGGCGGCGCCGCCGTCCGCGCGCCGGAGGGTCAGATCGCAGGCCAGATGACCGCCGGCGGAGTCGCCGGCGACCACGATGTCGGAAGGGAGGAAGCCCTGGCGGAGCAGCCAGTCGAAGCCGTCGGCGACGTCCTCGGCGGCGGTGGGGAATCGGTGCTCGGGCGCCAGACGGTAGTCGACGACGAACACCGGTATCCCGGTCGCGAAAGAGAGCCGCGCGGCCAGCGACCGATGTGTGCGAGCCGAGCAGATGCTGTACGCGCTGCCGTGGACGTAGTAGATCGCGCGGCGCCCCCGTCGGACATCCGGTCCGAGAACCCACTCGCCGCGAATGCCGTTCTCGCGGACCGGATACACGGTTGTTCCGGATGGCGTACGTCCGAGCGTGCGCATGATCGCGGCGATGAGACCGCGCGAGAGTCGGATGCCCAGCGGATTCAGTGGAATCGCGCCGGTGAACGTGCCGAGCCCCCACCTCGTCGCATGGGCGGTCACGGTGGCCCGTGCCGACGCGCGGGTCGGCAGCGGGGTCGGAGTCGTGCTGGTGTGCATCAACTCACACCATCAGCAACCGTACCATTTGTCAATGGCACAATGGATGCGTCAGGGGTGGGCGGTGGGTTCGGGAGCCGCACACACAGCAGACCGGGCCGCGCGAGATGCTCGCGCGGCCCGGTGGTTCACCGCCCGTCAGTTCCGGGTGCTGCCCCCGGGCACGGTGGACGCGGCTTCTGTGGTCGGCGTTCCCGCGGTCTCGGGCTCCGCCGACATCACTTCGATGTCAGCGGTCATGCGAGCGAGCGCCGCGGGTCCGTAGATCAGGCGGGTCGGCACGAACTTCATCCCGAGCCAGTAGAGGAGCATGCCCATGCCCGCGCCGATGAACCATGTGAAGCTGGCCTGATACACGGTGCCGAAGATGACGACACCGATCGGGAGGATCGACGCGATGGCGGTGGCGCCGACGGCAACCGGGTTCCAGCCGTTGCGGTACCAGTAGGCGCCCTCGGGCCTCATGGTGAAGAGCTCGTCCACCTCGATCTTCTGCTTCTTGACGAGGTAGAAATCGGCGATGAGGATGCCGAACAGCGGACCGATGACCGCGCCGAGGGTGTCCATCGTGTAGTGGATCGCGGTCGGATTGTTGAAGAGGTTCCACGGCGTGATGAGCACCGAGCCGACCGCCGCGATCATGCCGCCGGTTCGCCAGCTGATCTTGGTGGGCGCGACATTCGAGAAGTCGAACGCCGGCGAGACGAAGTTCGCGACGATGTTGATCCCGATCGTGGCGATGGCGAAGGTGAGCACGCCCAGCACCGCGGCGGTCGTGTTGTCGATGCGATCGACGATGTGCACCGGATCGGTGATGATGTTGCCGTCCTCGTCGGTGCCGATGACCGTGACCGCCGCGGAGACCGTGCACACCACGAGGAGTGAGAAGAAGAGGAAGTTGACCGGCAGGCCCCAGAAGTTGCCCTTCTTGACCTCGCCGAAAGTGCGCCCGTAACGCGAGAAGTCACCGAAGTTGAGCATCGGACCGGAGAAATAGGAGATCACGAGTGCGATCGCGCTGATCATCATCGTGAACGACGACCATCCCGAGAGTCCGTCGCCGACCGACAGGTCGAGACTGACGTTGTCCCAACCGGCCTCGACGACCAGGTAGGCCGCCAGCGCGATCATGACGACATACACTGCGGGACCGCAGAAGTCGATGAACTTCCGGATGGTCTCCATCCCGTTCCAGAACACGAACGCCTGCAGGATCCACATCAGGATGAAACCCGCCCAGCCGAGCGCGGACAATCCGAGGAAACCATGCTGTTCGACCTCGCCCCAGGGCTCGAGTCCGGGCCAGAACTTCAGCGCCAGGAGGCCGAAAGCGACTGAGGCGAGGTAGGTCTGGATGCCGTACCAGACGACCGCGATCACGCCGCGGATGATGGCCGGGATGTTGGCGCCCTTGACGCCGAAGGAGACCCGGGTCGTCACCGGGTAGGGAACGCCCGCCATCTGGGAGGGCTTCGCGACCAGGTTGCACAGGATGTTGACGGCCACGATGCCCACCACGAGCGCCACCAGCACCTGCCAGGCCGCGATGCCCAGCGCGAAGAGGCTGCCCGCGAACACGTATCCGCCGACGCTGTGCACGTCGGACATCCAGAAGGCGAAGATGTTGTACCACGTCCACTTCTGTTCCTTCAGTGGCGCGAGATCGGTGTTGGTGAGCCGGTCGTCGTAGGTGGACTTGATGACGCTCTCACCGGCGGCGCCGGTGTGAGACGTGGCCGCGGGTGCCTGCGGTCCGGGCGTCCCGGAGGGTGGTGTGGACATTGCGTTCTCCTGGTCCTGGTCAGCGGCCGGGGTCGGAAGTCGTACGGGGCGCACGCTGATGGGAGAAATGTAAGAACGGATTGTTACCCCGCGATGAACGGGCAGATATATTTCGCCGGGGCTCAGTCGTGGCGGACGTCGAGGAGTGCGGCGGTCTCGATGACGGCGCTCTCTAGGCGCTGGTGGTGACGGTGCGCGACGTCGAGGACCGAAGTGGTGTCTCGGTCGCCGAACGCCGCGAGCAGGTCGGCGTGGTCGGTGTTGAGTGCCTGCTGGGTCTCGGCGGTCACCGATCTCATCACCTGGAACGGCTCGGTGAGATTCCAGGTCGCCTCGAACATGTTGAGCAGCCGCGGCATCGCGCACGGCTCGGTGAGAGCGCGATGGAACTCGCGGGAGATGTCGTGAAAAGCCTTGCCGTCGTTGTACTTCACCGCCGCGAGCAGCTCAATGTGGTGTGCGCGTGCGGTCTCCAGGGAGGACTCGTCGATCAAGCCGACCGACCGGGCGAGTGCTGCTTGTTCGAGAGTGCCTCGGACGAAGTAGATCTCGCGTAGCTCCTCGGTGGACAGCTGACTCACCCGGTACCCCGCTCCGGGACGGTGCACCACCAGGCCTTCGCCGACCAGCGTCTTCAGAGCTTCGCGGACCGGGATCGGACTGACATCGAAGGCGTCGGCGATCTCGGCCGGCGGGAGTTGGGTCCCCGGGGGCGCGCCACCCGACAGGATCAGTCGACGTAGTTCCTCGAGCACATTCGCACGTGTGTTGGCCGAACGCGTCTCGGCGAGCTGGGCGAGCAGGCGGTCGGTCATCCGCCGGTTCATCGCGACGACCAGTTCCGGGACGGGTGACGCGCGATCCAGTCGGCGACCGCCTCGGTGAGCCGATGTTGATTGTGCCGCTTGACGATCTCGTGACCCTCGTCGTCGAACATCAGCATCTCGGCCACGGCGCCGCGTGCCTGGAGTTCGGCGACGATCTGTTGCGACTCGCTCACCGGCACGTTGGTGTCGTGCGCTCCGTGGACGACGAGCAGCGGCGCGCGCACCGCGTCGATCCGGTGGATCGGCGACAGGTCGGCGAGGAGTTCACGGTCGAACTCCGGATGTCCGTACTTGGTGTAGGCCGCCACCGCGATCCACGGTTCGGTGTTGCGGAAGAACGACTCCAGGTCACTCATGCCGCAGATGGCGATCCCGGCGGCGAACAGCTCGGGATGGAATGTCAGGCATGCCAGGGTCAGATAACCGCCGTACGAACGGCCGGAGCAGTAGACCGCGTCGGGGTCGGCGATGCCCTGTCGACACAGGAACTCGGCACAGTCCGCGGCGTCGTCGATCCCGGCATACCGTCCGTAACGGTCGTCGGCGTGCGCGAACAACCGGCCGTATCCCGACGACCCGCGGACGTTCGCGGCGAAGACCGTGATCCCGGCGTCGACGAGGGGACCGAACAAGAACTGGTAGTCCGGGCGCGACTGCCCCTCGGGTCCGCCGTGGAAGTAGAGCAGGGTGGGGCCGGGCGCGGCCGTGCCGGCGGTCCGCTTGGCGCGGAACAGGAAGCCGGACAACGGCATACCGTCGCGCGCCGAGAACTCCATCAGTTCGGGCCGGAGCAGACACGAGGGACCCTCGCCGGCGACGACGTCGTCGCGGACCGGGAACACCTGCCGGTTGGCGACATCCACGAGATGGACGAGGGGGGAGTGCTGCGGGCTCGACACCGTCACCGTCACGACCGCCCCCGCGGCACTGATGGACAGGTCGGAGGCCACCTCGCCGGGCAGTTCGATGGGCGGGTGCAGGGTTTGATCGGGCAGGGTCAGGATCTGCAACTCGCTGCAGCCCCGCACATTCCACAGCAGGGCGACGGTCGACTGGTCGTGGCTGACCGCGAACTCGTCGAGCCCGATGTCGACGCGCTGGGCCATCACGCGGAAGCGCACGCCGAACTTGCTGACCTCGACTCCCAGAAGCCGCGGGAACTTGGCGTCGAAATCGCTGCGCACCAGCGCCTGGACACTGTCGAGGTCCCGCGCCGGCTCGTTCGGGGCGGGGACGAACACCAGGGATGAGTGATCGAAACCCTGGTCGAGGAGGTAACCCTGATCGGTGACCGCGCCCGGATCCTGTGGCAGCAGCGGGGTCATCGTGATCTCGTCGTCACCCGACTCGGGGCGGCGGCGCAACAGCAGCATGTCGTGATAGCCCCGCGGACCTACTCGGACGAGGGTGGCACCCTTCCACGAGTCGATCAGCACGCTGCCGACGCGCTGATCGAGGGTGAGTGTCGTCCCGGTCCCCGGATGCACGCGGAGCGCGTGGGAGGTGCCGTCCTGATCGATGGCGGTGATCAGGACCCAGTCGGTGTCCCAGCCGACCAGGCCCACCGTGCCGAACGATCGCCCGTCGGGGCGCGTCGCGGCGATGCGATGGGCGGTGTCGTCGTCGGGATCGGTGGTGACGACCCACACCTGGTGGTGCTCACCGCCGCTCGGCGCGATCTCCACTGCGAGCCAGCGACCGTCCGTGGAGTGCACCACCTTTCGGACCGGACCGGTGGATCGGAGCTGCACCCAGCGCAACTCGCCGACGCCGTCCCGCGAGAGCGATCGCTGCGCGGCCCGCGGATAACCGGTGCCCTCGTCGACGATGTAGGCGAAGGCACTCCCGTCGGGGGAGAGCGAGGCGCCGTAGGTCTTCCAGCCGCGGTCGTCGAAACGCAGAGCGGTCACCGTCGGGCGTTCGCTTCCATCGTCTGCAACCACATCTCCAGCAGGGCGACCTGCCACAGCTCGTTGCCGTCGAGTCTCGTGCGGATCCCGTTGGGATCGGCGAACAGTCGGTCGAGGGCCTCGGGCCGGTACAGGCCGCGGTCGCGCGCCGCCTTCGACCGCAGGGTGTCCGACACGAGATCGAGGACGCCGCCGGTCAGATGGCGGATACCCGGCACCGGGAAGTACCCCTTCGTGCGATCGATGACCGCCGACGGCAGCAGCGCCCGGCTCGCCTCCTTGAGGACCCCCTTGCCGCCATGTGCGAGTTTGAGATCGGGGGGACATGTGGCGGCCAGTTCGACGAACTCGTGGTCGAGGAACGGGACGCGGGCCTCCAGGCCCCAGGCCATCGTCATGGTGTCGACGCGTTTGACCGGGTCGTCGACCAGCATGACGGTCGTGTCCAGGCGGAGGGCGGCGTCGACGGCGGTGGCCGCGCCCGGTGCGGACTGGTGGGCCCAGGCGAATTCGAAGCTGGGGTCGTAACCGGCCTCGGTGAGGTAGTCGTCGGCGAGGATGCCGCGGATGTCGACATCGTCGCGGTCGAAGAACACGTCGGCGTACGCGCGCGTCGTCTTCTCCCTCGTCACGTCCAGCAGCGGGGGATACCAGCTGTACCCGCCGAGGATCTCGTCGGCGCCCTGACCGGACTGGACCACCTTGATGGACTTGCTGACCTCCTGCGACAGGAGATAGAACGCGACGCAGTCGTGGCTGACCATCGGTTCGCCCATCGCCGCGACCGTATCCGGGATCGCGGGCAGCAACCGGTCGGTCCCGATGTGGATCTTGTGATGGTCGGTACCGAAGGTGTCGGCGATGAGGTCGGAGTAGGCGTACTCGTCCCCCGATTCCCCGGCCGCGGAATCGAATCCGATGCTGAAGGTCGCGAGGTCGGTCTGACCCTGCTCGGCGAGCAGCGCGACCACCAGCGAGGAGTCGACGCCCCCGGACAGCAGCACGCCGACCGGGACGTCGGCGACCATCCGCCTGCGCACGGACGTCCGCAGCGAGTCGAGCAGCTCGTGCTGCCATCGCTTCTCGTCCCAGTCCCGGCGGTCGGGATGCGGTTCGAAAGCCGGTTCCCAGTAACGGCGTTCGGTGCGGCGTCCGTCGGGCTGGATGGTCATGACGGTGGCCGGCGGCAGCTTCCGGATGCCGTTGTAGATGGTGTGGGGTGCCGGGACGACGGCATGGAAGCTGAAGTAGTGGTGCAACGCCACCCGGTCGATCGAGGTGTCGACGTCGCCGGCGCGCAGGAGTGCCTGCACCGACGAGGCGAACCGGAGTCGACCGGGGGTGTCGGCGAGGTAGAGCGGTTTGATGCCGAGCCGGTCCCGTCCGAGGGTGACCACGCCGGTGTCGGTGTCGACGACGGCGAACGCGAACATGCCCATGAAATGGTCGACGCAGTCGGGGCCCCAGGCATGGAACGCCTTGAGGATGACCTCGCTGTCGGCGTGGGAGAAGAACGTGTAGCCCTTGCCCTCGAGTTCGGCGCGCAGTTCGTGGTGGTTGTAGATGCAGCCGTTGAAGACCAACGCCAGGCCGAGTGCCGGGTCGATCATCGGCTGACTGCCCTTTTCGGTCAGGTCGATGATCTTCAGGCGCCGATGACCGAGCGCCACAGCGCCTTTCGAGAAGACGCCCGAGCCGTCAGGGCCGCGACGCGTCATCTCGCAGGTCATGGCGTCGACCGCCGAGACATCCGGAGCCGTCCCGTCGAACCGGATCTCGCCGCAGATTCCGCACATGGGTCGGTGGTCCTCCTCGTTAGCTGTCGTACTCCGGTGCCGCTGGTGCCCTGGTGCCCCGGGCGGAGGCATCCTCCCACCCTAGGAGCAGCCGGTCGGGACGGCACCCCGGGCGGGGCGACTACTTCGGCGTCAACCAGGTGGTGATGTCGCAGTGCACGACCTCGACGCCCTCGGTGTCGGCGATGCTCACCGACACGGTGACGTCGGTGCCGGTGGTGATCGCGTCGAAGTCGACGGGGTCGGCCAGTCGCGCCTCGGCGGTCAGGCGCGTTGTGGCCTTCGTCAGATAGCTGGTCTGCATCGCCTTGGGAATCCAACGGTGGGTGGTGGGCGTGGTGGCCTCCATCAGCATCCCCATCGCGGCCTCGGCGAGGTTGCACGCCGCGATCGCGTGGAAGGTGCCGATGTGGTTGTGGACGCCGAACCAGTTGGGCGCGGTGACCTTGCAGTAGCCGGGCTCCATCTCCTGCACGAGAGGCAGGACGGTGCCGAAGTACGGGACCTTCGCGACCATGCCGAGGGAGAAGAGGACGTTGCCCAGCGGATTGGCGGGCAGCTTCTTGCGCAGGGCGAAGGTGGGGTTCGTGGAACTCATGGCGGTATCTTACTCATCGGTCAGGTAAGGTTCGGCCGACGGTCGCCGGCACTGATTTGATCGTGCTCCCGACCTGATGCATACTGTTCGGGTTGCCTTGACCGGCGGACGCAGGTTGTGCCATGTGCCAGACCCGCGGTCGCGATCAGGTGAATGACTCCCAGGCCCGGTCTACGGGGACTGGGCGTGTAACGCGTGCCCCGATTTCGGTTCACGGTCCCGACACGCCCGACCGCGGGTGCCGGAGCAAACCGGCTCGTACCAGGTGCGAGCCAACGTACAACGACAGATGAACAGCGTCGATTGCCGTATCTCACACGGTGGTCATGTGCTCAGCCGGCGAGAGGTCGGTCCAGATCACGCGGTGTTTGTCTGTCGAGAACAACTGACGGAAGAGGACACAGCGTGGCGGGACAAAAGATCCGCATCAGGCTCAAGGCCTACGACCACGAGGCGATCGACGCTTCGGCGCGCAAGATCGTGGAGACCGTGACCCGTACCGGGGCACGCGTCGTCGGCCCGGTGCCATTGCCCACCGAGAAGAACGTGTACTGCGTCATCCGTTCGCCGCACAAGTACAAGGACAGCCGCGAACACTTCGAGATGCGTACCCACAAGCGACTCATCGACATCCTCGACCCGACACCGAAGACGGTCGACGCGCTCATGCGCATCGACCTGCCGGCCAGCGTCGACGTCAACATCCAGTAGGACGGGGGCGAGATAACACATGAGCAATCAGAGTTCGACCAAGGGCATCCTGGGCACCAAGCTCGGCATGACCCAGGTCTTCGACGAGAACAACCGCGTCGTCCCGGTGACTGTCATCCAGGCCGGCCCGAACGTGATCACCCAGCTCCGCACCGCGGACCGTGACGGCTACACGGCCGTCCAGCTCGCCTACGGCGCCGTCGATCCCCGCAAGGTGACCAAGCCGGTCGCCGGTCAGTTCGGCAAGGCCGGGGTCACCCCGCGCCGCCACCTGGCCGAGATCCGCGTCAACGACGTCGCCGAGTTCGAGGTCGGTCAGGAACTGACCGCCGAGATCTTCGCCGACGGCGCGCTGGTCGACGTCACCGGCACCTCCAAGGGCAAGGGCTTCGCCGGCGTCATGAAGCGTCACGGCTTCGCCGGTCTGGGCGCCAGCCACGGTGCCCACCGCGTACACCGCGCTCCGGGTTCGATCGGTGGCTGCGCCACGCCGGGTCGCGTGTTCAAGGGCATGCGCATGGCAGGCCGCATGGGTAACGACAAGGTGACCACGCAGAACCTCACCGTCCACAAGGTGGACGCCGAGGCCGGTCTCCTGCTGATCAAGGGAGCGATCCCGGGTCGCAAGGGCGGCATCGTGATGGTTCGCGACGCAGTGAAGGGTGGTGCCAAATGAGCACCGAGACGGCTACCAAGCTGACGCTGGACGTCAAGACCGCCGACGGCAAGACCAACGGAACCGTTGACCTGCCCGCCGCGCTCTTCGACGCCCCGGCCAACATCGCGCTGATGCATCAGGTCGTCGTGGCCCAGCAGGCAGCGGCACGCCAGGGCACGCACTCCACCAAGACCCGCGGCGAGGTCCGCGGCGGTGGCGCCAAGCCGTACCGCCAGAAGGGCACCGGCCGTGCGCGTCAGGGTTCGACCCGCGCCCCGCAGTTCGCCGGCGGTGGCACCGTCCACGGCCCGCAGCCGCGCGACTACAGCCAGCGCACCCCCAAGAAGATGAAGGCGGCCGCACTGCGCGGTGCGCTGAGCGATCGCGCTCGTAACGAGCGCATCCACGTGATCACCGAACTGGTCTCCGGGCAGAAGCCCTCGACCAAGTCGGCGCGTCAGTTCCTGGAGAGCCTCTCCGATCGCCGCAAGTTCCTGGTCGTCCTCGGCCGCGAGGACCTGACGGCGTGGCTGAGTGTCGCGAACCTGCAGAACGTGCTGCCGATCGCGCCGGATCAGCTCAACACCTACGACGTCCTGGATTCGGACGAGGTGGTGTTCAGCGTCGAGACGCTCAATGCCTTCATCGAGCAGAACACGGCGGATGCCAAGGCTGCCGTCGAGAAGACAGCAGAGGAGGCCTGACATGGCGACCGTTGCCGACCCGCGCGACATCATCCTGGCGCCCGTGATCTCGGAGAAGTCCTACGGGCTCATGGAGGACAACGTGTACACCTTCCTGGTGCACCCGGAGTCCAACAAGACCGAGATCAAGATCGCGATCGAGAAGATCTTCGGAGTCAGCGTTGCCAGCGTCAACACCGCGAACCGACAGGGCAAGCGCAAGCGGACCCGCACCGGCTACGGCCAGCGCAAGTCCACCAAGCGCGCCATCGTGTCGCTGACCGCAGACAGCAAGCCCATCGAGATCTTCGGGGGCTCGGTCAGCTGACCGGGGCGCCCAGAGAAGGACTAGAGACTCATGGCTATTCGTAAGTACAAGCCGACGACCCCGGGTCGTCGTGGGGCCAGCGGCTCCGACTTCGCCGAGGTCACCCGTGACCACCCGGAGAAGTCGCTGGTGCGTCCGCTGCACGGGCGTGGTGGCCGAAACGCTCACGGCCGTATCACCACTCGTCACAAGGGTGGCGGCCACAAGCGCGCCTACCGTCTGATCGACTTCCGTCGCAACGACAAGGACGGCATCAACGCCAAGGTCGCTCACATCGAGTACGACCCGAACCGCACCGCGCGGATCGCGTTGCTGCACTACGTCGACGGCGAGAAGCGCTACATCATCGCGCCCAAGGGCCTGAAGCAGGGCGACGTCGTCGAGAGCGGTTCGACCGCCGACATCAAGCCCGGCAACAACCTGCCGCTGCGCAACATCCCGACCGGTACCCAGGTCCACGCCGTGGAGCTGCGTCCGGGTGGCGGCGCGAAGATGGCCCGCAGCGCGGGATCGTCGATCCAGCTGCTGGGCAAGGAAGGCACCTACGCCACCCTGCGTATGCCCTCCGGCGAGATCCGTCGCGTCGACGTGCGCTGCCGCGCCACCGTCGGCGAGGTGGGCAACGCCGAGCAGAGCAACATCAACTGGGGCAAGGCCGGCCGTATGCGCTGGAAGGGCAAGCGCCCGACCGTCCGTGGTGTCGTCATGAACCCGGTCGACCACCCGCACGGTGGTGGTGAGGGCAAGACCTCCGGTGGTCGCCACCCGGTCAGCCCGTGGGGCAAGCCCGAGGGCCGTACCCGCAAGAACAAGGCCAGCGACAAGCTGATCGTCCGCCGCCGTCGTACCGGCAAGAACAAGCGATAACAGGAGGAGGTAAGAGAATGCCACGCAGCCTCAAGAAGGGCCCGTTCGTCGACGACCACCTCCTGAAGAAGGTGGATGTCCAGAACGAGAAGGGCACCAAGCAGGTCATCAAGACCTGGTCCCGTCGTTCGACCATCATTCCCGACTTCATCGGTCACACCTTTGCCGTCCACGACGGCCGCAAGCACGTGCCGGTGTTCATCTCGGATTCGATGGTCGGGCACAAGCTGGGCGAGTTCGCCCCCACCCGTACCTTCAAGGGTCACATCAAGGATGACCGGAAAGCGAAGCGCCGGTAATGACTACGCAGACCGATAATCCGACAGCAAAGGCGACCGCCAAGTTCGTGCGCGTCACGCCGATGAAGGCGCGTCGTGTCCTGGACCTGGTCCGCGGCAAGAACGTGGACGAGGCGCTCGACATCCTGCGGTTCGCACCGCAGTCGGCGTCCGAGCCCGTGTACAAGGTCCTGGCGAGTGCCGTGGCCAACGCGGAGAACAACCTGGATCTGGATCGCCGGACCCTGGTCGTCGCCACCGCGTTCGCCGACGAGGGCCCGACCCTCAAGCGCTTCCAGCCGCGCGCGCAGGGTCGTGCGTTCCGTATCCGCAAGCGCACCAGCCACATCACCGTGGTCGTGGAGAGCCTGCCGGAGAAGGCAGCCGGCGGCCGTGGCCGTTCGCGTCAGCCGAAGAAGAAGGGAGCCTAGTAGTGGGCCAGAAAATCAACCCGCACGGCTTCCGTCTGGGCATCACCACCGACTGGAAGTCGCGGTGGTACGCCGACAAGCAGTACGCGGACTACGTCAAAGAGGATGTCGCCATCCGCAAGCTCCTCTCCACGGGGCTCGAGCGGGCCGGCATCGCCAAGGTGGAGATCGAGCGCACCCGTGACCGGGTTCGCGTCGACATCCACACCGCGCGTCCGGGCATCGTCATCGGTCGCCGCGGCGCCGAGGCCGATCGCATCCGCGGCGACCTGGAGAAGCTGACCGGTAAGCAGGTCCAGCTGAACATCCTCGAGGTCAAGAACGCCGAGTCCGAGGCCCAGCTGGTGGCCCAGGGCGTCGCCGAGCAGCTGAGCAACCGTGTGGCGTTCCGCCGCGCGATGCGCAAGGCGATCCAGTCGGCGATGCGTCAGCCGAACGTGAAGGGCATCCGGGTCCAGTGCTCGGGTCGTCTGGGCGGCGCTGAGATGAGCCGCAGCGAGTTCTACCGCGAGGGTCGCGTGCCGCTGCACACGCTGCGCGCCGACATCGACTACGGACTCTACGAAGCCAAGACCACCTTCGGCCGGATCGGCGTGAAGGTGTGGATCTACAAGGGCGACATCGTCGGTGGACGTCGTGAGCTGGCCGCGGCCGCTCCGGCAGCCGAGGATCGCCGTCCGCGCCGGCCCAGCCGGCCCCGGCGTAGCGGTGCCTCGGGCACCACTGCGACGAGCACCGACGCCGCTCGCGCGGCCGAAGCCGCTCCCGCCGAGGCCACCGCTGGTGCGGCTGAGAAGCAGGAGGGCTAGGCCATGTTGATCCCACGTCGGGTCAAGCACCGCAAGCAGCACCACCCCAGCCTCAAGGGGCAGGCCAAGGGCGGCACCAAGGTGACGTTCGGCGATTACGGCATCCAGGCTCTGGAAGGCGCGTACATCACCAACCGTCAGATCGAGTCCGCTCGTATCGCGATCAACCGGCACATCAAGCGTGGCGGCAAGGTCTGGATCAACATCTTCCCGGACCGCCCGCTGACCAAGAAGCCGGCCGAGACCCGCATGGGTTCGGGTAAGGGTTCGCCCGAGTGGTGGGTCGCCCCGGTCAAGCCGGGTCGCGTGCTGTTCGAGATGACCTACCCGAATGAGGAGATCGCTCGCGAGGCCCTGCGTCGCGCGCAGCACAAGCTCCCCATCAAGACCAGGATCGTGACCAGAGAGGAGCAGTTCTGATGGCACTCGGAGTTGCTGCGAACGAGCTTCGTGAGCTCAACGACGCTGATCTGGTCGATCGCCTGAAAGAGTCGAAGGAAGAACTGTTCAACCTTCGGTTCCAGATGGCCACCGGCCAGCTCGACAACAACCGTCGCCTGCGGACCGTGCGTCGCGAGATCGCGCGTATCTACACCGTGATGCGCGAACGGGAGCTGGGCCTGGCGTCCGGACCGGATGGTGATGACGCATGAGTGAGGACCAGAAGGTGACCGAAACCCAGACCGAGGTGCGCGCACGCCGCAAGGAGCGCATCGGCTACGTGGTCAGCGACAAGATGCAGAAGACCATCGTGGTCGAGCTGGAAGATCGTAAGAGCCACCCGCTCTACGGCAAGATCATCCGGACCACGAGCAAGGTCAAGGCCCACGACGAGAACGGCGATGCCGGCGTCGGTGACCGCGTGCGGATCATGGAGACCCGCCCGCTGTCGGCGACCAAGCACTGGCGTCTCGTCGAGGTGCTGGAGAAGGCCAAGTAAGCCCTCTCCCAACGAGTTCTACCGTCACCGGCCCGTTCCCCACAGGGAGCGGGCCGGTTTCGTCGTATTTGGTCTCAACAGGGGATTGACCGGTCGAGCCGGACGGTGTGAGGCTGAGACGCGATGCCCACCACCGATCTCGCGAGCGGCGACACCCCCGCACGACCCGCGTGGGTGCGGCGCGCATTCGAATCGGATTCGGCGGAGCCGGATCTGGACCGCGTCCGCCGGGTGGGCGCCCGCTTCCTGGGCCTGGGTTTCATCGGTTACCCCGTGGTCTCCGCGGCGTCGATCCTCGCCTCGGCGCCGCTGACCGACGCCTGGTGGCCACCGCTGAGCATCCTGCTGTCGGTCGGACCAGGAATCCTGGTGATCGCGGCGACCTTTCGACCGGGCACGGCGTGGCTCACCCCGCTCGCCCTGACGACCTGGGCCGGGTACATCCTCGGCCTGGGTCTGTGGTTCGTGGCCTGGAACGGGACGACCCTGACGAATCCCGACGACTCGGCGCAGTGGATGGTCGCCTTCTGCGGTATGCCGAGCATGGTGCTGATGCTCGTGCGGCCGCGTCTCGCAGTGGCGGGTCTGCTCGTGTCGTCGACCCTCGCGCACATCTCCCAGCAGCTCGGCCGATTCGGTGAGGTGACTTCCGATGCGCCCGTGGAGATCCTGTGGTCGCTGGTGTTCACCGGTGTCTTCCTCGCGGTCGTGCTGGTCGCGACCCGCACCGGCCGAGAGCTCGACGAGACGCGTGAGGAGACCTACCGCACCGCGGCCAACGTGGCCGCGGCGTCGGCCCGCGAGGTGGAGAAAGAGCGGTTCGACGCCATCGTGCACGACCGGGTCATCGCCTCACTCCTGGCCGTCCGGCCGGGGCGTCCCGACGAGCGGCTCGCCGCCCAGGCCGCGTCGGCCCTCGACGAACTCGCCCGGGTGCCGGGACCCGGGGATGCGGACACCGTGACGGATGTCGAGGTGGTCCGGCGCATCAGGCTGGCCGCCGCCGACATCTCCGAACGATTCGACGTGGAGGTCGTGGGTGGCCAGAACGCCGATGACCAGGACCCCGGTGACCAGGACGCCGTGGAGGTTCGGCGTGCCGAGCCGGCCTCGTATCCCGTCGAGGTCCTCGATGCGGTCGTCGAGGCGATGTCGGAGTCGTTGCGGAACGTGCTGCGCCACGCCGGGGACGATGCCGAATGCGCCGTCATCGTGCAGTTGGCATCCGACGCCCTGAGCATGGCGGTCGTCGACGACGGCGTCGGGTTCGATCCGGAGTCGGTGGCGGTCGGCCGGCTGGGAATCGCGGTGAGCATCCGCGGTCGTCTCGCGAGGCTGCCCGGTGGCCACGCGCGGGTGCACAGTCGCGCCGGGCGGGGGACCACGGTTCAGATCCGATGGGAGCGGCCGTGAGACGAGAGTGTTCTCGCGGCGTCGACGACGCCGAACGCGGCGAGGTCGTCAATGCGTTCGGCATCGGGTCGCGGCCCCTGTGGCTGATGATGGGCGCGTTCGCATGCGGCTACTTCGCCGTGACGCTCTATGCCGACTCGTCCATCACCGGGTGGTGGCAGTGGACCGGGGTGTTCGCCGGTTTCGTGTTGTTCGTCGTGGCCGGGATGACGATCCTCGATTCGCCCGGTGATCCGCTGCCCGGATCGACGACCTCCGTCATCGCCGCGATGACCGTCTCGGCCGTGGCCGTGACGCTGTTCTCGTTGCCGTCGCCGCCGTCGCACGTGATGCAGACCGGGCCGCCGATGGGGGCCTCGGTGATCATCCTGGCCTTCGTCGCGGTGCGCGGTCGTCCCCTGGCGGCGTGGCTCGCGAGCGGTTGCATCAGCGTCATCGCGGGCGTGTGGGGCGCCGTCTCGACCGCGGGAGCGGTCTGGGGACTGTCGATCACCCTGCCGGGATACGCGATCATGATCATGGGGTCGCTGTTCTCCGTCATGCTGCGCCCGATGGCCCGCAACATCTACGAACTACGCGAGGCCAACGAACGCCAGGCGGCGCTCGACGCCGCCGCCGCTGCGGCCACCGAGGTGCGGGACCGACGTCTCGCCGCTCTCGACGAACGCGCACGCCCCGTCCTCACACGCATGGCGCGCCGCGAGACCCTCACCGCCGACGAGGTGGCCACGGCCCGGCTGCTCGAGGCGCAATTACGCGACGGCATCCGTGCCTCCGGGCTCGACCTCCCGATGGTCCGGGACGCGGCGTGGCGGGCGCGTCAGCGGGGTGTGCGCGTCGTTCTGCTCGACGACGGCGGGCTGGCCGCGCTCGACGACGCGCACGCGGCCGTGGCGCGCGAACGGCTGGCGAACGCGGTCGCCGAGCTGCTGGACGAAGTCGGTGACGGGCGCGTGACGGTACGCATCCAGCCCCCGGGGCGCGACGTGCTCGCGTCGGTCGGAGTGGACGCGAGCCACGTCTCTCACCGGGTCGAGTTCCACCCCCGTGTGCTGGTCCGCACCGAAATCGGGCGCGAGGCACGTGCTGAGAACGTCTAGCGCTCGGACGGTCGACGACGGCGCTGCCACCGACGCGGAACCCATCGAGACCAACGCCGATCTGGTACGCGCACAACAGTATGCGGCTCGCTTCGTCGGAGCGGGCGTGATCGCCTACTCCGCGGCGATGCTGCCGGTTCTGATCGGTTCGGCCTCGCTGACGGCTTCGTGGTGGCCGCCGCTCAGCGCAGCACTCATCGTCGGACCCGCGATCGCACTGCTCGTCGGTAGTTTCCGTCCGACGACGGGATGGATACTGTCGGCGGGCATCTGCAGCGCCGCCGGTTACCTCCTGGCGACGGCATTGTGGTTCGTCGCATGGAACCCCGACACCGCGGGCGGGTACGGACGGTGGCCGGTGTGGCTGGTGCAGTTTCCCGGCGTCCCCGGGCTCGCGTTGGTGATCGCGCTCCGGTTCGGCTCGGCGATCGGCTATCTCGTGGTGGCGACGGCGATGGTGCACACCGCCAATCAGCTGGCCGTGTTCGGTGGTGTCCGGGCGACGATGTACACGAGTACCGCCCTGACCATCGGGCTGACGGGGGTGTTCATGGCGGTGGGGATTGTGACGATGCGAACCGCTCAGAAGCTGGGGGAGACGCGCTCCACCGCGGTGCGGGCGGCGGAGGTGACCGCGTCGGCGGTCGCACGGGAAGCCGAACGCTCCCGCTATGACGCGTTGATACACGATCATGTGATCGCCTGCCTCCTCGCGCTGCGGCCGTCGACCCAGGACCAGCGGGTGGCCGAGCAGGCCCGACAGGCTCTCGGCGAGATCGACGCCTGGCGTCGCGGCGACCGCGATGTGGGCGGTGACGTCGTCCCGACAGAGTTGCTCCGGAAAGTCCGGCTGACGACCGCACAGATCGACGACGACGTGGAATTCACCGTCCACGTCGTCGACAACGGCCAGACCTATCCAGCGACGGTCGTCGAGGCCGTGCTGGCCGGTCTGTCGGAGGCGATGCGGAACAGCGTGCGCCATGCCGGGGACCACGCGGAGCGGGTCGTCGGTGGTGAACTCGCGGCCGACGCGCTCTGGGTGGGCGTCGCCGACGACGGAGTGGGGTTCGACCCCGGACATCTCGACTCGTCGCGCTTCGGCATCGACGCCGGACTCATCGGTCGAATGCGCGCGATCGGCGGCGACGCGGAGGTGCGCAGCGCTCCCGGCCGCGGGACGGTGGTGAGGCTCTCATGGTCGCCGAGATGAGCGGCGCAGGCATCCAGGCGTCCGCCGCAACTGCTTGCGCGGCCGCCGGGACCGGCGGTCAGGACGACGACCTCTTCGGGTTTCGATCCCGCGCAGTGCTTGTCGCGCTCGTCGGATTCGCGGTCGCGTACGTGACAGTGACCGTCGGAACCGGCCTGCACATCACCTCACCCCGTCGATGGGCAGGCTTGATCGTGGCATTCGGGCTGCTGGTGGTCACGGCACGACGGGTGGTGCGACTCCCGGACGGCCGATGTGATCGACGGTCGGCCGTTGCGGCCGCCGTCGCGGTGCTCGCCGCGACCGGGATTTCGTGGTGGTCGCTGCCCGCCGAGCAGTACATGACGCTGCAGAACGGCCCGGCGACCGCAGGAGGAATCGTGGTGCTGACGCTCGTCGCGGTGCGTGGGCAGCCGGGAATCGCGTGGGCCGGCGCAGTGGCGATGAGCGTGCTGTGCGGGCTGTGGGGTCTCGACCGGGGCATCGGCTTCGTTCCCGGCGTGACGATCACCGTGTGGGCATACCCGGTTCTCGTCCTGTCGGCGCTGTTCCTGCTCATCCTCCGGCCGATGGCCGATCAGAATGCCGAACTGCGGGCCCGGTCCCTCCGGGAGGCGTTCGACGCAGCATCGACGGAGGCGGCCGCCGACGAGCGCCGGCGCAATTTCGAGGACTTCGAGCAGCGTGCGCGCCCGGTCCTGGAGCGCATCGCCGCGGACGACGAGTTCTCGTCGTCGGAGATCGCCGAGATGCATCTGCTCGAGTCCCAGCTCCGCGACGGCATCCGGGCACCCGACTGGGACACGCCCGCGATCCGGGATGCGGTGTGGGCGGCGCGAGCCCGCGGGGCGGTGGTGATCCTGCTCGACGACGGGGCGCTGCAATCGCTCGATGAAGAAGACCGCGCTTCGTCACGCGATCGGATGGCGCGCCTGTTGCTCGATGAGTTGGCTGCCGACAACGAGCGGGTGACAGCCCGGATCATGCCGCCGGGCCGACCGGTGGCGGCGTCCGTGGTCGTCTCGTCGCGAGACTGCACGCGTCGGATCGAGATGACCGCAGAGGGCGAGGTGGTGCGGAGCGTCTCGGGCACGTGAGGACGAGATTCAGACCAGTCCGGATCAGGAGCGCAACCACTCGAGGACGGCCGGCGTCACCGGAGCGGTCGCGTCGGCATATTCCGGGTGTTTCTTCAGGAACGAAGCCACCAGCGGGCACACGCCTACGATCGTGAGGTTGCGTGCGCGGGCGTCTTCGAGGGCTTCGCACACCAGGATCGTCGCGAGACCGCGTCCGCCGAACGCCGGGTCGACCTCGGTGTGGAAGAACACCCGCTCGGTCGTCGGAGCGTCGTCGGTCCCGGAGACCCGGTCGCGGTACTCGGCGAAGCCGGCCAGTGCGTCACCACCGGGCGCGTCGACGTGGATGTCGTAGCGGCGTGCGGCGGGGTTGTCGCGGACCGTGGTCTCGGCGCCGGTCTTGTCCGCGGTCATCGCTGCACCGCCACGATCGGGCCGTGCACGGACCAGGGGAAGTCGATCCACTTGTCGGTCGTCCGCCAGCTGTAGTCGGGGATCGTGATGGTGTGCGGCTTCTTGTAGAGCACGGCGTTGCGGACCTCGGCGACCCGTCCCTGCTCCTGGCAGAAATCGTTGACCAGTTTGAGGGTCTTGCCGGTGTCGGCCACGTCGTCGACGACGAGCACCCGCTGGTCGGTCAGACCGCTCGACTCCAGGAGCGAGGGCAGCATCACCGGTTCGGACAGTGTCTCGCCGACGCCGGTGTAGAACTCGACGTTCAACGAGATCATCAGCTTGCAGTCCAAGGCGTAGGCGAGGGCACCGGCCGGGATCAGGCCGCCGCGGGCGATGCCGAGGATGATGTCCGGGACGAACGCATCGGCGGCCACCTGCTCGGCGAGTTCGCGGCAGGCGATGCCGTTGAGCTCCCAAGTGAGCACCTCGCGCTCGGGAGATGGAGTGGTCATGGGAGACACTCTTCCAGAGCGGGCGCGGCGGTGAGCAATTGAAGCAGACGTCGACGATAGTGAAGGTTCGTCGCTCGCTGTGAGGACGACGCAAGCACGTCATTTGACCGGAGAGTGGCAACTCTGTCATGCAACCCCGGGGATCGTCAATTGGCCGGTCAGTCTCGTTGGGCCGGCGACCACATCTACGGGCGCGTTCTATCACTCGTATGTGCGTGTACATCAGGCAGTGGTGGATTCGCTTAGGCCGCACCCAGAACATCAATGTTCGGGTAGCCTCGCAGCAGCTGAAAGCTCGACACTTGCCGTACCGACCTCCGCAACTGACTTACGCGGAGACGGCAGTCGCGGGCTGGGTGGCTGAGGTTCACGTATCTTGCGGCGCGGATCTCTTGCGTAGTCGTGTAGTGAATGCCTACGACGGATGTCGACCCACCGGAGGATGGTTTGAGCACCTTGTCAGTCGTTGTTCCAGCGTTCAATGAGGACCTGAGGATTCGAGGATGTCTGGATCGTTTGGTGAACCAAACCAGACAGATCGACGAGATCATCGTCGTGGACAACGGGTCAACGGATGCGACTCCATCAATAGTCGATGAGTTCGCCGAGAAGTATTCGAATGTGACGCGCCTCGTGGAGCCGGAGCCTGGTGTCATTCACGCCCGGCGCAGCGGGTTCGACGCCGCTACTTCAACTCTGATTGCCAAGACCGATGCAGATTCCCGAATCCGAGAAGACTGGGCAGAACGGGTGGTGGCGTTTTTCGATTCCGATCTCGGCCGCGAGTTCTCGGGCCTCACCGGTCTTGTGCTCTGCTGGGACGCACCCGCACGAGGATTTCAGCGCAAACTCTTGACGTGGAACCTCGGTCAGCTGAAGCGTGGCGGTGAGATCGGTAGCCTCAACGGAATCAACTACGTGATTCGCCGGGAAGCCTGGTACGAGGTACGTGACTCACTACAGACTAACCCGGACAGTTGGGAGGACTTGGATCTAGGACTTGCCCTGTCGGAGAACAACCGGAAGATGTACTTCGATCCCGACGTCCACGTTGACACGTCGTGCCGGCAACTACGGCACTCGCCGTGGGCCAACCGTGTGTACATCAGCGGCGGGGTGCGCACCGCCGAGCGCAGGGGCAACGAGGCTGCGGTAAAAGCTCTAAGGTTCGAACGTCCTTTCCGATTCGTTGCGTTCACGGTCATGTGGCTCATGTTCCGGCCCTGGGATCCGCAGAAGAGTAATTGGCGCCCCCACCGATTGTTGACGCCGTTACCTCGTGAACGTGCGTTGGTCACCGAGGCGCGGGCTCGCCCAGAGTAGGCGAGGCTAGTCGTCGGTAACTCGTCGCGCTGTCACGGCGTCGGTGTGTAGTCACGGTCACGACCGGCGTTCCAGGGGGTCTTCGCAGTAGCTCAAGGTCTCGTGACAATCGTGGGCTCCAGCCCGAGGATCGCCAAGACAGGCCGGGTCAGATTCGCGTGCGGGTTTGATTCGTGCGTAAGTTTGTTGCCGGGGGACACAACGCTCTAGGTAAAATCGCCGTCGTTGGATCGGTTACCACCGCCCAGTGCGTTGACAGTCCCGGCAGTTTCGTTCCCGACGCGTAGAGGTGGACATGTCCGAGGCCAGCGGTCAGCGACCTACAGATGCCTCTTATGCGCCGCGCCATCAACGGCCGGACTCGTCAGTGCCGTCGCCGGAGGATCCGTTCGTCATGCCGGACCCGGTGGAGGAGCAGCTACGACTGTGGCGTACCGAACGGTCAGCCTCCGGCAATACTACGGCCAACGGTCTCGACGCGGCCGAGCACGAACTGGGCCCAGGTGACCCCGAGACGAGAGTCGTGGACTCGATCTCGCGCGATGCGGAATACGCAGCCGGTCGATGGCCAAACGGTCCCAGCGGTGCAGAGCCGTTGAAGATACGTCGGCCGACGGCGGTTCCTGGCCGACGTGCGCCACGGGCGTCTGCTCCAAAGATCGAGCAGGATGACGCCGCCGGTTTAGACGGGTCGGGGGACCTCGGCCAGCTAGACGAGCGAGTAGTGCCTGATAAAACGTTGTCCACGTCTCGGCCTTCGACAGTCCACGTCGCGACAGCTCCCGCTAACACAGGGTCAGCCGCCGGGATAGCGTATTCGCCGACTCCGTCGAGGACGTCCGAGAAGCAAGCCCTAGCGGGCAGTGCTGTAGCCATCGAAGTCCGGAATCTGCACAAGCGATTCAAGGACATGGTCGCAGTCGAGGATGTTAGTTTCACGGTCCCCGCGGGGAGCATCGTTGCATTGCTCGGACCAAACGGGGCCGGAAAGACGACCACTGTCAACATGCTGTGCACTCTGCTGAAGCCCGACAGCGGAACGGCGACTGTCAGCGGTCACGACATCGTCCGTGACGCTTCAGCTGTCCGCAAGTCGATCATGCTCACCGGTCAGTTCGCCGCGCTCGACGAGTCCCTTACCGGTCGGGAGAACCTTGTTTTGTTCGGTCGGCTTCTTGGCCTCGACAAAACCGCTGCGCGCGGGCGAGCGGATGAGTTGCTCGATGTCTTCTCGCTTACAGATGTCGGTGGCAAGCGTGTTCGGGAGTACTCGGGCGGAATGCGGCGCCGGATCGATATCGCCTGTGGATTGGTCACTGCCCCCAAGATCGTCTTTCTCGATGAGCCCACTACTGGTCTCGATCCACGCAGCAGGCAAGAAGTGTGGGCCCTCGTCGAGAAGTTACGCGACTCCGGCGTCACCATTCTTCTGACCACCCAGTACCTTGAGGAAGCCGACGTTCTGTCCGACAACATCGTCGTTATCGACAAAGGCCGGGTCATTGCGGAGGGCACCTCGGACCAGTTGAAGGCGTCGACAGGTCCTGCATATTGCGAAGTTACCCCGGCCGATCCGACCGAGCTCTCCCGACTGCGGACGGCCCTCGCCGACCTGATCGGTGACCACCCGGCCAGCTCGGATGAGCATCTTGTCGCAGTGCCTGCCCCGGACGGCCCCGAAACCTTGGTCGAGGTCATCCGACGCACCAGCGCGGCCGGCATTCGGTTGTACGACGTCGCGATGCGCAGGCCCTCACTCGACGAGGTGTTCCTCGCCCTCACTGACCCGCGGCGAGACCGAAGGGCCGTAGAAACGTGACAGTTTCTGACGTTCTGAGATCGCGGGCAACGACGTCGGGGTCCGCAACTGTGTTGATCGAGCCCCGCGAACGGCCGCTTCAACAGTGGTGGGCACTGGTCGGTCGAGGTATCTCCCAGGTAATTCGAGGTGGCGAGGCCATCTTCGCCTTCATCTCGCCGGCGATGCTGGCGATCTGCTTCTATCTACCGCTGCGAAGCATCGTTGAGGTCGCGCCGGGGGTCAACTATGGCCAGTTTCTGATGCCGATCATCCTATTGCAATCAGTGAATTTTTGTGCATCGTCAGCGGCGATGCGGTCGGCCTTCGATGGCGTCCAGGGTATTAACACTCGGTTTCGAGTGATGCCTATGTCGCCGCTGGTGCCGATGCTTGCGCGCACTACGACGAACGCATTTCTTCTCACGATCTCGCTGATTTGTGCCGCAACGGCTTGTTTGCTCATCGACTGGAGGCCCGGTGGGGGTTTCTGGGGCACCGTCGGGCTATTCGGCTTGGCCGGGCTCGTTGGGGCTTTGTTCTCTTGGGTGGCCGACGGCCTCGGGCTCGTGGCCGGCAGTCCGGAGGCGACGAGTCAGGCTCTGGCGCTCCCGACGCTGATTCTTGGGATGATGTCCACCGGTTTCGTGCCACTGTCACAATTCCCGGAGTGGATCCAGCCGTTCGTGCGTAACCAGCCAATTTCGCAGTTCGCCGATGCGATGCGCGCCTTCGACACCGGTACCGCCACCTGGGCGTTGTTACGACCGTCGTTGTTGTGGTGCCTCGGATTGGCGGCGACTGCGCTCGTTCTACTGGCGATCAGCGTTCGGAGGACTCGCAGATGACTGTTGGCGATCCCGTATCAGATGCAAAGATGCAGGCGCGGCGCAGTCACTATCTGGCTACTCAACCCACCAGTGTGCCGCCTGAATCCTCTCTACAGGCTCTGTGGCGCCAAAGCCTTCCGCTTGCAGGCCGGCAGATAGTGGTGTTCGTGCGGGACGTACCCACCCTCGTACAATCTCTTTTGTTCCCCGCGCTCAGCATGCTGATGTTCAAAGTGGTGCTGGGAGATGCAATCGGTTCAGCCACGGGCCAGAACAGCGCATTCGGTACCGTGCCGCTCGTCATCCTCGTGGGCGCGATGTTTGGCTCTATCGCTTCGGCGACGCGGCTGAACCACGAGCGATTGACCGGGCTTTTGGCGCGGCTCTATGTGCTGCCGATCCATCGCGCTGCCGACTTGTCGTCACGGGTCATCGCGGAGCTCGTGAGGATTCTGGTCACCACGGTCATCCTCCTGGCGGCCGGGCACCTGATTGGCTTTCGATTCACTCAGGGTCTGGGATCAGCGCTCGGAATCGTGCTTGTGGCGTTGGCCTACGGTGCCGCATTTGCCACTCTCACCCTTGCACTGGCCGTGAGTGCGCGCCCTGGAGCCCCGATCGTGCCCTACTTGGGGCTTGTCTCGAGTCTTTTGATGTTCTTCAATTCGGGTTTCGCTCCGGTAAGCGCCTATCCCACCTGGCTGCAGCCAGTGGTCGAGAATCAGCCCATGTCACCTGCCATAGAGGCGATGAGAGCGCTGGCGGCGGGCGGGCCACTCACCGAAGATCTCCTGAAAGTCGCGGTTTGGACCGTAGTGCTTCTGGTCATTTCCATTTATCCGGCTCTCCGCGGTTATCGGAAAGCCGCGAGGGATCGATGATCACGAACCGATCCCATACCGTCGAGGTAACGAATGACACCCGTTATGGCCCCAATCCGGTCCATGCCGATCGTGTCATCGCCCTCCGGCGGCGCATCGGCACTGGTCAGCGGGTCGCGTGCGACGAACTACCGCTGGCCGGGGCCGCCACCTCGAGGCGCGCGGACACGCCGACGGGCGTAACAAGGAAGGCGGGTACGGCGATGGCATTCTCAGAGGCTGGCCCCGCATCCCGGTTTCATGAGACCCCCTCGCGTGAAATAGGATGGAGATTCTGTGTCGGCGTCCGATGTGGAGGGTCTGAACGATTACCAACGGCAGTGTCGTGAGGTCTAATCGACTGCAGGACTAGCGAGGGAGAGTTCAGAGGACGTGGCAATCGCCGATTTCCGTGCGGATACGCCGGGTGACGTGGACGAGACCATTCAGGTCCTCCCGCTCACCGCGGCGCAGCGCGGCATGTGGTTCGCCGAGTCGCTGTCGTCCGAGTACTCGGTCAACATCGCTCAGTACGTGGACATCCGCCACGCGCCGGGTGGACTGGACATCGAACTCTTCGCCCGTTGTTGTGAAGAGGTCGGGAAACTCGTCGAGTCGCCCTTCGTCCGTCTGACCGAGATCGACGGCATCCCCATGCAGTACGTCGACGTCGACTTCGATCAGACCGTCGACATCCTCGACTTCCGTTCCGAGGCCGACCCGGTCGCCGCGGCGATGGCGTGGATGCAGGCCGAGTACCGCCAGCCGGTTGATCTCCTCACCGACCAGTTCATCATCGTCTCGATCCTGCTGATCTCCGACGATCGCACGTTCTGGTACAACCGCGCCCACCACATCATCATCGACGGCTATGCCGCGCTGTCGATCATGCGGCGCACCGTCGACCGCTACAACGCTCTCCGCCGGGGAGAGGAACCGCGCGACAAGCCGCCGGCCACCATGGCCGACATCGTCGCCTACGAAGAGGCCTACCAGGGCAGTACCCGGCGGCAGACCGACCGCGCGCACTGGCTCGACCGCGTCGCGGACCTGCCGGAGCGAGTGACCCTGTCGAAGGTCGGCACCGCCGGTTCGCTCTCCTTCGACAACGTCGTCTCCAGCGTCGCCCTCGACCCCGATCGGCAACGCCGGTACGAGGCCCTCGCCGGTGAGCTGAACAGTTCGCTGGCCGTCCTGATGACCTCGGCGTTCGGCGCGTTCCTGGCGCGCATGAGCAATCACGACGACATCGTCCTCAGCCTCCCGGTCACCGGCCGGGCCACCGCCAAGATCAAGATCTCCGGCGGCATGGTGTCCAATATCTTGCCGATCCGGTTGCGTGAGGTGGCCTCGAAGTCGGTGCGGGAGCTGATCCAGACCGCGCAGCTCGAACTGACCGGCGCACTGCGGCACCAGCGCTACCGGTCCGACGACATCCGTCGCGACGCCGGTCTCGACCAGAGTTCGGTCTCGTTCGGGCCCACCATCAACATGGTGTTCTTCGACGAGCAGGTCGCCATCGACGGCACCGAGATGGAGTACCGGATCCTGACCTCGGGCATCCTCGAGGACCTGCTGATCAACCTGTACCAGTCAAGCCCTGGCGCACCGCTGGTCGTGGACCTACACGGCAACCCGCACCTGTACGCACCGGCCGAACTCGACGCGCTGCACCAGCGATTCCTGACGTTCCTGGACCGGTTCCTGTCGGTGGAGGCACTCGACACCCCTGTCACCGACATCGGCCTGCTCGTGGACAGCGATCTCCGGTTGCTCGAGTCGCTTCCACAGCCACATCCGCGGGCGGCCACGCCGACCCTCGTCGAGATGTTCGACGAGGTCGCAGCCGCCCATCGTCACCGGGGAGCGGTCTCCGACGCCGACGGCACGACCCTCAGTTACGCCGAGCTCGCGAGCCGCTCGGAAGCGATGGCGCGATCGTTGCGCGCTCGCGGTGTCGGAGCAGGCGACCTGGTCGGCGTCGCGACGGCTCGCGACACGAGTCTCGTCGTGGTGATGCTCGCCGTGCTGAAGGCGGGGGCGGGATACCTGCCACTCGACACCGGCAATCCGGAAGAGCGTCTGCGCTACATCGTCGACGACGCCGCCCCGGCGTGTGTGGTCGTCTCCGACGGCGACCGGCCCGGATGGGCGGGGGAGTCGGAGGTCGTCGAGACCGGGGAACTGCTCGCCGAGGCGGAGAGCCCCGACGTCGCCGCGATCCCGGTGCCGCGCGGCCTCGCAACACCCGAGGCGACGGCCTACGTCATCTACACCTCCGGGTCGACGGGGGCGCCCAAGGGTGTCGAGATCGTGCATCGGAACGTCGCCACGCTGCTCGACGCGGCGTCGGCCGACTTCGAGTTCACGCCCGAGGACGTGTGGTCGGTCTTCCACTCCTACGCCTTCGACTTCTCCGTATGGGAGATCTTCGGCCCGCTGCTCACCGGCGGTCGTGCGGTGATCGTGGACCGGATGGTCGCCCGTGCGCCCGCCGAGTTCCTGCAGTTGCTCGCCGACGAGCAGATCACCGTGGCGTCCTTGACGCCCTCGGCGTTCAGCATCGTGGCCGACGTCCGGCGCCGCACCGGAACGCCGTTGGCGTTGCGCTACATCGTCTTCGGTGGCGAGGAGCTGCGCTTCGACGAGGTGCACAACTGGTACGAGGCGTTCGGTGACGAGATCGAACTCGTCAACATGTACGGCATCACCGAGACGACGGTCCACGTGACCTACCGTCCGCTCGATCCCGATCTGGTGCGCGACGAGAGTGCGAGCCTCATCGGCCGTCCGTTGAACTCGCTCGGCCTCCGGGTCCTCGACAACCGCCTGCGTCCGGTGCCCGAGGGCGCCGTCGGCGAGATCTATGTGGTCGGCGGACAACTCGCGCGCGGATACCGTAACCGCCACGGACTGACGGCGACCCGGTTCGTCGCCGACCCACACGGCACCGGCGAGCGGATGTACCGGTCCGGCGATCTGGGCCGGCGTATCGGCACCGACGTCCAGTATCTGGGGCGCGCCGACACGCAGGTGCAGTTGCGGGGGTTCCGGGTGGAACTGGGTGAGGTCGAGACGGCGCTGCGCGCGGTCGACGGCGTCGCCGCGGCTGCCGCAGTGGTCACCGACGCGGCATCGGCCGGCGGGGCGAAGCTGATCGGTTATGCAGTCACCGAAACCGGTTGCGGGCTCGACGAATCGGCCATCCGCGAGCAGGTGCGCGCCCATGTGCCCGGGTACATGGTGCCCGACGTCGTCATGTTGATCGACGAACTGCCCCTGACCGCCAACGGCAAGCTGAACCGGCAGGCGCTGCCCGAGCCGGTGTTCGCGCGCGATGAACGGGTCGCCTACGTCGCGCCGTCGACACCGCGCGAACGTGAAGTGGTCGCGATCGTCGAAGAACTGCTCGACATCGAGCCGATCGGGCTGCAGGACAACATCTTCGCGCTCGGTGCGGACTCGCTGACCGCGGCCCGGCTGGCCTCGCGACTGCGTACCGTCGCGGGCCTCGACATCAAGCTCGCCAATGTCTTCGAGAGCCAGAGCCTCGGCGACATCATCCGGGTCGCGACACCGGTGACCGACGACGCCGCCGCGCGCCGCCCGGAGCTCGTGCCGCAGCCGCGCCCGGACCGGATTCCGTTGGCCTTCAGCCAACGTCGTCTCTGGTTCATCAACCGGCTGGACCCGACCTCGCCGGCCTACAACATCCCAGGGGCGGTTCGGCTCGGTGCCGACGTCGACGCCGCCGCGCTGGCCGCCGCGATCGACGATGTCATCGCGCGACACGAGCCGTTGCGGACGACGTTCCCCGACGAGGACGGGGAGACCTACCAGTTCATCCATTCGGCGCAGGCGGCCGCTGCGGCCCGGTTGTTCGACGTGGTCGACGTGGCACCCGTGGACACCGAACGCAGGCTCGCCGACTTCGCCGTGACCGGTTTCGACCTGAACTACGAATATCCGGTCCGCGCACGACTTTTCCGCTCCGTGGCGCCCGACGGGACGCTCGATCACGTCCTGATCGTCGTCATGCACCACATCGTCGGCGACGGTGCTTCGCTGGGACCGTTGATCACCGACGTCCTGACGGCCTACGCCGCGCGGCTCGCTCACGAGCAGCCCGCATGGCGCCCGCTGCCGGTGCAGTACGCCGACTACGCGCTGTGGCAGCGCGACGTCCTGGGGGAGGCCGCCGACCAGAATTCGGTCATGGCGACGCAGCTCGACTTCTGGCGCACCGAACTGGCGGGGATGCCCGAACTCATCTCGTTGCCCACCGATCGCGCGCGACCCATCCGGCCGTCCGGTGCGGGCGGCTACGTCGACACCCTCCTCGACGCCGACACCGTCGCCCGGCTGCACGCGGTGGCCGCTCAGCACGGCGTGACCGTCTTCGCGATCTTCCACGCCGCGCTCGCCGTGGTGTTGTCGCGTCTGTCCGGCAGCGACGACGTCGCCATCGGCACCGCCATCGCCGGCCGGGACGAGCCGGAACTCGCCGACCTGATCGGCATGTTCGTCAACACCCTCGTGCTCCGCACGCGGGTGCATCCCGACACCGACCTCAACAGTCTGCTGAGCGAGGCCAATCACACTCGCGCGCAAGCACTCAGCAACGCCGATGTGCCCTTCGAGCAGGTCGTGGACGCGGTGGGTGCCCGCCGTTCCACCGCGCATTCGCCGCTGTTCCAGGTCGAGCTGGTGATGCAGCACGATCAGGTCGAGCGGCTCTTCGAGGACGAGGCCGGAATCAGCCTCATCGACGCGCGGGCACCGTTCGCGAAATACGACCTCTCGCTCAGTGTCGTCGAGTACGCCGATACCGGCGACCACGCCGGGCAGATCTCGGTCGCTTTCGGGTATGCGCGTGATCTCTTCGACGAGTCCACCGTCGAACGGTTCGCGCGCTACCTCCACGACGTGCTCGGCGCGATCGCGGATTCGCTCGAAGCGGACGACGCCGGCCGGGCGCTGCGCGTCGACGACCTGTTCGCGTTCCCCGAGGCCGAGGTGGACATTGTCCGGGGCTGGTCACAGGGCGCCCGTCGCGAGCCGACCGCACCCGATCTCTCGGCCGCGCTGCTGACCGGGTACCGACAGGACCCCGAGGCGGTCGCACTGGTCTTCGCCGACCGCGAAGTCACCTACCTCGAATTCGCTCTCCGCGCAACGGCTCTGGCCCGCCAGCTGATCGCCGACGGCGTCGGTCCCGATGTCGCGGTGGCGGTCTGCATCCCGCGGTCGGTGGAGCTGCTGGTCGCGGTGCACGCGATCGTCCTCGCCGGCGGGCAGTACGTGCCGCTCGACACCGAGGCGCCGGTCGATCGCGCCGACTACATGCTCGAGACCGCCGGTACCCGGCGCGTACTCGTCGGACCAGGGGCCCGCCCCGCCGTGGTCGACGACCTCGCAGATCGCGTCACGATCACCGTGGTCGACGCCTCGACCGAGGTCGACTCGGACGCCGCGCCGTTCGACTCGACCGAGCGCAGCGTGCCGCTCGGTCCCGAGAACGCCGCATACACGATCTTCACCTCCGGCTCCACCGGACGACCCAAGGGCGTCGTGGTGTCGCATGGCGCGATCGTCAACCGGCTCGACTGGATGCAGGAGTACTACACGCTCACCCACCGTGACGTCGTACTGCAGAAGACGCCGGTGACCTTCGACGTATCGGTGTGGGAACTGTTCTGGCCGTTCATCTCCGGGTCGCGGCTGGTGGTCGCGGTGCCCGGTGGTCACGGCGACCCGTCCTACCTCGTCGACATCATCCAGCGCGAGGACGTGACGACGCTTCACTTCGTGCCGTCGATGCTGTCCACGTTCCTCGACGTCGTCGGTCCGGACCGGCTGGCCGAACTGAGCTCGTTGCGTCAGGTGTTCACCTCGGGGGAGGCCCTGACCGCCTCGACCGCGGGTGGCCTGCGCACCGCGCTGCCCGCCGTCGGGTTGCACAATCTGTACGGGCCCACCGAGGCCGCGGTCGACGTCACCGAACACAACGTCCGCGGTTCGGAGACCGTCGTCCCGATCGGGCGGCCGGTGCCCAACACGACGATCCACGTCCTCGACCACCGGCTGCGTCCGCTCCCGGTCGGCGTGCCCGGTGAGATCTATCTCGGCGGCATCCAACTGGCGCGCGGATACGTCTCGCAGGGCCGGCTCACCGCCGAACGCTTCGTGGCCGACCCGTACGGTTCGGCCGGGTCGCGGCTGTACCGCACCGGCGATCTCGGCAAGTGGGGTCCCGCGGGCGAGATCGAGTACCTAGGCCGCAACGACTTCCAGGTGAAGTTGCGCGGTCAGCGTCTCGAGCTCGGTGAGATCGAGTCCGCGCTGATGTCGGTTCCCGGCATCGTCCACACGGCGGTGACCGTGGCCGACCTGGCCGCCGGCCAGAGCCTCGTGGCCTACTACTCGCCCGACTCGGTCACCCCGGCCGATGCCCAGGCGCATCTCACCGGGACGGTCCCGGAGTTCATGGTGCCGACGATCTGGATGCCGCTGCCGACCATGCCGCTGAACTCGGCGGGCAAGGTCGATCGCAAGGCGTTGCCGGCGCCGGTGA
The DNA here is from genome assembly GCF_042668985.1 of Gordonia sp. NPDC057258. Classification (NCBI taxonomy): domain Bacteria; kingdom Bacillati; phylum Actinomycetota; class Actinomycetes; order Mycobacteriales; family Gordoniaceae; genus Gordonia; species Gordonia sp. NPDC057258. The sequence continues at coordinate 40,985 of NZ_JBHUXZ010000018.1, forward strand.
TCGAGACCGCCGAATTCGTGCCCGCGAGCACCGCGACCGAGCGGGTCATCGCCCGGGTGTTCGCCGATGTCTTGGGCGTGGACCGGATCAGCGTGGCCGAGTCGTTCTTCGACCTCGGCGGGAACTCGTTGAGCGCGACCAAGGTCGCGGCCCGGTTGTCGGCCGACCTCGAGGTCGACATCCCCGTCGCCGCGGTGTTCGACGCGCCGTCGGTGCGCGCGATGGCGACATTCGCCAGCGACCACGGAACTCCCTCGCGCCGGCCACGTCTGGTGGCTCGCACGCACGGGGACCGCGCGCCGTTGTCCGCCGTACAACGCGGCATGTGGTTGATCAACCGGGCCGATCCGGCGTCGCCGGCCTATAACGTCGCGATGGCGCTGCGACTGTCGGGACAGTTGGACACCGACGCCATCGGCGGCGCCATCGAGGACCTCATCGACCGCCACGAGTCGATGCGGACGCGCTATCCGCTGGTCGACGGCGAGCCGATCCAACTCGTGCTCGACCGGGACGCGGCACTCGAATTGCTGGAGCGCAGCGTCGTCGACGTCGACGGTGACCCCGTGCCGGTGATCGCGGAGTTCACCGGCCGTGGCTTCGACGTCACGATCGCCCCGCCGCTGCGGATGATGTTGCTGCGGCTCACCGAGACCGAGCACATCCTGGTCTTCGTCGTCCACCACATCACCGCGGACGGCGCCTCGATGCTGCCACTGGCCACCGATGTCATGACCGCCTATTCGGCGAGGGTGGCCGGCCGCCGGCCGGAGTGGCAGCCGCTCGCGGTCCAGTACCTGGACTACACGCTGTGGCAGCAGGAGGCCCTTGCCGTCCCCGGGCCCGACGGGACGACCGAGGCGGACCGGCAGCTCGCCTATTGGGCCGACCGGCTCCACAACGCGCCGGCCCGGCTCGAGTTGCCGACCGACCGTCCCCGCCCGCGGACGCCGTCCTTCGTCGGCGAGGAGGTGCGCTTCGACATCGACGGCGGCCTGGTGCACAAGCTCGAGGCGGTCGCGCGCCAGCACAACGCGACACTGTTCATGGTGATGCAGACCGCACTGGTGGTGCTCCTGAGCCGGCTGACCACCCAGCGCGACATCGTGATCGGCACCCCGTTCGCCGGGCGGGGTCAGCCCGAACTCGACGGCGTGGTCGGCATGTTCGTCAACACCCTGGCCCTGCGGTCGCGGCTCCAGGACGAAGAGAAGTTCGCCGAGCTGCTGCAGCGGGTCCGCGACGAGGACCTGGCGGACATGGCGAACGCCGAGATCCCGTTCGATACGATCGTGTCATCTGTTCTCTCCTCGCCGCCCACCAGTTACAACCCGATCTATCAGGTGATGTTCGCCTACCAGAACTTCACCATCCCCTCGCTCGACATGGACTCGATGACGATCGCACCGGTATCCGAGCAGTTGACCCCAGCCAAGGTGGATCTCCAGCTCACGTTGTTCCCGAACGACTTCGGTGCACCGGCAGCAAAGGACGCTGATTCAATGACGGGCCAGTTGATCTACGCCGCCGACATCTTCACCAAGAACACGGTCGAGAGCTATGCGCAGCGGTACCTGCGAGTACTCGAGGAGGTGTCGGAGAACCCGCAGGTGCTGGTGGGCGACATCGACATCGTCACCGCGGCCGAACAGGCGGCGGCCGGTGACATCGCCGACGCCGAACGCGCCGTCTCGCTCCCCGATCTGGTGGCCCGTGCCACCGTCGCAGAGCCGGATGCGGTGGCGGCCGCACATCAGGATGCGCAGGTAACGTTCACGGTGCTGTCGTCGATCAGTGATGCGATGGCTGCCGCACTCCCTGACCCGGACTCTGCCCTCACCACCGCGCTGATGAGCTTGTTGCCCGGCCTCGCGGTATCGGGGCCCGACGCACTCGGTGACGTACTGGGAGAGCTCCGCACCAACGCCCTCCGGGTTCTGGATGGCGCGCCGTGACCGGAGGCGGGTCCCGCGGGAACGAAGCAGTGCAGTCGACCAAAGGAATGACTCAGACGTGACCGATGTCGATTCAACGGCCTCCAACATCTCTCTCACCTGGGGCTCGCGGCCTTCGACATTGCACCTGATCGCCTTCTCGGCCGGCGTCGCACCCTCCGAGACCGCCTACGAGGCGGCGTCCGGTCCGGTCACCTTCGGTGAGCTGTACGCACGCGTCTCGGCAACGGCCCAGATCTTCATCGCGCAGGGGCTCGACACCGAGGCAGCCGTCGGCGCCGGGGTCACCCAGACCGAGGCCGCCGCCGGTCGCGCGCCCGCGGAGATCGCCGACGCCACCCGGCGCGCGATCGCGCTGATCCGAGAGCGGGCCCTCGAGCTGATCGGCAGTACCGACCTCGGCTCACTGCCCGGGCTCTTCCGTTCCGCCGTGGCCCGCCACGCCGACCGGCCCGCGGTCAGCGACGCGACCGGCACCGTACTGTCCTATCGCGAGCTCGACGATCGTTCCGAGGTGCTGGCCGGCGCACTCCGCGCCATCGGCGCAGGTCCGGGTCGCCTCGTAGGTGTCGCGCTCGCGCGCCGTGCCGAGCTGATCGTGGCCCTGCTCGCCGTCCTCAAGACCGGGGCGGCGTACCTGCCTCTCGACCGCTCCCAGCCGGTTGCGCGCGCGCAGTCGATCATCGACGACGCCGCGCCGCTGCTGGTGCTCGCCGACGCAGACCTGGCCGCGGCCTGGGGCGTCATCGACGTGCGGTTCGCGGCGCCCGAGGATCTGACGGCCGGGGGAGCAGAGGGGGCACGCCCCTTCGCGAGCGAACGGTCTCCTCAGAGAGCAGAGGAACCCCTCGACGAGCGGCTGCCGGCCTACCTGATCTACACCTCGGGTTCGACGGGCCGGCCGAAGGGCGTCGTCGTCTCGCATCACGAGGTCGTCGCGCTGATGAAGGCCGCGGCGCAGGAGTTCTCGTTCGGTCCGGACGACGTGTGGACGCTGTTCCACTCCTACGCATTCGACTTCTCGGTCTGGGAGATCTGGGGACCGCTGGTCACCGGCGGGCGCGTCGTCGTGGTCGACCAGGACACCACGCGCGATCCGGACGCCTTCGTCGAGCTGCTCGAGACCGAGCGGGTCACGGTGCTGAGCCAGACGCCGTCGGCCTTCTACCAGCTCATCACCGCCCAGCGGCAGAAGCAGGCCGCACTTGCCCTGCGCTACATCGTGTTCGGTGGCGAGGCGCTGAGTTTCGAGCAGGTCCGGCGCTGGTTCGACGACAACCCGGCCGATCCGGCGCAACTGGTCAACATGTACGGCATCACCGAGACCACGGTGCATGTCAGCTACCGCGCCCTGGACCGCGACGCGGTGTCGGCGGGTGACGCGTCGTTCATCGGACGGCCGTTGTCGTCGCTGGACATCCACATCCTCGACTCGCGGCTGCGGCCGGTGCCCGAGGGTGTCATCGGTGAGATGTACGTCACCGGAACGCAACTCGCGCAGGGTTATCTGCGTCGAGCCGGTCTGAGCGCCACCCGTTTCGTCGCGAATCCGTTCGCGCCCGACGGTTCCGGTGACCGGATGTACCGGACCGGCGATCTGGCGCGTCGCGTCGGCGACGACATCGAGTACCTCGGTCGGGGCGACGCCCAGGTCCAGCTCCGCGGCTTCCGCATCGAATACGGCGAGATCGAGGCCGCACTCGTCGGTGTCGACGGGATCGCGGCGGGTGCGGCGAACGTCGTGGACCTGCCCGACCGTGGCGAGATCCTCGCCGCCTACGTGGTTCCCGAGCCGGGCGCCGAGGTCGACGAACAGGTCGTGCGCCGCCGAGTCGCGGCCACGGTGCCGGAGTACATGGTCCCCGACGTCGTCATGACGGTCGAGCGGCTGCCGCTGACCCAGAACGGCAAACTCGATCGCGGCGCACTGCCGCGGCCGGTGCTCGCGTCGACGACCGAGTTCGTCGCGCCCGAGAACGACACCGAGGCGGCCCTGCGGGACATCTTCGCGGAGGTACTGGGTCTCGAGGACATCAGCGTCGTCGAGTCGGTGTTCGACGTCGGTGGCAACTCGCTGCTGGCCGCCCGCATCGTCGGCCGCGCCGCGGAGACGCTCGGTGTGGACCTCACCGTCCGTGACCTCTTCGACGCCCCGACGGTTCGCGACCTCGCACTGGCCGCGGCGTCGAAGCGCCCGGGGTTGCCCCCGATCGAGCCCGTCGCCGACCGTCCGGACCGCATCCCGCTGTCGCTTGCACAGCAGCGCATGTGGTTCATCAACCGGTTCGACCCGGCCTCGCCCGCCTACAACATCCCGATGGTCCTGCGGCTGTCGGGCGACGTGGACGCCGACGCGCTGCGTGCGGCGTTGCTCGACGTCATGACGCGCCACGAGGTCCTGCGGACCACCTATCCCGAAGCCGACGGCGACGCCTATCAGCTCGTCCACGAGCCGTCGGCAGCGGCTGCGATGCTCGACTGGCGCGAGGTGCCGCAAGCGGCGCTGCCGCAGGTGATGCTCGGCGGGTTCGACCTGGTCGCGGAACTGCCGGTGCGCGTCGGCTTCTCCCGGATCTCAAGCACCGAGGCGGTCCTCGGGATGGTGGTGCACCACATCTCGTGCGACGGCGAATCCCTGGCGCCGCTGGTGACCGACCTCATCACCGCGTACACCGCACGGGTCGCCGGGCGTGCGCCCGCGTTCGAGCCGCTGCCTGTCCAGATGGCCGACGTCGCGCTGTGGCAGCGTCGGGTGTTCGGCGCCGCCACCGACGACTCCTCGCTCATCGGGGCACAGCTCCAGTACTGGGCGCGGCAACTCGACGGCGCGCCCGACGTGCTCGAGCTGCCCACCGACCGCCCACGTCCGGCCGTGGCCTCACAGCGCGGTGCACGCGTCGAATTCAGTGTGCCGCAGGAGGTCTCGGAGCGTGTTGCGCGCCTGGCCCGCGATCGCGGGCTGACCCCGTTCATGGTCGCGCATGCGGCGCTCGCGGTCCTGCTGTCGCGTCTGTCCGCGACCGAGGACATCGCCGTCGGGACGCCGATCGCCGGTCGTGGCCAGTCGATCCTCGACCCGATGGTCGGGATGTTCGTCAACACGTTGGTCCTTCGGACCGGCGTCGACTCCTCGGCCGGCTTCGACCAACTGCTCGACGACGTCCGCCGCACCGATCTCGAGGCCTTCGCGAACGCGGACATCCCCTTCGAGGCGGTCGTCGAACGGGTGAACCCGCTGCGCACCGAGGCCTACGCGCCCCTCGCGCAGGTGTGGCTCGCCTTCGACCAGTCGGCCATCGCCGACCTGGCCTCGCAGACGTTGACGATCGGCGGGGGGACGATCGGCGAGGCCGGCGGCCTGGCCGTGACCCCGGCCGAACCGGACGAACTCTCCGCGCGCGTCGACCTGACCGTCGGCATCGCCGACAACGGCGACAACTGGCAGGGCTCGGTGCTCTATGCGACCGACCTGTACGACGCCGAATCGGTGCGCCTGTTCGCCGATCGGTTCGTCCGCCTTCTCGACGCCCTGACCGCGGACCCGGGTGCGCCTGTCGGCGACGCCGAGCTGATGACCTCGGCCGAGCACGAGGCGATCGAAAGATGGGTCGGTGCGGCTGACACCGACGCCGGTCCCGGGCAGGTCGTCACGGTCGCGGATGCGCTGGCGGACTCGTTCGCCCGCAACGCGTCCCGCCCCGCCGTTCGCGCGGGCGGGCGCACCTACGACCATGCCGAGTACGGGGCGCTGGTCCACGCGTTCGCACGACGACTACTCGAGCAGGGTGTCGGGCCGGATGTGGCGGTCGCGGTTGCCGTTCCGCGGTCGGTCGAGATGCTCGTCGCGATCCACGGGATCGTGCTCGCCGGCGGAACCTACGTGCCGATCGACCCGGAGGCGCCGGCCGAGGTCGTCCGCCGGCAGCTGGCGCTGTCCGGTGCGTCGACGGTGGTCGTCGCCGGGGCACGTCCGAGCTGGGCCGAGGCCGCGTCCACCGTTCCGGAAACCTTCGTCACCGTCGATCTCGACGCGCTCGCGACCGCTGCGTCGGCTCCCCTCACCCCCGCGGATCGTCCGGTGGCGCTGCGCGCCGGGCACCCGGTCTACACGCTGTTCACCTCGGGCTCGACCGGACAGCCCAAGGGTGTGACGGTCACCCACCGGGGCCTGCACGACATGCTGTCCTGGTTCGGGGCCTACACCGGTGACCCGGCGGACGAACGGGTGCTGGTGAAGACCCCCTACACCTTCGACGCCTCGGTCTGGGAGCTGTTCTGGCCGTTCGTCGCGGGCGCCACCGCCGTGGTCGCAGCACCCGACGGCCACCGTGATCCGGCGCATCTCGCCCGCGTCATCGCCGACGAGCGGGTCACCTCCGTCCAGTTCGTGCCATCGCTGCTCGCGGTGTTCCTCGACGAGAGCTTCGATCCCGCCACCGGTCTGTCCTCGGTGCGTCAGATCTTCACCGGCGGTGAGTCACTCACCCCCGCGGTGACGCAGCAGACGCTTGCGGCCGCCCGGCACGCGGTGGTCGTCAACCAGTACGGGCCGACCGAGATGACGGTGGACGCGACGATCCGGCCCCTGGTCGAACCGGTCGAGGTCGTCACCATCGGCCGCCCGGCACCGGGCGTGACGGCCCGGGTCCTCGACAACCGCCTCCGCCCGGTGCCGCCCGGCGTTCCCGGCGAGCTGTACCTGGGTGGCGCGCAGATGGCCCGCGGGTATGCCGGCGCGCCGGCGCTGACCGCCCAGGCGTTCGTCGCCGACGCGGCCGGCCCAGCGGGCTCGCGGCTGTACCGGACCGGCGACCTCGCACGCTGGCGCGCCGACGGTGAACTCGAGTATCTCGGCCGCGCCGACTTCCAGGTCAAGATCCACGGACAGCGCATCGAACTCGGCGAGACCGAGGCAGTCCTGTCCGCCGCGCCGGGCGTGGTCGCCGCTGCTGCCGCGGTGACCACCACCTCCGCGGGTGATGCGCTCGTCGCCTACCTGACGGGCCATCCGGGCGACACCGTGGACGTCGACACGGTCCGCGCCTTCGCCGCGGAACGGTTGCTCACCCACCTGCGCCCGACACTGTGGGTCGTCCTCGACGAGATGCCCCGTAACGCCTCCGGCAAGGTCGACCGGCGCGCGCTGCCGGCGCCCACCGTGTCCAAGTCCGAGATCGTCGAGCCGACGACGCCGGCCGAGCAGGCCCTGGCCGCTGTCGTCGCCGAGGTCCTCGGGGTCGAGCGGGTCTCGGTCGTCGACTCCTTCTTCGATCTCGGCGGCAACTCCCTGGCCGCGATGCGGGTCGCGGCCCGCGCCGGTGCGGCGCTCGGCGTCGAGGTCAGCGTCCGCGACCTCTTCGACGCACCGAGCGTGCGTGAGCTCGCGCAACGCGTCGCCGACCGCGTACCCGGCCTCCCGCCGGTCACCGCGGTACGCCCGCGCCCGGATGAGATCCCGCTGTCCTATGCGCAGCAACGCATCTGGTTCATCAACCAGTTCGACACCAGCTCGGCGGCCTACAACATCCCGATCGCCCTGCGCCTGCGTGGCAAGCTCGACCTCGCCGCGCTGCGTGCCGCGATGGTCGACGTCGTCGAGCGTCAGGAAGTGCTCCGCACGGTGTTCCCGTCGATCGACGGCGCACCGCGACAGGTCATCGGGGACGCGACCGGTGTGGGCGCCGAACTCGACTGGGCTGTCGTCGACGAGGAATCCGACCTGTTCGCCGCCGCCGGTGCGGGTTTCGACGTCGCCGTGCAGCGACCGATCCGCATCCGCGTGCATCGCGTCGACGACCTCGAGCACATCGTCCTCATCGTGATCCACCACATCGCCGGCGACGGCGAATCGATGCGCCCGCTCGTCACCGACGTGGTGACCGCGTATGTCGCGCGCTCCCAAGGTCGTTCGCCCGACTTCGCCGAGCTGGAGGTGCAGTTCGCCGACGTCGCGCTCTGGCAACGTCGTGAGCTCGGCTCGATCGACGACCCGGATTCGCGGGTCTCGGCGCAGGTCGACTACTGGCGCACCGCGCTGGCCGGGCTTCCCGAGGTGCTCGAACTCCCCGCCGACCGTCCGCGTCCGAAGGTCGCGTCGATGGCCGGCGCCGAAGTCGGTTTCGAGATCGACTCGGCGACAGCAGATCTCGTCCGAAATCTCGCCACCGAGCGTGGCGTCACCGAGTTCATGGTCATCCATGCGGCACTGGCGGTGCTGCTGTCGCGACTCTCGGCCACCGACGACATCGCCATCGGCACCCCGATCGCCGGACGCGGCGACGCCGCCCTGGATCCGCTGGTCGGCATGTTCGTCAACACCCTGGTTCTGCGTACCGTCGTCGACCCGGCGCAGCGGTTCGCCGACCTCCTCGACGCCGTGCGGGTCACCGATCTCGACGCCTTCGCCCACGCCGATGCCCCCTTCGAGGCGGTCGTGGACGCACTCGCTCCGTCGCGCTCGGAGGCCTTCGCGCCGCTGACGCAGATCCTGCTGACCGTCGACCCCACGCCCGCGGATCCGTCCACTCTCGTCGCCGACATCGACGAGCTCGCGGTGGAAGTGGTTGAGACCGAGGAGAACTCGGCCAAGGTGGACCTGACGGTCGGACTCCGCGGGGGTCGCGCCGGGTCCTGGATCGGCCGGGTCAACTACGCCACGGACCTGTTCGACGAGGCGACGGTCGCGCGGATGATGGATCGATTCGCGCGGTTGCTGCACGAGCTGGTCACCGACGCGACCGTGCCGGTCGGTGACGCCGACCTGTTCGACACCGACGAGCGCGAGCTGCTGACCCCCGTGGGCCGTCAGCCCGCGACACCGGCCGTGCCGCTGGCCGAGCTGTTCGCCGCCGCGGTCCGGCGCGGCGGAGCGGACCGGACCGCGGTCGTCGACCCCGAGCGGTCATTGACGTACGGCGAGCTCGATGCCGCGTCGAACCGGCTGGCTCGTCACCTGCTGGATCGGGGCATCGGCCGCGGCACCCTGGTCGCGCTGCTCATCCCGCGGTCGGCGGAACTGATGGTCGCGATCTGGGCGGTGGCCAAGACCGGGGCCGGGTACGTACCGATCGACCCGGATTACCCGGCGGATCGCGTGTCGCACATGATCACCGATTCCGGTGCGCGGCTCGGGCTCACGCTCGGCGACGTGGCCGGGCCCGGGATGCCCGGCAGCGAGTGGCTGGAACTGGACGCGCCGGAGCTCATCGAAGCCGTTGCGGCGGCCAGTGATTCGCCTGTGACCGACGCCGACCGGCCGAGCGCGGTCGGGGCCGACGACACGGCCTACGTGATCTACACGTCCGGATCGACCGGCACGCCCAAGGGCGTCGAGGTCACCGCGGGCGGCCTGCGCAACTTCGGCGTCGAGGCCGCGGAGAAATCCGGCATCACCCCGGACTCACGCGTCCTGGGTTTCGCCTCACCCAGTTTCGACGCCTTCGTGCTCGAGTATCTGCTCGCCTTCACCGTGGGTGCCTCCGTCGTGTACCGGCACCGCGACGCGGTGGCCGGTGCACCGCTCGCGGACTTCATGCGCGAGCACCGCGTGACCCATACATTCCTCACCCCGACAGTGCTCGCCTCCCTCGATCCGGCCGACCTCCCGGATCTGCACACCGTCTACGCGGGCGGTGAGGCGGTCCCGGACACCTTGCGTGACCGCTGGGCACCACTGGTGCGCTTCCAGAACCTCTACGGACCCACCGAGACCACGATCGGTGTCGCGATCGGCCCGCCCATGCGGGTCGAGGAACCGGTCCTCGTCGGACCGCCGATCGGCGGCGTCGACCTGCTGGTGCTCGACTCCCGGCTCCGCCCAGTTCCGGTCGGGGTGGCGGGCGAACTGTACGTGAGCGGCCCGGCCCTGGCGCGCGGCTACCTCGCGCGCCGCGGCCTGACCGCGGAGCGCTTCGTCGCCAACCCCTTCGGCGCGCCGGGCGACCGGATCTATCGCACCGGGGACATCGTCCGCTGGGCCCGTGACCGCGACGGGTCGCTCTCGGTGGACTATGTCGGTCGTAGCGACGACCAGATCAAGCTTCGCGGTCTGCGTATCGAACTCGGCGAGATCGAGAGTGCGCTCGGCGATCACCCCGCGGTGGCCTCCGCGGTCGTCGTCGGCGTCGACTCCGACGGCGGGCTCGCCGCGAGTGGACAGTCGGTCGTCGCGGCGCTCGCCGCCTACGTGGTGTTGCGCGACGCAGTCGACATCGCCACGCTGCGTGAGCATCTCGCCGACCGGTTGCCGTTGTTCATGGTGCCGGCCGGGATCGTCGTGCTCGACGCACTGCCGCTGACCCCGGTGGGCAAGCTCGATCGTCGGGCACTCCCCGCGCCGACCATCGAGGTCGACTCCGATCATGTCGACGCCGAGACGCCGGTCGAGCAGCAGCTCGCCACGATCATCGCCGGACTCCTGGGTCTCGAACGCGTCAGCGTCAGCGACTCCTTCTTCGCCCTCGGCGGCGATTCCATCATGTCCATTCAGGTCGCTTCGGCCGCGCGGGCCGCCGGGATCGATGTGTCGCCTCGAGACATCTTCGAGCACAAGACCGTTCGGGCGATTGCCCGCGCCGTCGGCGCCCGTGGCGAGCGGGTGCCCGCCCTCGAGGAACCGGCCGGCGGCGGGATCGGCCCGATGGCCGTGCCGCCGGTGGTCTCGTGGATCCTCGATCAGACCGACGTGGTCACCGACTTCGCCGATTTCTCCCAGTCCATGGTGCTGACCGCGCCGGCCGGACTCACCGTCGAGATCGCGCAGGAACTCCTCGCGCAGGTCGTGTCCGTGCATCCGATGCTCGCCGCGGCCGTCGAATCGGGGCCGGATGGTGAGTGGCGCATGCGCACCGGTGTCGCGCCACTGGTGCCCGGTGCGGTCACCGCGCTCGCTTCTCCCGCGCTCGTCGGCGACCCCGGCTTCTCCGACACCGTCGTCGCGGCCTTCGAGGACGCCTCCCGGCGCCTCGACCCGACCAGCGGGAAGCTCGTCGCGGCCGTTCTGGTCACCGCCCCAGACGCCGCCGCACGGCTCGTCGTCGTGATCCACCACCTGGGCGTCGACGCCGTCTCGTGGCGGGTCATCATCGAGGACCTGCTGACCGCGTGGGCGCAACATCAAGGCGGTCAGGCGTATTCGTTGCGACCGGAGGTCACCTCGGCGCGCGCCTTCACCGCCGCGCTCGATGCCCAGCGGGCCGGGCGATCCGACGAGTTGCGCTATTGGCTCGAACGGTCGCCGGAACGGGTCACCGACCTCGGGGCGGAGGTCGACCGCGCGCGTGACCGCATGTCGACCACTGAGACCGTGGTGCACTCGGTCGGCTCGTCGGTGACCGAGGCGCTGCTGACTTCAGTGCCGACCGCCTTCCGCGGCAACGTCAACGACGCTCTCGTGGCTGCTCTGGCGCGCGCCGTCCGGTCGTGGCAGCAGGCCCGGGGCATCGCCGACGACCGGCCGGTGACCATCCTGCTCGAGGGTCACGGCCGATATGAGGAATCCCTCCTGCACGGAACCGATCCGCGGACCGTGGATCTGTCCCGGACCGTCGGGTGGTTCACGACCATCGCGCCGATGGCCGTCGACGTCCGCGGTGACGCTGTCCACACGGTCAAGCTCGCCAAGGAGGAGCGGGTCGGCCAACCCGACAACGGGATCGGTTACGGACTCCTCCGCTACGGCGACACCGAGCTGTCCCGGCGACCGTTGCCGAGCATCGGCTTCAACTACCTCGGCAACGTCACGGGAACCGGGGCCGGCGGCGAGAACGCCTCGGCCGTGGGCGAGGCGGGCATGCCGTTCCTGCCCGACCCCGCCGCACCGCGCCTGCCCGGCACGGTCACCGGCGCGATGGTCGTGCCGAACCTGCTGAGCATCAACGCGGGAACCGCGATCGGCGACAGCGGTCGCGAGTTCGTCGCGGGATTCACGTTCCCGCGCGGCGCGATCGACACCGAGGCGGTCGACGACCTCGCGCGGCGCTGGGACGCCGAGCTCGCGACCATCGTCGACGAGGTCGCCCGCGTCGGCGATCCGGGACTCTCCCCGTCGGATGTCCTCGGTGCGCGCGTCACCCAGGACGATCTCGATCACCTGGCCCGGCGGTATCCGGGCGCCGACGTGTGGCCGCTGTCGCCGCTGCAGCGCGGCCTGCAGTTCCAGGCCGAACTCGCCGCGGCGGGCCGCGAAGCCGGGGCGGTCGACGTCTACACCGCGCAGGCGGTTCTCACGCTCAAGGGCGAGGTCGACGCCACCCGTCTCGCCGAGGCCGTGCGCGAGGTCTTCGCCCGCCATCGGGTACTCCGCTCCAGTTTCGTCCGGGTACCCAGCGGCGAGGTCGTCGTGGTGGTTCCGGAGACGGTCGAGATCCCTTGGCGGACAGTGGACGCCGATAACGGCGACGACGCGATCGACGCGGTCGCGCAGGTCGAACGCGCGACGCCGTTCGACCTCGAGTCCGGCCCGCTCATGCGGTTCGTCCTCGTCCGCAGTGGCACACGCTCTACGTTGGTCGTCACCAGCCACCACATCCTGATCGACGGCTGGTCGAGCCCGCTGATCATGGCCGACCTGTTCGCGCTGTACGCCACCGGTCAGACCTACACCGGCACCGTCGCCGCCGAGTCCGGGGCTCGGGGAGACTACTTCGACTACCTGCGGTACATCGCCGCCTCCGACACCGAAGCGGGACTGGCGGCCTGGCGGTCGGTGCTGTCCGCCGTCGACGAGCCGACCCTCGTCGGCTCCGGCCGCGAGGCGACCTCCGATCAGCTTCCGCGCGATCACAGCGTGCTGCTCCCGGCCGAGATCACCTCCGCCGTCGACGACCTCACGCGCGCACGGGGAGTCACCGTCTCGACGGTGATGCAGTTCGCCTGGGCGGTGCTGCTCTCGCGCATCACCGGCCAGCGCACGGTCGTCTTCGGCGAGACCGTCTCCGGACGTCCGGCCGATCTGGACGGCGTCGAGACGATGGTCGGCCTCTTCATCAACACCTTGCCCGCGGTCGCGGACGTCGACCCGGGCGCCCGCGCCGCCGACGTCCTGGACGCGCTGCAGGCCTCGAAGGTCGCAGTGCTCGACCACCAGCACCTCGGACTGCCCGAGCTGACCGCACTCGTCGGTCGCGGACAGCTGTTCGACACCCTCGCGGTGCACGAGTCCTATCCGGTCGACGCCCAGTCGCTGAAGCAGGGGGCCGACGCCGGCGGCATCGGGATCGAGGATCTCGACGCCACCGACTCGACCCACTACCCGCTGAATCTGGTGACCGGCGTGGTCGGCGACCAGATCGAGCTGAAACTGAAGTATCTGCCCGCCGCCTTCGACGAGCGACAGGTCCACGTGTACTCCGATGCGCTCGTCCGCATCCTGCGTGCGCTGGTCGACGACCCGACGGTTGCGGTCGGCGCCATCTCCCTGCTCGACGACGCCGAGTACCGCAGCGAGCTCACGCCGCCGGTCACCCGGACCCGCAACACCGACGTCTCGCTCGCCGAGTTGTTCGCGCGGGCAGCGCGCACCCACGCCGACCGTCCGGCCGTCACCGACACCACGTCCACACTCGACTACCGCGAGATCGACGAACGTTCCGCCGCGGTCGCCGCGGCCCTGCGTGCGCGAGGAGTCTCCACCGGCGACCTCGTCGCCGTGGCGACCTCCCGCGGCGTCGATCTCGTCTCCTCGATCCTGGGTGTGTTGCGTTCCGGCGCCGGCTATCTGCCGCTGGACACCACCAATCCGGTCGACCGCCTGCGTTTCATCGTCTCCGATGCCGCGCCGAGCGCGGTGATCATCGACGACACGACCGCGGACTTCGAACTGTGGTCCCAATTGGGCACCACGCCGGTGGTGCCGGTCGCGCAGCTGATCGCTGAGGGTGCCGCTGCGACTCCGGAACCGGAACCGGTTGCGGTTCATCCCGATTCGCGTGCCTACGTGATCTACACGTCGGGTTCCACGGGCCGGCCCAAGGGTGTCGAGGTCACCCACCGCGATGTGGTGACCCTGATGGACACCGCCGCAGATGATTTTGACATCGACGAGACGGACGTGTGGACGATGTTCCACTCGTACGCGTTCGACTTCTCGGTCTGGGAGCTGTGGGGGCCGCTGCTGACCGGTGGCCGCTTGGTCCTGGTCGACCGGGATCTGGCGCGGGCGCCGGAGGAGCTCCTCGACCTGCTCGCCCGCGAACGGGTCACCGTGCTGAGCCAGACGCCGTCGGCGTTCTACCAGCTCGCCGAGACCCGACGACGCCGCGACACCCCGCTGTCGTTGCGCTACATCGTGTTCGGCGGCGAGGCGCTCAGCTTCGAGCAGGTGCGGCGCTGGTTCGACGATCATCCGGACGAGACCACGACGCTGGTCAACATGTACGGCATCACCGAGACGACCGTGCACGTCAGTTTCCGGCCGCTCGACCCGCACTCGGTGGCGGCCGACGACGCGAGCTTCATCGGCCGGCCGCTGTCGTCGCTGGCCATCCACGTGCTCGACGACCGGCTGCGGCCGGTCCCCGAGGGCATCGTGGGCGAGATGTACGTCACCGGTGGACAACTGGCCCAGGGCTACCTGAAGCGCGCCGGGCTGTCGTCGACGCGTTTCGTCGCGTCACCCTACGGCGAGCCCGGAACCCGCATGTACCGCACCGGCGACCTCGCCCGTCGCGTGGGCGACGACATCGAGTACCTCGGGCGCGGTGACGCGCAGGTGCAGTTGCGTGGCTACCGGATCGAGTTCGGCGAGATCGAGGCGGCACTGCTGGCGGTGCCGGGTGTGAGCGCGGCAGCGGCCCGGGTCGTCGACATCCCCGGTCGCGGTGAGCAACTCATCGGTTACCTGGTCCGCGACGAGCAGGACGCGGTCGACGCGACCGAGGTCCGGCGCATCGCCGGCCGCGCGGTGCCGTCGTACATGGTCCCCGACCAGATCATCGACGTCGACACCCTGCCGCTCACCGCGAACGGCAAACTCGACCGCGATGCCCTTCCGATACCCGACTCGGCCACTGTCGTCGAGGAGATCGTCGCACCCACCGGCCCGCAGGAGACCGCCGTCGCGCAGGTCTTCGCCGACGTCCTCGGTGTCGACGAGATCGGGGTCACGACGAGCTTCTTCGATCTCGGCGGCAACTCGCTGTCCGCGACCCGCCTCGCCTCGCGCGTCGCCGATGCACTCGGCGCCGACGTGTCGGTGCGAGACGTCTTCGAGGCACCGTCCGTCCGGGATCTGGTGGACGCCGTGTCCGGCCGCGGCAGCACCCTGCCACCCGTGGTGGCGGTGTCGCCCCGCCCGGACCGGATCCCGCTGTCGTTCGCGCAGCGCCGAATCTGGTTCATCAACCGGTTCCAGCCCGACTCGGTCGCCTACAACATCCCGGCGGTACTGCGCCTGACGGGTCCGCTCGACACCCACGCGCTGCGCGCCGCCATCGTCGACGCGGTGGAGCGGCACGAGGTGCTCCGCACGACCTTCCCCGACGACGCCGGCGAGCCGTATCAGCTGATCCACCCCACCGGCGAGGTCGATACGCGACTCGACTGGGCGCTGGTGGACTCCGCCGACGAGCTCGAACTCGCCGCGGGAACCGGATTCGACGTCACCGCCCAGTGGCCCCTGCGGGCCCGACTCTGGCGCATCGACGACACCGAGGCGATCCTCGCGATCATCCTCCACCACATCGGCGCAGACGGTGAGTCGCTGGCGCCGCTGGTCTCCGACGTCGTTGCGGCTTACCAGGCGCGCAGCCGGGGGTCCGAGCCGGAGTTCGGCCCGCTGGCGGTGCAGTTCGCCGACTACGCGATCTGGCAGCACGACGTCCTCGGCGACCCCGATGACCCGGACTCGATCATCGGTCGCCAGCTCGGGTACTGGACGGCCCAGCTCGCCGGACTGCCGGAGGTCCTCGAACTCCCGGCGGATCGTCCACGTCCGGCGGTGGCGTCCAACCACGGTGCACACCACAGCCTGCAGATCCCCGCGGACGTCGCCGCGGCCGTCGACGCCTTGCGCGCCGAGCGGGGGATGACCTCCTTCATGGTGGTCCACGCCGCCCTCGCGGTCGTCCTCGCCCGGCTGTCGGCCACCGAGGACATCGCGGTCGCCACCCCGATCGCGGGACGTGGTCAGCGTGCCCTCGACCCGCTCGTCGGCATGTTCGTCAACACCTTGGTCCTTCGCTCCGAGGTACGGCCGGGTATGAGTTTCGACGAGCTGCTTGCCGCGGTCCGGGTCACCGACCTGGACGCGTTCGCGCACGCCGACGTGCCGTTCGAGGCCCTGGTGGAGCGAATCAATCCGGTTCGCTCAGAGGCGTTCTCGCCGCTCGCCCAGGTGATGCTGTCGTTCGATCCGGCCATGTCGGCCGGTGCGGTCGTCGACGCGGTGACCGAACTGGGGATCGCGCCGGTCGAGCGGGACTCGGTCGCCGCCCAGATGGACATGACGGTCACCGTGACCGCGACACCAGATGCCGCGTGGGACGTCTCGCTGATCTACGCGACCGATCTGTTCGACGAGCCGACGATCGCCGAATTCGGCGCGCGCTTCGTCGAGGTACTGCGCCGGCTCGTCACGTCTCCCGCCGCCCCGGTGGGTGACATCACCCTGCTCGACGATGCCGCGCATGCACAGATCGAGAGCGCCGAGTCGGGCGCCGAGACCGCCGTTCCCGCTGTCACCCTGCCCGACGCCCTCGTCGCCCGGGTCGCGGAGAACCCGGACGCGCTTGCGCTGTCGTTCGGCGGCCGGTCGGTGCGGTACGGGGAGTTCGGTGCTCGGGTGTGGACCCTCGCCCGAACCCTGCTCGCCTCCGGCGTGCAGCCCGGAGACGCAGTCGCCGTGTGCCTTCCGCGATCGATCGAGATGATGGTGGCCATTCACGCCGTCGTCGCCGCCGGCGGGCACTACGTACCCGTCGATCCGGCCGCGCCACGCGATCGCGCGGCTTACATGGTCGAGACCGCGGGTGTGCGTCACGTCCTGGTCGCGACCGGTCCTGTGCCGGAATCAATTGCGGGACTGAGTGAATCGGTCTCGGTTGTCGTGGTCGACGCGACCGCCGAGGTCGATCTCGCCATCGCACCGGTCACCGACGATGAACGGCTCGCGCCCCTGCAGCCCGCCGATGCGGCGTACACGCTGTTCACGTCGGGGTCGACGGGTCGGCCGAAGGGTGTGACGGTGTCGCATGCGGCGATCGTGAACCGTCTGGAGTGGATGCGGGACTGGTATTCGATCAAGGACTCGGATGTCTTCGTGCAGAAGACGCCGGTGACGTTTGATGTGTCGGTGTGGGAGTTGTTCCTGCCGTTCGCGGTGGGGGCGACGCTGGTGGTGGCTGAGCCGGAGCGGCATGGTGATCCGCGGTATCTGGCGGAGTTGATCACGGCTGAGCGGGTGTCGGTCATCCATTTCGTGCCGTCGATGTTGTCGGTGTTCCTGGATGTCCTGGGCGATCGGGTGGGTGAGCTGTCGTCGTTGCGGTTGACGTTCACCTCGGGTGAGGCGTTGACCGCGTCGGTGGCGCAGGCGTTGGTGGCGGCGTTGCCGGGCAACGAGGTCCACAATCTGTACGGGCCGACCGAGGCGGCGGTGGACGTGACCGCTCATCAGGTGCGGGCGGGGGAGAGGTCGGTGCCGATCGGCGTCCCCGTGCCCAATACTGCTGTACGAGTTCTGGATTCGCGCCTGCGCCGGGTGCCGGTCGGCGTACCCGGTGAGCTGTACCTGTCGGGTGTCCAGCTGGCGCGGGGATACGCGTCGCGCCCCGATCTCACTGCGGATCGCTTCGTCGCCGATCCGTACGCCGCGCCGGGCGGCCGGATGTACCGGACCGGTGACCTCGTCCGCTGGAATGCGCGTGGCCAGCTGGAATACCTGGGCCGCACCGACTTCCAGGTGAAGCTCCGCGGCCAGCGACTCGAGCTCGGCGAGGTCGAGACGGTTCTGGCGTCCGTACCGGGAGTGGTCCACGCCGCCGCGACGGTGGCCGAGTCGCCTCGCTCGGGACAGCATCTGGTGGCATACTTCGCTCCCGACACCGTGTCCACGGACGCGGTCAAGGCGGCCGTGGTCCGGGAACTGCCGGAGTACATGCGTCCCACGGTGTGGATGCCGCTGCCCGACATCGCGCTCAACAGTTCGGGCAAGATCGACCGGAAATCCCTGCCGCAGCCGCACTTCGGCAGCAGCGAGACCGTCGCTCCCACCACCCCCGTCGAGGAGTCGGTGGCCGCTGTCTTCGCCGATGTCCTCGGTGTCGACCGGGTGGGCGTGACCGACAGCTTCTTCGACCTCGGCGGCAACTCGCTGTCGGCGATGCGCCTGGCCGCGCGCGTCGGCGACGTGCTCGGCACCGAGATCACGGTCCGGGACCTCTTCGATGCGCCGAACGTCCGTGATCTGATCGCGTCCGGGTCGCGGCACGCCCACGGACGCGCCCCGATCGTCGCGGTGTCGCCTCGCCCCGAACGCATCCCGCTGTCGTTCGCACAGCAGCGCATGTGGTTCATCAACCAGTTCGATCCGAGCCTGCCCACCTACAACATCCCGGCCGTCGTCCGGATGTCGGGCCGGCTCGATGTCGAGGCACTGCGCGCGGCGATCGCCGATGTGGTGGTACGGCACGAGGTGCTGCGGACGACGTTCCCGCAGGACGCCGAGGGTCCGCACCAGGTGATCGCCGATGCCGACCAGGTGCCCGCGCATCTCGATTTCGCGCACGTGCATACCCAGGGCGACTTCGAGGCCGAGGTGTCCCGCGGCTTCGACGTGGCCGCCCAGTGGCCGGTCCGCGCGTGCCTGTGGCAGATCGACGCCGACACCCACGTCCTGGGCCTCGTCACCCATCACATCGCCTCCGACGGCGAGTCGCTGCAGCCGCTGGTCGCCGACATGGTGACGGCCTACGTCGCGCGCAGCGCCGGGGAGACCCCGACGTTCGTCCCGCTCGAGGTGCAGTTCGCCGACTTCGCGATCTGGCAGCACGAGCAGCTCGGTTCAGCCGACGACCCCGAGTCCGTCCTCGGCCGGCAGCTCGCCCACTGGACCGGCCGCCTGGCCGGCCTTCCCGACGTGCTGGAGCTTCCGGCCGACCGCCCGCGCCCGGCGATCGCCACCGCCCGGGGCGGCCGCATCGGCTTCGAGATCCCGGCCGACGTCGCCGAGGCGGTGGCCGGCGCCGCTCGTGCGCACGGTGTCACCCCGTTCATGGTCGTGCACGCGGCCCTCGCGGTGCTCCTCTCGCGCCTCTCGGCCACCGACGACATCGCGATCGCCACACCGGTCGCGGGGCGCGGATCGCGGGTGCTCGATCCGCTCGTCGGCATGTTCGTCAACACCCTGGTACTGCGGTCGCGCGTGGTGCCCGGCATGACGGTCGACGAGTTGCTGGCCCAGGTCCGGGCCACCGATCTCGACGCCTTCACGAACGCCGACATCCCGTTCGAGACCCTCGTCGAACATCTGGATCCGATCCGCTCCGAGGCGTTCGCACCGCTCGCCCAGGTCATGCTGACCATGGACCAGTCGCTGCTGTCCGGGGCCGTACTGCCGGTCGACGGCGGCGGTTCCGCCGACACGCCCGAACTCGCCGGACTGTCCATCACGCCGGTCGACCCGCCACAGGTCTCGGCGCAACTCGACCTGGCCGTCGCCGTTGCGGCCGATGTCCCCGGCCGCGCGTGGTCGGGCACGGTCATCTACGCGCAGGACCTGTTCGACCCCGAGACGGTGACCGAACTCGCGACCCGGCTGGTGTCGATGCTGAGCGATCTCGCCGGCGCCGGGCGCCGATCCCGTGCGGTGGGCGACCTGGCACTGGTCTCCGCCGACGACCGCGCGCGCGTCGCCGAGTGGTCCGTGGGGCAGTCGGCGACCTTCGGCCGGTCGGTGATCGCCGACGCGGTGGCCGACGGTGTCGCCGCACACGCGGCACAGATCGCGGTGCGGTTCGCCGACCGTGAGGTCACCTACCGTGAATTCGGTTCCCGCGTCGCCGATCTCGCGCGGCTACTGATCGGATCCGGAGTGGGGCCGGACGTCGCCGTCGGTGTCTGCATCGACCGGTCGGTGGAGATGGTCGTCGCCGTGCACGCCGTCCTCGCCGCCGGTGGCCAATACGTCCCCATCGATCCCGGAGCGCCCACCGACCGCGTCGAGTACATGGTCGACACCGCCCAGGCGCGGATCGTGCTGGTGGCCGCGGGAACCCGGCCGCCCGCGATCGACGGCCTCGGCGACCGCGTGCAGGTCGTCGAGGTGGACACCTCGACGCCGCCGACGGAAGCCGCGCCGGTCGCCGACGCCGAGCGTCTGGCGCCGTTACGCGGTGACCACGCCGCATACACGCTCTTCACCTCCGGTTCGACCGGCCGCCCCAAGGGCGTGACGGTGTCGCATACCGCCGTGATGAACCGCCTCTGGTGGGGACTCGGGGAGTTCGCCTGGGCAGTCGGCGACCGCGTCGTGCAGAAGACGCCGTACACGTTCGACGTCTCGGTGCCGGAGTTGTTCGGCCCGCTTCTGACCGGCGCGACGATGGTCGTCGCCCGTCCGGGCGGACACACCGATCCGGAGTACCTGGCCGACCTGATCGTCGAGACCCGGGCCACCTCGGTGCACTTCGTGCCCTCGATGATGTCGATCTTCCTCGACCTCGTCCCGGATGCTCGGTTCGCCGAGTTCTCATCGCTCCGTTGGGTGTTCGCGTCCGGCGAGGCGCTGCCCCCGGCCGTCGTCGCCCGGCTGCACGCCCTGCTGCCGCAGGTGCAGATCGTCAACCTCTTCGGTCCGACCGAGGCGGCGGTCGAGGTCGCCGTCGCGGACGTGACCTCGGCGCCCGCGCTCATCCCGATCGGCGTGCCGGTGGCGAACACGTCCACCTGGGTCCTCGACGCCCGGCTGCGGCCGGTGCCTGCCGGTGTCCCGGGTGAGCTCTACCTCGGTGGCGTACAGCTGGCGCGCGGTTACGCAGCGCGCTCCGACCTGTCCGCCGAGCGTTTCGTCGCCGACCCCTTCGGCGCGCCGGGCTCCCGGCTGTACCGCACCGGCGACCTGGTGCGGTGGCAGGCCGACGGCTCGCTGGAATACCTGGGCCGCACCGACTTCCAGGTGAAGTTGCGTGGCCAGCGCATCGAACTCGGCGAGATCGAGTCGGTGATCGCGGCCGTCGACGGCGTCGTGCACACCGCCGTGACGGTCGCCAAGGCCCCGACCGGCGCCGACCATCTGGTCGGTTACGTGGCACCGGAGGACGTCGACCTCGACTCGGTCAAGGCGGCCGTGGCGGCGGAGCTGCCGGAGTACATGCGACCCACGGTCTGGGTCACGGTTCCGTTCCTGGAACTCAACACCGCGGGAAAGATCGATCGGAAGGCGTTGCCCGAGCCCGACTTCGGCGTGCACACCGAGGACTATGTGGCGCCGGCGAGCTCGACCGAGGAAACGCTGGCCGCAATCGTCGCGCACCTGATCGGTGTCGACCGCGTGTCGGTCACCGAGTCGTTCTTCGCTCTGGGTGGCGACTCGATCATGTCGATTCAGCTGGCCTCGGCGGCGCGGGCCGCCGGTCTCGACCTGTCCCCGCGCGAGATCTTCGAACTCCGCACGATCCGGGCGATGGCCGCGACGGCCGACAGCGGTGCCGCACGCCTGGAGATGCTGGAGGAGGGCGACCCGGCCGGCGTCGGTCAGGTCACGGTGTCGCCGGTCGTCCACTGGATGATCGAGCATTCCCAGGATCCCGCCGACTTCGCCGACTTCGTGCAGGCGGCCGTGCTGCTGGCGCCGGAGGACCTCGACCTCGCCCGCATGAGCGAACTGCTCGCCGCGGCCGTCGCCGCGCATCCGATGCTCACCGCGACGCTGATCGAGACCGAAGACGGCTGGCAGTCGGTCGCGGGCAACGGCTTCGACGCAACCGAGGCCGTCATCGGCGTCACGAGCACCGCGGCGATCGGCACCGCCGGGTTCGACGCCGATCTGCGCGCCGCGTTCCGGACCATCTCGGCCACGCTGGATCCGGCGACCGGCCGTCTCGCGCGTGCCGCAATCGTCCGGGACCCCGACAGCGCCGGACGCGTGCTCGTCGTGATCCACCACCTCGGCATCGACGCCGTGTCGTGGCCGGTCCTGATCGAGGACCTGGTCACCGGCTGGGCCCAGCTGTCCAGTGGTCGCGACATCGATCTGCGAGCGGAACAGACGAGTGCCCTGGCCTGGACCAATGCTCTTGCGGCGAGGACTGATTCGTGGTCGGGACAGGTCGGCCACTGGCTCAACCGGCTGCCTGCCCGGCCCACCTCGCTGGGCGTCGAGCTGGACCGGGACCGAGACCGTATGTCCACCGAACGCCTCGTCTCCGTCGAGATCGACGCCGACGTCACGGCGGCGGTGCTGACCTCGGTGCCCGAGGCATTCGGGGGCAACGTCAACGACGTTCTCCTGGGGGCGTTCGCACGCGCCGTCCGGTCGTGGCAGACCCATCGCGAGGTCGCCGACACCGCACCGGTCACGGTCCTCACCGAGGGGCACGGGCGATACGAAGAGGTACTCGCCACCGGGCCGTCGCCGCGCCGCGCCGACCTGTCCCGGTCGGTGGGCTGGTTCACCACGCTGGTCCCGGTGTCCCTCGACCCGGGCGAGGACGTCGTGCACGCGGTCAAGGCGGCCAAGGAGGAACGACTGGCCCAGCCGGACAACGGCATCGGGTTCGGCTGGTTGCGGTACGGGCCCGGAGCCGACGCCGAACTCGCGTCACGACCGCTGCCGACCATCTCGTTCAACTACTTCGGCGCAGGCAGCGGGGCCGCTGTCGCCCAGACCGACGCCCTGCCGTTCACCAACGCGCCCGACGCGCCGGTCCTCGCCTCGTCCGCGTCCGGCGCGATGGTGTCGCTGGCCGCGCTCGGTGTCACCGTCACCACGTCGCACGACGCGGACGGCAGGCGAAAGCTGGTGGCCGGGGCCAACTTCCCGGGTGCGCTCTTCACCGAGGACGAGATCGACGCGCTGTTCGGACTGTGGGCGCACGAGCTGTCGGCCGTCGTCGACCTGGTCCGGGCGGGCACGTCGATCGGACTGTCGCCGTCTGACGTGCCGGGCACCGAACTCACCCAGCACGAACTCGACGCACTGGCGGCGTCCCACCCGGGCGCGGACATCTGGCCGCTGACGCCGTTGCAACGGGGACTGCACTTCCAGGCCGAGCTCGCGCAGGGCGGTATCTCCGAAGGCGCCGTCGATGTCTATGTGACGCAGGCGATCCTGACGCTGGGCGGTGATGTGGATGTGACGTCGCTCCAGCGCGCGGCGCAGGCACTGTTCGCCCACCACCGCGTGCTGCGATCGGGATATGTGCGCACTGCGGGTGGAACCGTCGTCGCGGTCGTGCCACCGTCGGTGGAAATCCCGTGGGACGTCGTGGACCGCAGTACGCCGGTCGCCGGCGCAGCAACCGAAGACCTCGACACGATCGTCGCGGAACTCGCCGATGCACAACGGATCCGTCCGTTCGACCTCGCGTCGCCGCCACTCGTCCGCTTCGTGGTGGTCCGTGGACCGGACACCACCCGGGTCATCGTCACCAACCACCACATCATCCTGGACGGATGGTCCGGCCCGCTGGTTCTCGCTGATCTGTTGTCCCTGTACGCAACCGGGCAGACATATACGGGACAGGTCGCCCGGACCACCCAGGACTTCGCCGACTACCTGCGCCGTATCAACGGGACCGATCAGGCAGCCGGTGCGGCTGCCTGGGCGCAGATCCTCGCCGACGTGGACGAACCGACGCTGGTCGCCCCGGGCGTCGAGGCCACCGCGGACACGCTCCCGCAGCGGCATGACGTGGTGGTCGATGCTCGCGTCGCCTTGGCGGTCGACGCGCTCACGCGCGACCACGGCATCACCACGGCGACCGCGCTGCAGGTGGCATGGGCGATCCTGCTGTCGCGGCTGACGGGCAACCGGGTGGTCACGTTCGGCGAAACCGTCTCGGGGCGGCCGTCGGATCTCGATGGAGTCGAGTCGATGGTCGGCCTGTTCATCAACACGCTGCCCGCGGTCGTCGACGTCGATCCGCAGTCCTCGGTTCTGGACATCCTCGCCGACGTACAGGCGAAGAAGGTGACGGTCCTCGATCACCAACACCTGGGGTTGTCCGACATCCTCTCGTCGGTCACGTCACCGGTGGCGTTCGACACGCTCGCGGTGCATGAGTCGTACCCGGTCGACGTCGAATCGATCTCCGAGGTGGACACCGGCCAAGGGGTCAGTGTGCTCGATGTCGAGACCACCGACGCAACGCACTACCCCCTGAGCTTCGTGACCTCGCGCCGGGGGGACGAGATAGTTCTCGGTCTCTCCTATCTGCCCTCTGCCTTCGACGACGCCCAGATCCGGGTGTTCACCGAGGCGCTGGCGCAGATCCTGGCCGCGATGGCGCAGCATCCGGACACGCTGTCCGCCGACATCGCACTCGCGGACGCATCGCTGCTCGACACGGTGCGTACCTGGTCGGTCGGTCGGTCGGTCGCCGTTGCCGAACGGTCGCTCGCCGACGCCGTCGTGGCCCAGACTGCGGCCACGCCTGATGATGTCGCGATCGTGTTCGAGGACCGCACCGTCTCCTACGCCGAGTTCGGTGCCCGGGTCTCGGCTCTGGCGCGGGACCTGGTCGCGGCCGGAGCGGGCCCCGACGTGGCAGTGGGTGTCTGCATCGATCGTTCGGTCGAGATGGTGGTCGCCGTCCACGCCGTGGTCGCCGCCGGCGGTCAGTACGTCCCCATCGACACCGGCGCACCGGCGGACCGGGTCGCGTACATGGTCGACACCGCAGGTGTCCGAGTGGTGCTCGTCGCTGCGGGGGAGTCCCCGACCGGTCTCGCCGGGACGGCCGACCGCGTACGCGTGATCGAGGTGGACTGCTCGGCCGCAGTGGATCCCTCGACCCAGCAGATCTCCGACTCCGATCGGGTCCGACCGATTCGACCCGACGACGCCGCCTACACGCTGTTCACCTCCGGCTCGACCGGCCGGCCCAAGGGGGTGACCGTCCCACACTCCGCGGTCATGAACTTCATGGCCTGGCGAGGTTCGTTGGTGCCGGACGCGTCTGAGCAGATCACCCTTCTCAAGGCCCCGTACACGTTCGATGCCTCGGTGTGGGAGATGTTCTGGCCGTTGATGACGGGCGGTCGAGTGGTCGTCGCCGCGCCGGGCGGACACGCGGATCCCCGGTACCTGCGAGACCTCATCGGTCGGCATGGTGTGACCGCGGTGCAATTCGTTCCCTCGATGCTCGCGGTGTACCTGGAGTTGGCCGACGACGAGTCCGGCAGCACGTCCCTCCGGCACCTGTTCACCGGTGGCGAGGCACTGTCGGACTCCCTGGCCGCGAATCTGCACCGCACCTTCCCGGACGTGCGTCTGCTGAATCAGTACGGTCCGACCGAGACCACCGTGGATCTCACCACGACGCACGTCGTGCCGGGCGAGTCCGTCACCATGGGTCGTCCGGGCTGGAACACCACGACCTGGGTCCTCGACTCCCGTTTGCGGCCGGTACCGGCCGGAATCGCGGGTGAGCTGTACCTCGGCGGCGCGCAGGTCGCTCGCGGATATGCGGGACAGCCCGGTCTGACGGCAGAACGGTTCATCGCAGATCCCTTCGCCGACAACGGTGCGCGGCTCTACCGCACCGGCGACCTCGTGCGCTGGAACACCTCCGGCGAACTCGAGTACCTCGGGCGCACCGACTTCCAGGTCAAGCTGCGCGGGCAGCGGATCGAGCTCGGCGAGATCGAATCCGTGCTGATGTCGGTACCCGGCGTGGTGCACGCGGCGGCGACGGTCGTCGACGACCAGCTGATCGGTTACGTGGCACCTGCATCCGTCGATCTGGATGCAGTCAAGGACGTCGTCGCCGGTGCTCTCCCGGAGTACATGCGTCCCAGCGTCTGGATGCCGTTGGATGCCATGCCGCTGAACACCGCGGGTAAGGTCGCCCGTCGCGAGCTCCCCGCGCCGGAGATCCGCTTCGACGATTTCGTGGCGCCGGAGAACGCAGCCGAGCGCCGGGTCGCCGACATCGTGGCCGAGGTCCTCGGCGTCGACGAAGTCGGTGTCACAGCGTCCTTCTTCGAGATGGGCGGCAACTCCCTGTCGGCGACTCGTGTCATCGCGAGGGTCGGCGACGCCCTGGGCGTCGAGGTGTCGGTGCGTGACCTCTTCGAGTCGCCGACCGTACGGGAACTCGTCGCCCGGCTGTCAGGTCGTGGCGCCGGCGTGGCCCCGGTGGTCGCCGTCTCCCCGAGACCGGAACTAATTCCGCTGTCGTTCGCGCAGCAGCGCATCTGGTTCCTGAACCGTTTCGAGCCGGGGTCGGCAACGCACAACCTCCCGGCCGTGCTGCGTCTGTCGGGTGATCTCGACGCCGATGTCCTGCACAGCGCGCTGGTCGACGTCGTCCGACGGCACGAGGTGCTGCGGACGACCTTCCCCGATCAGGCCGGCTTGCCCTATCAGCTCATCCATCCCGAGGCATCGGTCGCCGATGGGCTCGACTGGGGTATCGCCGGTTCCCAGGACGAGCTCGTCGTAGCCGTGACCGCCGGCTTCGATGTCACGACCCAGTGGCCCATCCGTGTCCGCCTCTGGCGCGCCGCGGCCGGGGAGCATGTGCTCGCCATCGTGTTGCACCACATCGGCGCCGACGGGGAGTCGATGGCGCCGTTCGTCTCCGATCTCGTTGCCGCGTACGGCGCCCGCGTCGTCGGCGAGGCTCCCGGTTTCGTGCCGCTCACGGTGCAGTTCGCCGATTTCGCGATCTGGCAACACTCCGTGCTCGGCTCCGCGGACGACCCGGAATCGGTTGTCGGACGTCAATTGGCCTACTGGACTGCACAGTTGGCCGGTCTGCCGGATGTGCTCGAGCTGCCGGCGGATCGGCCGCGTCCGGCGGTCGCGTCGGGCCGGGGTGACCGGTACGACGTGGGAATCCCGGCTGAGATCGGTGCGCGTGTCGCAGAGGTGGCACGCGGGGCCGATGTGACGCCGTTCATGGTGGTGCACACGGCGCTCGCAGTGTTGTTGGCTCGGTTGTCGGCCACCGACGACATCGCGATCGCCACCCCGATCGCCGGTCGTGGACAGGCGGTGCTCGATCCGCTCGTCGGCATGTTCGTCAACACCTTGGTGCTGCGCACCGCGGTCGACGGTGCCCAGCCGTTCGACCGTCTGCTCGCGCAGGTCCGCGACACCGATCTCAACGCCTTCGCGCATGCCGACGTCCCGTTCGAGACCCTGGTCGATCGTCTCAATCCGGTTCGCTCCGAGGCGTTTTCACCATTGGCGCAGGTGACCTTCTCGTTCGATCCGGCGGCCACGGCCGCCGCGGCGCTCGGGGACGCCGGCGGGTTGACGGTCACACCGTACGGCGAGGTCGCGGTCACCGCGCAGACCGACCTGTGGATCACGGTGACGTCCGGGGCGGCCGGCCAGGACTGGGGGCTGTCGATCATCTACGCGACCGACCTCTTCGAGGAAGCGACCGTCGTCGAGTTCGCCAACCGCTTCACCCGCTTGCTCGGTGCGTTGACCGCGGCGCCGGCAACCGCAGTGGGCGACGCACCCTTCGTCGCGCGGGCAACTGAGGCCGAGATCGAGACCGCCGAATGGGGCGATCCCGTGGAGTTGCCGGCCGTGCAGACGGTCAGCGAGGCCGTGGCCGCGCAGGCCCGACGCACACCCGACGCGACCGCGCTCGTCTTCGGTGAGCGTGAGGTGACCTACGCGGAGTTCTCGGCCCGGGTCAACACGCTCGCCCGTGCCCTGATCGCCGCCGGGGTCGGTCCCGATGTCGCTGTGGCGCTGTGTGTTCCGCGATCGGTCGAGATGATGGTGGCCATCCATGCCGTCGTCGCCGCCGGTGGTCAGTACGTACCCGTCGACGTGGCCGCACCCGCGGACCGCGTTCGCTACATGTACGAGACCGCCGGTGCGCGAGTGCTCCTGGTCGCCGACGCGGACGGGGTACCCGGCGCGGTGAACGCCGCGCACGAGGCCGGGGTCCGTGTCATGACCGTCGACGCCTCGGCACTGCTGGACGTCGACGCGGCGTCCGCCGCCCCGGTGTCCGACGACGAGCGACTCGCGCCGCTGCGCCCGGACGATGCGGCATACACCCTCTTCACCTCCGGGTCGACCGGACGTCCGAAGGGTGTGACCCTCTCACACGCGGCGGTGCTCAACCGCCTGTGGTGGGGCCTGGACGCGCTGCCGATCGGCCCCGACGACGTCGTGATGCAGAAGACGCCGTACACCTTCGACTGCTCGGTGCCGGAATTGTTCGCGCCGTTGGCGATCGGCGCGCGCGTGGTCGTCCTCGCCGACGGTGGTCACCTCAATCCGCGGCAGGTGGCCGACGAGATCGCCCGCACCGGCACGACGATGGTGCACTTCGTGCCGTCCATGCTCTCGGTGTTCCTCGAGGTCGTCGACCGCGAACAGCTCGCCGCGCTGGACACCCTCCGGATCGTCTCGACCACGGGTGAGGCGTTGCCGCCTGCGGTCGCGGCACCGGTGCGCGAACTGTGGCCGGATGCCTGGTTCTTCAACCTGTACGGCCCGACCGAGGCCGCGGTGGAGATCACGTTCGAGCGGATTCACTCCGTCGCCGCGGATGATCCGACGGTGCCCATCGGCGTTCCGGTCTGGAATTCGTCTGCAGTGGTGTTGGATTCGCGGTTGCGCCGGGTCCCTCCCGGCGTGCCCGGCGAGCTCTACCTCGGCGGGGTCCAACTCGCCCGCGGTTACGCCGCCCGCCCGGACCTCACTGCCGAGAGATTCGTCGCCGACCCGTACGGCGAGCCGGGCTCGCGTCTGTACCGCACCGGCGACCTGGTGCGCCGCCGTTCCGATGGCGTGCTGGAGTATCTCGGCCGCACCGACTTCCAGGTCAAGCTGCGCGGACAGCGCATCGAACTCGGTGAGATCGAAGCGGTCATCGCGTCGGCGCCCGGCGTCGTGCACGCTGCGGCGACGGTGGCCACGGCGCCCGGTGGCGGCGAACACCTCGTCGGTTACGTGGCGGGGGTCCCGGGCGAGCGTCTCGACATCGACGCGGTGAAGTCCGTTGTCGCGGAGTCGCTCCCGGAGTACATGCGGCCGAGCGTGTGGATGCCCGTCGAGGACATCGCGCTGAACACCGCAGGCAAGATCGACCGTCGTGCACTGCCTGAGCCGGTGTTCTCTGCCGGTGAGTACGTCGAGCCCGCCGATGAGTCGGAGGCCGCGGTGGCGGCCGTGTTCGCCGACGTCCTCGGCCTCGACCGCGTGAGCGTCACCGACTCCTTCTTCGACCTCGGTGGCAACTCGCTGTCGGCGATGCGGTTGGCCGCGCGCGTCGGTGAGGTCACCGGCAGCGAGATCTCGGTCCGCGACCTGTTCGACGCGCCGAGCGTGCGGGAACTGGCCCGTGCCAGTGCCGATCTCGACGCAGCCCGGGCGCCCATCGTCGCGGTCAGTCCGCGTCCGGAACGCATCCCGCTGGCCTTTGCGCAGCAACGGATGTGGTTCGTCAACCAAGCCGACACCACGTCGTCGGCCTACAACATCCCGGTGGTGCTGCGTCTGTCCGGTTCCCTCGACGAAGGCGCTCTGCACGCCGCCCTGATCGACGTGGTGTCGCGCCACGAGTCGCTGCGGACCACGTTCCCGTCCGCCGACGGCACGCCGTATCAGAAGATCAACCGCGCGACCTCGGTCGCCGCGCGTCTGGACTGGGATGTGGTCTCCTCGCAAGAGGAGATCGAGGCCGCGGTGTCGGCCGGCTTCGACGTCTCGCGCGACTGGCCGATCCGCGCCCGGATCTGGGAGGTGGCGCCGGATGAGCACGTGTTCGCGGTCGTCACCCACCACATCGCCTCCGACGGTGAGTCGATGATGCCCCTGGTGAGCGATGTCGTCACCGCTTATCTGGCCGAAACCGCCGATGCCGACCCGGATTTCGCAGATCTCGAGGTCCAGTTCGCCGACTTCGCGATCTGGCAGCACGACGTGCTCGGCTCGCCCGACGATCCGGAATCCGTTGTCGGTCGCCAGCTCGCCTACTGGGTCGAGCGGTTGGCCGGTCTGCCGGACGTGATCGACGTGCCCACCGACCGGCCCCGCCCGGCTCGTGCCAGCCAGCGCGGCGGACGCGTCTCCTTCACCGTGCCGGCCGAGGTCGGTGACCGGATCGCGCGCGTCGCGCAGGACACCGGCGCCACGCCCTTCATGGTCGTGCACGCGGCGTTGGCCGCGCTGCTCTCGCGCCTGTCGGCGACCGACGACATCGCGATCGGCACCCCGGTCGCGGGTCGAGGTCAACGCGTGCTCGATCCGCTGATCGGCATGTTCGTCAACACGCTCGTGCTGCGCACCAGCGTCGACCTCGACCGCGGCTTCGCCGACCTGCTCGAGGCCACCAGGGAGGCCGATCTCGGCGCGTTCGCGAATGCCGATGTGCCTTTCGAGATCGTCGTCGATGCCGCCGGTGCCCAGCGGTCGGCGGCCTTCGCTCCGTTCACCCAGGTCTGGCTCACCTTCGACCAATCCACCCTGCCGGAGCTCGCCGGCGCCGACCTGTCGGTGGGAGAGGTCGCCGGCCTCCAGGTGAGTGCGGTGGACACCGGTCAGACCCCGGCGCGCGTCGACCTGCTCATCGGGATGACCCAGCCGGGCCGCGGCGATGAGTGGGCGGGCACCATCACCTACGCCACGGACCTGTTCGACGAGTCGACCGCGGTCCGCCTGGGCGAGCAGCTCCTCGGACTGCTGACCGAGGCCGTCGACGATCCCCGGACCCCGCTGCGGCAGATCACCCGCGGCGACACGATGTCGCCGGCCGAACTCGCCCGCGCCGCAGCGCAACGCGAGCCGGAGCGCACAACGGTGTCGATCGCCGACTCCGACGCGGTCGTCACCGGGGGGCCGGGAACCGAACCGGTCGTCCTGGGCGATCTGTTCGCCCGGGCCGCCGCGAAGTGGGGTCCGCGTCAGGCCGTCGTCGACGCCGACAACGTCTGGCTGTCCTACGCCGATCTCGACGCGCGGTCGAACCGCCTGGCGCGCTGGCTGATCGGTCAGGGCATCGGCCCGGAGAAGCTGGTCGCGCTGGCGATCGGCCGCTCCGCGCAGCTGCTCACCGCGATCTGGGCGGTGGCCAAGACCGGTGGTGGGTATGTGCCGATCGACCCGGACTATCCCGCCGAACGGGTGGCGAACATGGTCGAGGACTCGGGCGCGATCCTGGGCCTGGCCGTCCAGGCGTCGGGAACCCTGCCCGGGGAACGGTTCTCGTGGCTCCGTCTCGACGACGCCACCCTGTCCGCCGAGATCGAGGCACTGTCCGATGCGCCGATCACCGCTGCGGATCGTCGTGCGCCGGTACGGGTGGACAACGTCGCCTACGTGATCTACACCTCCGGCTCCACCGGGCGACCGAAGGGTGTCGCCGTGACCCACTCGGGTCTGGCGAACTTCGCCGCGGAGGAGATCCGGCGCTCGGGCGCCGACGAGTACTCGCGGGTGCTCGGCTTCGCCTCGCCCAGCTTCGACGCGTCGGTGCTCGAGTACCTGCTCGCGAACGTGTCCGGCGGCGTGTTGATCTACCGCCCCGCCGACGCGGTCGGCGGCCCGCCGCTGCAGGACCTGATGATGCGACAGGCGGTCACCCACACGTTCCTGACGCCGACCGTGCTCGCGACCATCGAACCGCAGGCGGTCCCGGCCCTCCGGGTCGTGTATGCCGGTGGCGAGGCCGTGCCGCAGGCGCTCAAGGACAGCTGGGCTCCCTTCCGGCGGATCCAGAATCTGTACGGCCCCACCGAGACCACGATCGGCGTCACCATCAGTGCGCCGATGGCGGTGGGCGAGCCGGTCTCGCTCGGCGGCCCGCTCGCCGGCGTGGGCCTGATGGTGCTCGACGCGCAGTTGCGTCCGGTCCCCGTCGGGGTCGCGGGGGAGCTGTACGTCACCGGTGGCGCGCTGTCCCGCGGGTACCTCGACCGCCCGGGCCTGACCGCGGAGAAGTTCGTGGCGAACCCGCATGGTCACCCGGGTGACCGGATGTATCGCACCGGCGACATCGTCCGCTGGAAGCAGGACTCCACCGGTGCGCCGGTCCTCGAGTACTCCGGCCGCAGTGACGACCAGGTGAAGCTGCGCGGTCTGCGCATCGAACTCGGCGAGATCGAGGCGGTCCTCGCCGAGCACCCGGCGGTCCGCTCGGCCGTGGTCGTCGGTGTCGGCGGTTCGGTCGCCACCGCGCTGGCCGCCTACGTGGTCGCGGCCGGCACAGGGGGCGGCGCCGAGGTCGATCCGGCAGAGCTGAGATCGTTTGTCGGCGAACGACTCCCGGCGCACATGGTGCCGGCGTCGGTCGCGGTGCTCGACGAGCTCCCGCTCACCCCGGTCGGCAAGCTCGACAAGGCCGCCCTGCCCGAACCGGTCATCGAGGTCGGCGAGATCGTCGAACCGGAGACGAACGAGGAAGCCGCGGTCGCCGCGGTGTTCGCCGAGGTCCTGGGAATCGACCAGGTCAGCGTGACCGAGTCCTTCTTCGACCTCGGTGGCAACTCGCTGTCGGCGACGCGCGTGGCCGCCCGGGTGGGCGAGGTGCTCGGCGTGGAGACCTCGGTGCGCGACCTGTTCGAGGCACCGACGGTGCGTGCGCTCGTGGCCGAGGTGTCCGGACATGCCGAGGCGCTGCCGCCGATCGTCGCCCGCGCGGATCGTCCGGAACTCGTACCGTTGTCCTTCGCCCAGCAGCGGATGTGGTTCATCAACCAGTTCGATCCGTCGCTGCCGACCTACAACATCCCGTTCGTGCTCCAGGTGCGCGGTGCTCTCGACACCGAGGGGTTGCGCCTGGCGATCGTCGACGTCGTCGAACGCCACGAGGTCCTGCGGACCACCTTCCCGTCCGTCGACGGGGTCGCCCATCAACTGGTCCATCCGGCCGAGCAGATCGCCGACCGGCTGGACTGGGGGATCGCCGCCGACCAGCACGCCTTCGAGCGTGCGGTGGTCTCCGGGTTCGACGTCGCCGCCGACTGGCCGATCCGCGTGCGGGTCTGGCACGTCGACGCCGAGCGTGCGGTCGTCGCGGTCGTCGTCCACCACATCGCCGCCGACGGCGAGTCGATGAACCCGCTGCTCGTCGACGTCCTCACGGCATACGACGCCCGGGTGTCGGGGAACGAGCCCGACTTCGAGCCCCTCGAGGTCCAATTCGCCGACTACGCCCTCTGGCAGCACGAGGTCCTCGGCGACGGATCCGATCCGACCTCGGTCATCGGCTCCCAGTTGGCCTATTGGACAGACAAACTCGCTGATCTGCCCGAGGTGCTGAACCTGCCGTTCGACCGGCCCCGGCCGTTGGTGGCCTCGCAGCGCGGCGGTCGCGTCGGCGCCGCGATCCCGGCCGAGATCGGGAACCGGGTCCGCGGCCTCGCACGCGAGGTCGACGCGACCCCGTTCATCGTCGTGCACGCGGCGCTCGCCGTGTTGCTCGCGCGACTGTCGGCCGGCGAGGACGTGGCGATCGCCACCCCGGTCGCCGGACGCGGACAGCGTGTACTCGACCCGCTCGTGGGCATGTTCGTCAACACCCTGGTCCTGCGGGCCCAGGTGGATCCGTCGATGTCGTTCGCCGAACTGCTGGAGCAGGCCCGCGACACCGACCTGGAAGCATTCGCGAACGCCGACGTGGCCTTCGAGATGCTCGTCGAGAAGCTCAATCCGGTTCGGTCCGAGGCGTTCGCACCGCTGGCCCAGATCATGCTCACGTTCGGTCAGACGGCACTGCCCGAGATGGCGGAGACCGCGCCGGCCGCTGTCGCGGGGCTGGAGATCGAACCGATGCCGCCGGCCGATCCGCCGGCGAAACTGGACCTGACGATCGGTGTGTCCGTTCCCGACGGGGACGGGGACTGGCCGCTCTCGCTGGTGTTCGCGCGGGATCTCTTCGACGAAGACACCGTCGCCCAGCTGGCGCGCCGGTTCGTCGGGCTTCTCGACCAGCTCACCCGGCACACCGACGACCCGGTGGCCGACGCCGCCCTCCTCGAACCCGCCGAGATCGAGGAGATACTCCGGCGATCACGGGGCACGGAGACCGCCATACCGGCGGGATCGGTGGCCGATGCGCTCTCGTTTCGCGGGGCGCGGTCGCTCGACTCGATCGCGCTGACCTACGCCGACCGTGAGTTGACCTACCGCGAGTTCGGCGCTCGGGTCGCCGATCTCGCCCGGGAACTCCTCGGGCTGGGCGTGGGACCCGACGTCGCGGTGGCGGTGTGCATCGATCGCGGCGTGGAGATGGTCGTGGCGGTCCACGCGGTGACCGCGGCGGGTGGACAGTACGTGCCCATCGACACCGCGGCCCCGGGCGACCGCGTGCGCTACATGGTCGAGACCGCGGGCGCGCGGGTCCTCCTCGTCGGACCGCGGCCCGTGGCGGCCGACCTGTCCGGTCTCGACGACGGGATCCGGCGCGTCACCGTCGATTCGACCCGCGACATCGATCAGTCGACTCCGCCGGTCACCGACGCCGAGCGCGTTCGGCCCATCCGCGGTGACGACGCGCTGTACACCCTGTTCACCTCGGGTTCGACGGGACGGCCGAAGGGCGTCACCGTCTCGCACGCGTCCGTGGCCAACCGGTTGTGGTGGGGACTCGACGAGTACCCCTGGACCCTGGGCGATCGCATCATCCAGAAGACGCCGTACACCTTCGACGTCTCGGTGCCGGAGCTGTTCGCGCCGTTGCTGACCGGGGCGACGATGGTGATCGCCGAACCGGGCGGTCACGCCGACCCGCTCTACATCGCCGACCTGATCGCGTCCAGCGGTGCCACCTCGGTGCACTTCGTCCCGTCGATGCTGTCGGTGTTCCTCGATGTCGTACCGGCCGAGACGATCTCGCGCCTGGGTACGCTCCGCTGGCTGTTCGCCTCCGGTGAGGCGCTACCGCCCGCGGTGGTGGCCCGTGCCCACGAGCTGCTGCCACACGTGCGGATCGTGAACCTGTTCGGTCCCACCGAGGCGGCGGTCGAGGTGGCCTACGCCGACGTGACCCGGGCACCGTCGGTCGTGCCGATCGGCGTGCCGGTCTGGAACACGACCACCCATGTGCTCGACGCGCGACTGAATCCTGTCCCGACGGGAGTCCCGGGTGAGCTCTATCTCGGTGGCGATCAGGTGGCACGCGGGTATGCCGCGCAACCGGGATTGTCCGCCGAGCGCTTCGTGGCCGACCCGTTCGGCCGGCCCGGCTCGCGGCTCTACCGAACCGGTGATCTCGTGCGGTGGAACACCGACGGGGAGATCGAGTACCTCGGCCGCACCGACTTCCAGGTGAAGCTGCGCGGCCAGCGCATCGAACTGGGCGAGATCGAGTCCGTCGTCGCGGCCGCGCCCGGCGTCGTGCACGCCGCGGTGACGGTGGTCGACGCGCCGGGGGGCGGACAGCATCTGGTCGCCTATGTCGCGCCGTCGACCGTGGACCTCGAGGTCCTGCGCGACGCGGTGACACAGGCACTCCCGGAGTACATGCGTCCGACACTGTGGATGCCGATCGACGACGTCGTGCTGAACAGCGCGGGCAAGCTCGACCGCCGCGCCCTGCCCGCCCCCGACTTCGCGGGGCTCGACGCCGATCACGTCGCGCCCGCCAACGCGACGGAGGAGACCCTGGCGAGCATCGTGGCGGGTCTGCTCGGACTGGAGCGGGTCTCGGTCACCCAGTCGTTCTTCGCGCTCGGCGGCGACTCGATCATGTCGATCCAGCTCGCCTCGGCGGTTCGCGCGGCCGGGTTCACGCTGACACCGCGAGACATTTTCGAGCAACGGACCATCCGGGCGATGGCCCGCGTGGTCGCCGGCGAGGCCCACCGCCTGCCGGCGCTCGACGAACCCGCGGGCGGCGCGCACGGCGACCTGCCGCTGCTGCCGGTGATGTCGTGGATGATCGAACACTCTTCGGAGCCGGGCGATTTCGCGGACTTCTCGCAGTACCGGGTGCTTCATGCACCGTCGGGGCTCACCGTGGACGCGTTGTCGGAGTTGCTGTCCGAGCTCATCGCGGTGCACCCGATGCTGTCCGCGCGTCTCACCCGCAACGGTGACCGCTGGCGACTCGTCGCCGGTTCCGGCGTGAGCCCAGATGGTTCGGGAACCGATGGCCCGAGCGCAGCGCCGTACGTGTTCGCGCGGTCCTCGGCCTCGTCGGTGGGTACCCCCGGCCACGACGAGGATGTGCGCGCCGCGCATGGCGAGGTGCTGGCACACCTCGATCCGTCGACCGGTGTACTCGTCGCGGCGGGCATCGTCACCGACGTCGACGGCGTCGGCCGGGTCGTCTTGGCGATCCACCATCTCGGTGTCGACGCGGTGTCCTGGCCGATCATCGTCGAGGACCTGGTGACCGGATGGGCGCAGCGGGCAGCGGGTCAGCCGATCGCCCTGCGTGCCGAGGCGACGTCCGAGCGGGCGTGGGCCCACGCGGTCGGCGCACAGGCCGACCGGCGCGCCGCCGAGCTGCCGTACTGGCTCGAGCGGCTCCCGGCCCGGCCCACTGATCTCGGGATCGACTTCGACGCGTCGCGGGACCGGTTCGCCACCGAGGTGTCGGTGGTCCACTCGTTCGACGCGCAGGTGACCGAGGCCGCGCTGACCTCGGTGCCGGAAGCGTTCCGCGGCAACGCCAACGACGTCCTGTTGGGAACGTTCGCACGGGCGGTCCGGTCGTGGCAGGCCGCGCGCGGCATCGCCGACGTCGCACCCGTGACGGTCCTGGTCGAGGGCCACGGTCGCAAGGACGAGATCGTCACCGCCGACGGCGAACGCGCCGTCGACCTGTCCCGCACGGTCGGCTGGTTCACCACGATCGCCCCGGTGGCCGTCGATCCGTCCGCCGACGTCACCCATGCGGTGAAGTCGGCCAAGGAAGAACGCCTCGGGCAACCCGACGGCGGGCTCGGATTCGGTGTGCTGCGCTACGGCGCCGACACCGAGCTGGCCCAGCGTCCGCTGCCGAGCATCGGGTTCAACTTCTTCGGCGCCGGCCGAGCCGGACGTCCCGCGGCCGAACCCGCGCACGACGTCATCCCATTCACCGGCGCGCCGAGCGCACCGGGGATGCCGCCGTCGGTGTCGGGCGCGATGGTCGCGCTGAACCCGTTGAGCGTCAACGTCGGAACGCGGAGCGACGGCGAAGCCCGTCGTCTCACTGCCAACTTCACGTTCCCGTCGGCTCTGTTCGGCACCGACGACATCACCGCACTCGCCGAACTGTGGGCGGCCGAACTCGCCGCTGTCGCAGAGCACGTCGCGACGGTCGGCGACCCGGGCCGGTCGCCGGCGGACGTGCCGGGCACGCCGGTCACGCAGGATGAACTCGACGCCCTCGCGGTGCGTTTCCCGGGTGCGGACGTCTGGCCGCTCACGCCGCTGCAGGCGGGTCTGTACTTCCAGTCGCAGATGGCGGCGCGCGACCCGTCGGGCGCCGACGATGTGCCCGCGGCGGGAGCCGGCAGCGTGGACGTGTACGTCACCCAGGCCGTCCTGCATCTCGGGGGCGACGTCGACCGATCGCGATTGCGGTCGGCCGCAGCGGAACTGGTGGCGCATCATCGCGTGCTGCGCAGCGGATATGTGCGTACCCCCGGTGGTGCGCTGGTGACCGTCGTGCCCCCGCGCGCCGACCTGCCGTGGTCCGAGGTGTCCCTGGACCCGGGTCTCGACGACGTCGACGTCGCACGACGGGTGCGTGAGATCGCCGACGCCGAACGGATCACGCCGTTCGACCTCGAGGCACCGCCGCTCATGCGGTTCGTCGGTGTCGAGCACGCCGCCGGTTCCGAGACGACACTGAGCCTGATCGTGACCAACCACCACATCCTGCTCGACGGCTGGTCCGGGCCGCTGGTCCTCGCGGACCTGCTCGCGCTCTACGCCGGGGTCGGCCCGTACACGGCCACCATCGCCGCGGAGACCGACTTCGGCGATCACGTCCGGCGTCTCGCCGCCACCGACCGGGCCGCGGGTCTCGCCGCGTGGCGGGAGGTGCTGTCGCCGCTCGAGGAACCGACGCTGGTGTCCGGCGTCGAGGAGGCCACGACCACCTCGTTGCCGCGCAACCACGAGGAGTGGATCGACGCCGAGACGACGGCGGCGATCAACCGGCTGGCGCGCGAACGCGGTGTCACGGTCAGCACGATCCTGCAGTTCGCCTGGGCGGTGCTGCTGTCGCGCATGACCGGCAACCAGGTGGTCGCCTTCGGCGAGACCGTGTCGGGGCGCCCGCCGGACCTCGACGGTGTCGAGGGCATGGTCGGCCTGTTCATCAACACGGTCCCGAGCGTCGTCGACGTCGACCCGGCTGCCCCGATCGGCGACGTGCTCGCCGCGATGCAGGCCGACAAGGTCGCGGTCCTCGACCACCAGCACGTCGGTCTCGCCGACCTCACCGCGCTTGCGGGGATCGGTGCGCTCTTCGACACGCTGACCGTGTTCGAGTCGTTCCCGGTGGACTCCGACTCGCTGTCCACGGCGGACACGTCGCTGGCCGGCGGTCTGCAGATCGTCGGCGTGGACGCCGGCGACTCGACGCACTATCCGCTCAACCTCGCGTCGTCACCGTCCGGTGACCGCCTGCTGCTGAAGCTCAAGTACCTCCCGTCGGCCTTCGCCGACGACCAGGTGGGGGTGTTCGGCGCGGCACTGCGCGAGATCCTGCGGACGACCGTCGACGATGCGGATCGGCCGACCTCGGCGATCGCCCTCCTCGACGCGGCGGCAGCCGCCGAGCTCGCCCCGGTGAACGGTCCGGCGGCACCGGAGCCGCGACTGCTGGGCGAGGTCTTCGCCGACGTCGCGGCCACGCATGCCGAGACCGTCGCGGTCACCGACGGCACCGGCGCATCGCTCACCTACGCCGAGCTCGACGAGCGGTCGAATCGTCTCGCGCGGTGGATGACCGGTCGGGGCATCGGCGTCGATCACGTGGTGGGGCTCGCGGTGGGACGCACCGTCGACCGTCTGGTCGGGCAGTGGGCCCTGGCGAAGCTGGGTGCGGCGTATCTGTCCGTCGACCCGACGCTGCCCGCCGACCGCATCGCGCACATGATCACCGATTCCGGTGTGCGACTGGTCATCACGTCCGATCAACGAGGCCCGGACTCGGGCGTCGACGTCCCGGGCGACGTCGAGTCGATCGATGTGCACACCCTCTCCGAGGCGGTGCGCGCGGTCGACGGCAGTCCGCTCACCCCGGGTGAGGTGTCGGGTGCCCCGCGTCTCGACGCGCTCGCC
The DNA here is from genome assembly GCF_042668985.1 of Gordonia sp. NPDC057258. Lineage (NCBI taxonomy): Bacteria > Bacillati > Actinomycetota > Actinomycetes > Mycobacteriales > Gordoniaceae > Gordonia > Gordonia sp. NPDC057258. Next base: position 80,297 of record NZ_JBHUXZ010000018.1, read on the forward strand.
TACGTCATCTACACCTCCGGCTCGACCGGTGTGCCCAAGGGTGTCGCGGTCACCCATCGTGGTGCACACGCCTTTGCGGTCGCCGAGGCGAAGCGGTTCGGTATCCGTCCGGGTTCACGTGTACTCGGTTACGCCTCACCGAGTTTCGACGCCTCGGTGCTCGAGTGGCTGCTCGCCTCGACCTCGGGTTCGACGCTGGTCTACCGGCCGGACGAGGTCGTCGCCGGCGAGGTGCTGACCGGATTCCTCCGCGAACACGAGCTGACGCACGTGTTCCTGACACCGAGTGTGCTGGCGACGGTCGAACCCGACGAGCTGCCCGCACTGCGGATGCTCGCCTCGGGTGGCGAGGCGGTCTCCACCGCCCTCGTCCGCGCGTGGTCGCACCGGGTCGCGTTCCACAACGCCTACGGTCCGACGGAGACGTCGGTGGCGGTCACCATCAGCGGTCCGCTCGATCCGGACGGACCGGTGACCATCGGCGCGCCCGTGCCCGGTACCGGCCTGCTGGTCCTGGACCAGCGCCTGGCGCCGGTGCCCGTCGGGATGGCCGGCGAGCTGTACGCCACCGGCGTCTCATTGGCACGCGGTTACCTCGGGCGCCCGCAACTGACCGCCGAACGGTTCGTGGCGTCCCCGTTCGGGGTGCCCGGCGATCGCATGTACCGCACGGGCGACCGTGTCCGGTGGGTGCGCTCGGCGTCGGGTGAGCTGGTGCTCGAGTACCTGGGACGTTCGGACGACCAGGTGAAGCTGCGCGGGCTGCGCATCGAACTCGGCGAGATCGAGAACGCGCTGTCCTCGTATCCCGGTGTCCAGACGGCCGTGGTGCTCGGGGTGGGCGGGTCGGTCGCGACCGCCCTGGCCGCCTACGTCGTGCCGACATCGGACGCGCAAGCGGGCGGGGCCGCGGCCGTCGACGTCGGCGAGCTGCGCGGCCATCTCGCGGATCGGTTGCCGTCGTACATGATCCCGGCGACGATCACGGTCCTCGACGCCCTGCCGCTCACCCCGACGGGCAAGCTGGACAAGCGGGCCCTGCCCGCCCCGGAGATCGCGGCGGACGACCTCGTGGCCCCGGAGACGGCGGCCGAGGCGCGCGTCGTGGCCGTCTTCGCCGACCTGCTGGGCGTCGACGCGGTGTCGGTGACGGGTGACTTCTTCGCCCTCGGCGGCAACTCGCTGTCGGCGACCCGCTTGGCCGCGCGCGTCGGCGACGCGTTGAACGCCGACATCGGCGTCCGGGACGTGTTCGAGTCGCCCACCCCGCGGGCGCTGGCCGCCCTCGGTGAACACCGCGGCGGGTTGCGCGCACCGGTCACCCGGGTCGAGCCGAGGCCGGACCTGATCCCGCTGTCGTTCGCGCAGCATCGCATCTGGTTCATCAACCGCCTGGACCCCGCGTCGGGGGCGTACAACCTCCCGATCGGTGTCGAACTCACCGGGGACCTCGACGTCGAGGCTCTCGGCGCGGCGATCGGCGACGTCGTCGCGCGGCACGAGATCCTGCGGACGACCTTCCCGGCCGTCGACGGCCGGCCCACCCAGGTCGTCCACGACGCCGACGGGCCCGCGGCACTGCCCCGACTCGTCGAATGTGCCGAAGAGGCAGAGCTACTCGACGCCCTGTCCACCGGTTTCGACGTGGCGACCGAGGTGCCGGTGCGAATCCGGCTGTGGCGGCGCGGCGAGCAGTCGTGGATGCTGGTCGCGGTGTTGCATCACATCGTCGGTGACGGTGAGTCGATGCGACCGCTGATGACCGACGTCGTGACCGCCTACCGTGACCGGGCCGCGGGCCGGACACCGGACCTGCCGCCGCTGCCGGTCCAGTTCGCCGACTACGCGCTGTGGCAGCAACGCGAGCTCGGGGCGGTCGACGATCCCACCTCGGTGGTCGGCCGGCAGCTGTCGTACTGGCTGCGACAGCTCGCCGGGGTGCCCGACGTGCTGGAGCTACCCGCCGACCGGCCTCGCCCGACCGTGGCCTCGATGCGGGGCGCGCGGGTGGACTTCGAGATCCCGCACGAGGTCGCGACGCGGATCTCGGTCCTGGCGCGTGAGCGCGGGATGACGCCGTTCATGGTGGTGCACGCGGGCCTGGCAGTACTGCTGGCACGTGTCACCGCGACCGACGACATCGCGGTGGCGACGCCGATCGCGGGCCGGGGACGAGCCGAGATCGACCAGCTGATCGGCATGTTCGTCAACACCCTCGTCCTGCGTGCCGAGGTCGACCCGTCGATGAGTTTCGCGGAACTGCTCGAGGAGACCCGGGTCGTCGACCTCGATGCGTTCACGAACGCCGACGTGCCGTTCGAGACACTGGTCGAACGTCTGAACCCGACCCGGTCGAGGGCGTTCTCGCCGCTGGCACAGGTCATGCTCACGCTGACCAACGCCGGCAGCGGTTCACCGGTGCTCGAGGCGGAGGGGCTGCGGGTCGCGGCACTCGAGTCGCCGGTCACGTCGTCGCAGCTCGACCTGACGGTCGCGGTCCTCGCGCGGCCGGACCGGTCCTGGTCGGCGTCGATGGTGTACGCGACGGATCTGTTCGACGAGGGGACCGTCGAACTGCTCGCGCAGCGCCTGGTTACGCTCCTCGACGGGCTCACCGCCCGACCGGATGCCGCGGTCGGGGAGTGTCCGCTCGTGACGCCCGCGGAACGTGATCGCGTGCTGGCGTGGTCGGCGGGTGCCGCGACGCGGCCGACCGGTGCGACCCTGCCGGGCATCATCGGATCCCGGCAGCCCGGCGCGGGGGAGCCGGGAGTCGGCGAGAACGGTGTGACCGGCCGCGAGGTCGGGTACAACGGTCGCGGCGGGTACAACGGCCTGAACGGGGACGCGGGTCGCTACGGTGACGATGGTTCCGACGGCAGTGGTCCCGGTGGGGATGACTGAGCGGAGAGAACACCCGGGGCGCAGCGAACACACGGGGGGAATGGGGAACGCAGGACGAGACGGCAGGCGACGAGGCGAGATGGAGGCCCAACGGTGACCGATGTGGTGCATGTGGCGACGAGGTCCGACGTACCGGCCATCGTGTTCGGTTCGCGTCGCGTCAGCTACGCCGAGTTCGGTGCACGGGTCGACTCACTGGCTCGTCATCTGATCTCCATCGGTGTCGGACCCGACGTCGCCGTCGCGGTCGCCATCCCGCGGTCGGTCGAGCTTCTCGTCGCCATCCACGGCGTCGTCGCGGCGGGCGGTCACTACGTTCCGCTCGACATCGACGCGCCGTCTGACCGCACCCGGTACATGCTCGACACCGCGGACGCCCGGCTGGTCCTCGTCGCCGCCGATTCCGCCGTCGAACTGCCGGCGGACGTCACCGCGGTCGTGGTCGACACGACCGCCGAGGTCGATCTCGCCACAGCACCCGTCACCGACGACGAACGGCTCGCGCCCCTGCAGCCCGCCGATGCTGCGTACACGTTGTTCACGTCGGGGTCGACGGGTCGGCCGAAGGGTGTGACGGTGTCGCATGCGGCGATCGTGAACCGTCTGGAGTGGATGCGGGACTGGTATTCGATCAAGGACTCGGATGTCTTCGTGCAGAAGACCCCGGTGACGTTTGATGTGTCGGTGTGGGAGTTGTTCCTGCCGTTCGCGGTGGGGGCGACGCTGGTGGTGGCCGAGCCGGAGCGGCATGGTGATCCGCGCTATCTGGCGGAGTTGATCACGGCCGAGAAGGTGTCGGTCATCCACTTCGTGCCGTCGATGCTGTCGGTGTTCCTGGATGTGCTCGGCGATCGGGTGGGTGAGTTGTCGTCGTTGCGGTTGACGTTCACCTCGGGTGAGGCGTTGACCGCGCCGGTGGCGCAGGCGTTGGTGGGGGCGTTGCCGGGCAACGAGGTCCACAATCTGTACGGTCCGACCGAGGCGGCGGTGGACGTGACCGCTCATCAGGTGCGGGCGGGGGAGACGTCGGTGCCGATCGGCGTCCCGGTGCCGAGCACCACCACCTTCGTCCTCGACTCGCGACTGCAGCTCGTGCCCTCGGGCGTGCCCGGGGAGCTGTATCTGGGGGGCGTGCAACTCGCCCGCGGTTACGCCTCGCAGCCCGGCCTGACCGCCGAACGGTTCGTCGCCAGTCCCTTCGCGGCTCCCGCGCGCGGCGAGGCGGCCGACAACACCGACGGTTTCGGTGAACCCGGTGAACGTCTGTACCGTACCGGCGATCTCGTCCGCTGGAATGCCCGTGGCCAGTTGGAATACCTGGGCCGCACGGACTTCCAGGTCAAGCTTCGCGGACAGCGACTGGAGCTGGGGGAGGTCGAGTCCGTCCTCATGTCGGCGCCGGGTGTCCTCCACGCGGCCGCCACCGTGGCGAAGGTGTCCGGGCAATCACACCTCGTCGCCTATGTCTCGCCGGCGTCGGTCGACATCGACGCGGTGAAATCGGTTGTCGCGCGGACACTGCCGGCCTACATGCGGCCCACGGTGTGGATGGCACTCGAGCAGCTGCCGCTGAACAGTGCGGGCAAGGTCGCCCGGCGTAAGCTGCCGGTCCCCGAACTCACCGTCGAGGAATTCGCCGCACCCGAGTCCGACGCCGAGACCTCGATCGCGGCCATCGTCGCCGATGTGCTGGGCACCGACCGGGTCAGCGTGACGCAGTCGTTCTTCGACCTCGGCGGCAACTCGCTGTCCGCGGCGCGGGTCGCGGCGCGTGTGGCCGACCTGCTCGACGTCGACGTGTCGGTGGGCGACCTGTTCGACGCGCCGTCGGTGCGGGATCTGGCCGGCCTGGTGTCCGGACGCGGCCGGAGCGTCCCGCGGGTCTCCGCGATGCCGCGGCCTGCGCGGTTGCCGTTGTCAACGGCGCAGAGTCGCATGTGGTTCATCAACCAGTTCGACACCGCCTCGGCGGCCTACAACATCCCGATGGCGCTGCGTCTCACCGGAACTCTCGACCTCGACGCGCTCGAGGCCGCGGTCGGCGACGTGGTCGCCAACCACGAGATCTTGCGCACCACCTACCCCAGCGACGAGCAGGGGCCGTTCCAGCTCATCACCGATGCCGACACGGCCCGCGCCCGCCTCGACTGGCAGGCGGTGGAGACCGAGGAGGACCTGTTCGTCTCGGCGACCACCGGTTTCGACGTCGCCGCCGAGTTCCCCCTCCGGGTCCGGGTGCTGCGCCGCGATGCCGAGGCGGTGGACGTCGTCGTCACCGTGCACCACATCGCCTTCGACGGTGAGTCGACCCCGATCTTCGTGCGCGACCTGCTCGGTTCGTACCTGGCCCGGACGAACGCCGCACCACCGGTCGCCGCGCCCGCGGTCCAGTACGCGGACTTCGCGCTGTGGCAGCGCGAATACCTGGGCGCCGCAGATGATCCCGGCGCACCGATGGGGCGTCAGCTCGCGCACTGGCGCGAGGTCCTCGCGGATCTGCCCGCAGTGACCGACCTGCCGATGGATCGCCCGCGGCCGGCCGTGCTCGACACCGCGGCCGCCGTCGAGTCCGTGACCGTCGACGACGCGCTCGCCGCCGCCCTGGAAGACCTGGCGCGCAACCGCGACGTCACGGTGTTCATGGTGCTGCACGCGGCACTCGCCGTCACCGTCGCGCGGCTCGCCTCGACCCGGGACGTCGTCATCGGCACACCCATCGCCGGCCGCCCCGACGCCGCGCTCCACGACCTCGTCGGCATGTTCGTCAACACGCTCGTGCTGCGCACCGACGTCGACCCGGCATCGACCGTCGACGACCTCATCGCCACGATCCGCGCCACCGACCTCGATGCCTTCGCGCACGCCGACGTGCAATTCGATGATCTGATCGAGGAACTCGCGCCCGAGCGGTCCACGGCCTATCCGCCGCTGGTCCAGATCGCCTACACCCTCGTCGCCGCCGGGGGACAGCCGGAGGAGATCGACCGGGTGGAGCTCTCGGGTCTGAGTGCCGAACCGCTCGGGGCCGCCGCCCCGATCGCCAAGTTCGACCTCACCGTCTCGGTGTCCGAGCGGACCGGGTCGTCGCCGATGCGGGCCGACTTCCTGTACGCCACCTCGTTGTTCGATGCCGCGACCATCCGCCGCTTCGCCGAGGTCTGGCTGCAGGTGATCGCCGCGATGGCCACCGACCCGTCGCTGCCCGTCGGAGACGTCGACATCGTCGGCATCGACGCGGCCACCCTCAGCGCGCCGAGCCGCAACTCCATCGGCGAGACGGCGCCGGCCGCCGACGGCGGGGTCACCGAGCCGGTGACCCTCATCGAACTCCTCGCGCGGCGCGCCCTCGACCCGCATCGTCCGGCACTGGTCCACGACGGCAACGAGATCTCGTACACGGAGTTCGAGGAACGTACCAATCGTCTCGCACGCCAGCTGATCTCCCGTGGGGTCGGGCCCGGCGACGTGGTCGCCGTCGGCCTCGAGCGGTCGATCGGGTCGGTGGTCGCCGTGTTCGGTGTCATCAAGGCGGGTGCCGCCTACGTGCCGATCGACCCCGCCTACCCGAGTGACCGCATTGCGTTCATGGTGGCCGATTCCGGTGTGCGCCTCGGCATCACCGATGCGCCGACGCGGGACCGGTTGGGAGAATCATCCTGCGAATGGCTCGAACTCGCCTCGCTCGACGATCCGGCCGTCGCCGGTGGACCCGTCACCGACGTCGAGCGTCATCGGCCGGTCCTTCTCGACGACCTGGCCTACCTCGTCTACACCTCCGGTTCCACCGGACGGCCGAAGGCGGTCGGGGTTCCGCATCGCGGCATCGCGAACTTCGTCGCCGCGCTGACCGAGGTCACCGGAACGCCGGCGCAGGCCCCAGACACCCGTGTCCTGCACGTCGCCTCCCCGAGCTTCGACGCCTCGGTGCTGGAGATGATGTGGTCGATCGCGGTCGGACACACCCTCGTCGTGGCGCCCGCGTCGGAGTACGCCGGCGATGCACTGGGCCGCATCCTCGAGCGCGATCGGGTCACCGACACCCTCATCACCCCCACGGTGCTGGCGACCGTCGACCCCCGCCGGGGCCGCACCGTCCGCAACCTCGTCACCGGTGGCGAGGCCTGCCCGCCCGAGCTGATCGCGCGGTGGGCCACACCGGAATCCGGCCGCCGGATGTTCAATTTCTACGGCCCGTCGGAGGCCACCGTCTGGGCGACCACCGGACGATCCGAGCCCGGCGCGCCCGTGACCATCGGACGACCGGTCCGCGGCTTCGCCGCCTACGTGCTCGACGGCCGTCTGCACCCGGTACCCCAGGGCGTGGTGGGTGAGCTCTACCTGTCGAGCGGCGACTCGTTGGCGCGCGGATACCTCGGCCGCCCCGGCCTCACCGCGTCGTCCTTCGTGGCCGACCCGTTCGCCCGCGAGGCGGGCCACCGCATGTATGCCACCGGCGACCTGGTGCGGATCACCGCGACCGGCGCGATCGAGTTCGCCGGGCGCGCCGACCACCAGGTCAAGATCAACGGCCAGCGAGTCGAACTCGGCGAGATCGAATCCGTTCTCGGTGACCAGCCGGGCGTCGGCTCGGTCGTCGTGACCGGTGTCGACGACGACCACGGTCGCACCCGGCTCGTCGCCTACCTCGTGGGCGACGACACCGCCGGCGACCGCCTCGACGCCGACGCCGTCCTGGCCGGGGCGGCGGATCGGCTTGCCGGACACATGATCCCGCACTCGGCGATGGTGCTCGACGAGCTGCCCGTGACCCCGGGCGGCAAGCTCGACCGGCGCGCACTGCCGGTGCCCGAGTTCACCACGCCCGCCGACGGATACGTCGCACCGGCGACGACCGCCGAAGAGACCCTCGCGGCGATCGTCGCGGGGCTGCTGGGTCTCGACACCGTCTCGGTCACCGAGTCCTTCTTCGCGCTCGGCGGCGACTCGATCATGTCCATCCAGCTCGCGTCCGCCGCGAAGGCCGCCGGGTTGTCGCTGTCGCCGCGAGAGATCTTCGAGCAGAAGACCATTCGCGCGATGGCGCGGGTGGCGTCGGCAGGTGGGGACCGGGCCCCGATGCTCGCGGAGCCCACCGACGATCCGGCCGGACGGGTCGATCTCCCGCCGATCGTGTCCTGGCTCGTCGACGCCGCGCGGACGCCGGCCGACCTCGCCGACTTCAACCAGTCGATGGTGCTCACGGCACCGGCCGGACTCACCGTCGCCCACCTCGGCGCGGTGCTCGGCGCGGTCGTCGACGCGCATCCGATGCTGGGTGCGCGCCTGGAGTCCGCCGGGGACACCCAGACCGGGGGCACCCAGACCGGTGACACCTGGACCCTCACCACCGGAACACCTTTCGATCCCGGCGCCTCGATCGTGTCGGTGGCGACGGACACCGTACCCGGCGAGGCCGGGTTCGCCGATGCGCTGGTCGACGCGCATGCGCAGGCGGCGCGCCGCCTCGACCCGACCGCCGGGCGGCTGGTCGCCGCGACGGTGGTCAGCGGCGCCGCCCCGCAGGGTTCCCCCGACGAGGCGGATCGGTCCGTACGAATAGTGCTGGTACTGCACCACCTCGCCGTCGACGCGGTGTCCTGGCCGATCCTGATCGAGGATCTGCTCACCGTCCACGCCCAGCTGGTTTCCGGGCAGCCCGTGACGGTCCGCGCCGAGGAGACCTCGCAACGTGCGTGGCAGCGGGCACTCACCGCGCAGCTCGACGCCCGGCGTGGCGAGATCGGGTACTGGCTCGACCGGTCCCCAGCCCTTCCGACCGACTTCGGCGCGCCGCTCGACCCCGACCGCGACCGATACGGCACCCTTACCTCGATCGTCCACCGCGTCGACCCGGCCATCGTCGACCCGTTGACGACGACTGTGCCCGACGCCTTCTCGGCGTCGGTGGTCGACGTACTGCTCGGCACCCTCGCGCGCGCGGTCCGCTCCTGGCAACATGATCGCGGCATCGCCGACGCCGCTCCCGTCACCGTGCTCACCGAGGGGCACGGCCGATACGAGGACGTCCTGCTCGCCGGCCCGGACCCGCGGCGCGCCGACCTGTCGCGCACGGTCGGCTGGTTCACCTCGATCGCCCCGCTCGCACTCGATCCGGCCGACGACGTCGTCCACGCGGTCAAGGCGGCCAAGGAAGAACGTCTCGGCATGCCCGACTCCGGGATCGGTTTCGGCCTGCTGCGTTACGCCGCCGACGGCCGCGGCCCCGGCGACCCGGCCGCGCAACTGCATTCGCGTCCGCTGCCGACGATCGCGTTCAACTATCTCGGGACCCGCGGTACGACCGGTCAGAGCGAGGACCCGACGACCCCGGACGGGGCCGACCGCCTTTCGTCGGTCGCCCCGTCGTCCGACACCGCAGCACCGGTCGGCGCGGGCTTCCTGCCCGCACCCGACGCGCCGTTCCTGCCGGCCACGGTGTCCGACGGGGTGGCGGCCATGAGCGTGCTGACGGTCAACGCGAGCACCGGTGCGTCTTCGAAGGGGCGTGTGCTCTCGGCCGATCTGCAGTTCCCCGCGGCGATCCTGTCGCCGGAGGATGTCCGCGACATCGCACGACGGTGGACCGCGGAACTCGCCGACGTCGTCCGCCTCGTCACCGACGGCGTCGACGTCGGCCGCTCGCCGTCGGATGTCCCGGGCGCCGAGGTGACCCAGCATGACTTGGACATCGTGGCGCAGCGGTTCCCCGGCGCGCAGGTCTGGGCCCTGTCGCCGCTGCAACGCGGGCTGTACTTCCAGTCCCAACTCGCGGGCACCGACGAACTCGATGTGTATGTGACGCAAGCGGTTCTGCATCTCGAGGGCGAGGTCGACCTCGAGCGGTTGCGCACCGCGGTGGTCGCACTGCTCGATCACCACCGCACCCTCAAATCGGGGTTCGTCCGGGTGCCCAGCGGGCACGTGGTCACCGTCGTGCCCGAGACGGTGCCGCTGCGCTGGCGCGTGCTCGACGTGCCGACCACCGCCGAGGTGGATGTCCGGGCTGCCGTCGACGAGGTGTCGGCGGCCGAGCGCACCGAACCGTTCGACCTCGCCGACCCGCCGCTGCTGCGAGCGGTGGTCGTGCGCCACGCACAGGGCACGAGCGTGGTCATCACCAACCATCACATCCTGTTCGACGGCTGGTCCGGGCCGCTCGTGTTGGCCGACCTGCTGGCGCTCTACGCGACCGGGACCCCGTTCACCGGTCAGGGAACGACCGAACGCACCGACTTCGCCGACTACCTGGCCCGCATCGCCGACACCGACCTCGACGCCGGTCTCGCGGCGTGGCGACGAGTCCTCGAACCGGTCGAGGAGCCGACCCTGGTCGCCCCCGGACTCACCGGCCACGCCGTCGAGGATGCCGAGAACGACTCCGCGGCAGACCATCTGCCGCGCGAGCATCGCTGGGTCCTCGAACCCGACCTGGTCTCGGGCCTGGAGCGGACGGCGCGGCAATCCGGTTCGACGACGGCCACGGTGTTGCAGCTCGCCTGGGCGGTGCTGCTGTCCCGGCTGACCGACAACCGGGTGGTCACCTTCGGCGAGACCGTGTCCGGACGTCCCGCCGGACTCGACGGCGTCGAGTCGATGGTCGGCCTGTTCATCAACACGCTGCCCGCCGTCGTCGACGTCGACCCGGATGCGACGATCGCCGAGGTCCTCGGCCGGTTGCAGTCGGACAAGACCGCCGTGCTCGATCACCAGCACATCGGCTTGCCCGAGATCCTCACCGCCGTCGGACGGCCACAGTTGTTCGACACCCTGACCGTGCACGAGTCCTATCCCGTCGACAACGACTCACTGGCCGGCGGTGCCGCCAGTGCGGCAGTGGGACTGGCGATCCGGGACGTCGAGGTCTCCGACGCCACGCACTACCCGCTCAACCTCGCGACCTCGCCGACCGCGTCGGGCATCGCGGTCCGCTTGACCTACCTTCCCGACGCCTTCGCCACCGACGAGATCGCCGTCTTCGCGCGGTCCCTCGAGCGCATCCTGCAGGCCATCGCGGGCGACGCACAGACCCGGATCGCCGACATCCCACCGATGTCGAAGGACGACGAGGCCCGCCTCGACACATGGTCGACCGGCCCGGAGCTGATCCCGTCCGGCACCCATGTCGCCGATCTCCTGCTCGAGCGCGTCGCCGCGTCGCCCGACGCGATCGCGGTGGAGAGTCCGGCCGGGGCCTCGACCCGCGCGCATTCGACCTATGCCGAATTGGGAAGCAGGGTGAGCGTTCTCGCCCGGCGGCTGGTGGGTCTGGGGGTCGGACCGGAGGTCGCGGTCGGCGTGTGCATCCCGCGGTCGACGGAGATGATCGTCGCCGTCCACGCGATTCTCGCCGCCGGTGGGCAATTCGTGCCGATGGACCCGGCCGCGCCGGCCGATCGCATCGACTATCTGGCGCGCACCGCCGATGTCGCGGCGGTGCTGATCGGTCCGGGACGGGTCCCGGCGGGCATCGAGGCTCTCGACCCCGGTGTGACCGTCGTGGCCGTCGACGACGACTCGGACGCCGGTGAGCCGGCGTCGCTCTTCGCGCCGGCGGAGCGTTCGTCGGCAGTCGTCGGTGCGAATCCGGCCTACACCATCTTCACGTCGGGTTCGACCGGTCGTCCCAAGGGCGTCACGGTGAGTCACGAAACCCTGCGCGCCCATCTCGATTACGACCGCGGCGCCTACGATTTCGGCCCCGATGATGTCTTCCTGCAGGTGTTGGAACTCACCTTCGATCCGTCGGTCGGCGAGATCCTCCGCCCGCCGCTCTCGGGCGGCCGCCTGGTGGTCATGGAGCCGGGTGCGCATCGTGACCCGGTCGCCGTCCTGCGCTACCTCGCGGACTTCGGCGTGACGTCGGCGACGCTGGTCCCCTCGATGCTCGCCGTGCTCACCGAGGTCGCCGATCCCGAACAGCTGCGCGGTCTCTCACGGCTGCGCTACCTGCACACGGGCGGCGAGGCGCTCCCGCAGAGCGTCGCCGAGACCGTGCGCGAGCTCATCCCGCATGCCCCCGTCAGCAACCAGTACGGACCGACCGAGGCGACCATCTACGCGACCGTCGCGCGGGTCGCGGGCGACTCGGTCTCCATCGGGCGGCCCGTGGCGAACACCACCGCGCTGGTGCTCGACCATCGATTGCGCCCGGTGGCACCGGGATTCACCGGCGAGCTGTACCTCGGCGGCATCCAGTTGGCACGCGGATACACCTCGCGGCCCGCGCTCACGGCCGAACGCTTCGTGCCGAACCCCTACGGCGTGCCGGGGTCCCGCCTGTACCGGACCGGTGACCTGGTCCGCTGGCGAGCCGACGGTGAGCTGGAATACCAGGGCCGCACGGACTTCCAGGTGAAGCTGCGTGGCCAGCGGATCGAGCTCGGCGAGATCGAGTCGGCCCTCACGTCGGCGCCGGGCGTCGTGTACGCGGCGGCGGCCGTCGTCGAGACGCCGGCCGGGCAGCAACTCGTGGCCTACCTGACACCGGCCTCGGTGGACCTGGATGCGGTCAAACACTCGGTGGCGCAGGCGCTCCCGGAGTATATGCGTCCCGGGATGTGGATGCTGATCGACGAGATGCCGCTGAGCAGCGCGGGCAAGATCGTGCGACAGCAGTTGCCCGCGCCGACCGTCGACACCGCCGCCATCGTGCCGGTCGCCGGCCCGCGGGAAGCGGCGGCGGCGTCGGTCTTCGCCGAGCTGCTGTCGATGTCGCCGGAGAACGTCGGCGCCACCACGAATTTCTTCGACATCGGCGGCAATTCGCTGTCGGCGATGCGGGCAGCCGCCCGGCTCGGGGACGCCCTCGATGTCGACGTGACGGTGCGTGACGTCTTCGAGGCGCCGACGCCGCGCCTGCTGGCCGAACGCCTCGGCGACCGTACCGGCGGACTCCCGCCCATCGTCGCAGTGACGCCTCGTCCCGACCGGATCCCGCTGTCGTACGCCCAGCAGCGGATGTGGTTCATCAACCGGTTCGACCCGACGCTGGCGGCCTACAACATCCCGGCCGTGATGCGCCTGACCGGCGACCTCGACCCCGAGGCGCTCGGCGCCGCGATCGCCGACGTCGTCGCGCGTCACGAGATCCTCCGCACCACCTATCCCGAGACCGACGGTCAGCCCGTACAGCTGATCGCCCCGGCGGCCGACATCGCGACCCGACTCGACCACGAGTTCGTACCGGCCGCTGCCGGGCGCGACGGCGGAGAGGTCGTACTGGCCGCCGTCACAACCGGATTCGACCTCGCCGTCGACTGGCCGGTGCGGACCAGGCTGATCGAGATCGCAACCGGTTCCGGGGCAGCCGAGTACATTCTCGCGGTGGTCCTGCACCACGTGGCGTCCGACGGCGAATCCCTCGGGCCGCTGGTCACCGATCTCAGCACCGCCTACCTGGCACGGGCCGCCGGTACAGAGCCGTCGTTCGAGCCGCTGCCCGTCCAGTACGCCGACTACGCCATCTGGCAGCGCCGCGCCCTCGGCGATGTCGACGACGCGGCGTCGGTGATGGGTGCCCAGCTGGAGTACTGGAGCGCGCACCTGGCCGGGATGCCCGATCTCCTGGAACTCCCGACGGATCGGCCTCGCCCGGCAGTCGCGTCGCAGCGGGGCGCCCGCGTGCCCTTCACGATCCCGGCCGACGTCACCGCCCGGATCGACACCGTCGCCGACGAGTTCGGGGTCACGCCGTTCATGGTGCTGCACGCGGCGCTGGCGGTCCTGCTCGCCGACCTGTCGGGTACCGACGACGTGGCGATCGGCACGCCGATCGCCGGACGTGGTGCCGCGGTACTCGATCCGCTGGTCGGCATGTTCGTGAACACGCTCGTGCTGCGTACCGCCCACGCGCCGGGTGACACGTTCGTCGACGTCCTCGGTCGCGTCCGACGCACCGACCTCGATGCCTTCGCCCATGCCGATCTGCCGTTCGAGACCCTCGTCGACCGGCTCAACCCGGTTCGTTCCGAGGCGTTCGCCCCGCTCACCCAGGTGTGGCTGACCCTGGACCAGGCGGTGGTCCCCGAGCTCGCCGGACAGTCGCTGTCGGCCGATCTCGGCGACATCTCGGTCAGCCCGCTCGACGCGGGCGAGGTGCCGGCGAAGGTCGATCTGCTGTTCTCGATCGCGAAGGCGGAGGCGGGCGAGACCTGGTCGGCGGCACTGCAATACGCCACCGATCTGTTCGCGGAATCCACCGCCACCGGCTTCACGGCCCGATTCGTCAACCTGCTCGGCGCGCTCACCGCGACCCCGAGCGCCCCGGTCGCCGCGGCGCCCATCCTGCTGGCCGGTGAGGCCGAGTCGCTGGTGCCGGTACACGGCGGCCAGGCCGCCGAGGCCGTGTTGCTGGGCGAGCTCTTCACCGAGGCCGGCACGCGGTACCGGCGTCGTACCGCGGTGGTCGACGCCTCGGGCGCCACCCTGTCGTACTCCGCGCTGCACGCCCGGTCCAACCGCCTGGCGCGCTGGCTGATCGGTCGCGGCGTCGGTGCGGAAACGCTGGTGGCGCTTGCGATTCCCCGGTCCGTCGACCTGCTGGTCGCGATCTGGGCGGTCGCGAAGACCGGCGGCGGTTACGTTCCCATCGATCCGGATTACCCTGCCGAACGGGTCGCGACGATGGTGGAGGACTCCGGCGCCCGGATGGGGCTGTCGGTCCACGCCGTCGGCGCGTTGCCGGACGAGGGCTTCGAGTGGCTTCGCCTCGACGACGCCGCGGTCGCCGCCGAACTCGACGCCACGTCGGATGCCCCGGTGGACCCGGCCGAGCAGACCGGTCCGGTCAGAACCGACAACGTCGCCTACGTCATCTACACCTCGGGGTCGACGGGACGCCCCAAGGGTGTCGCGGTGTCGCATTCGGGACTGCGCAACTTCGCCGTGGCGAAGTCGACGGCGCTGGGAACCGAGGACGGGGCGGTGGTCCTGGGATTCGCGTCGCCGAGCTTCGACGCCTCGGTGCTCGAGTACCTCCTCGCGACGGTCAACGGCGGCACGCTCGTCTACCGGCCGTCGACCGCGGTCGGCGGTACGGAGCTGCAGGAGTTCATGCAGCGACACGAGGTCGCCACGACCTTCCTCACGCCCTCGGTGCTGTCGACGCTCGACCCGGCCGCGCTGCCCAGCCTGCAGGCGGTCTCGGTGGGCGGCGAGGCCGTGCCGCAGTCGGTGATGGACGCCTGGGCGCCGCACACCCGCATCCACAACGGATACGGGCCGACGGAGACGACGATCATGGTCGCGGTGTCCGACGCGGCGGCGCCCGGCGACCCGGTCCGCCTCGGTGGTCCGCTGCCCGGACTCGAGTTCCTCGTGCTCGACGCCCACCTGCGGCCGGTGCCGGTCGGTGTGGCGGGGGAGCTCTACGTCCTCGGCCCCGCACTCTCGCGCGGCTATCTCGACCAGCCCGGCCTGACCGCCGCGCGGTTCGTCGCCAGTCCCCTCGCCGGGTCTGGACGCCGCATGTACCGGACCGGCGACGTCGTGCGCTGGCGCGAGTCACCGTCGGGCGACCTCACGCTCGAGTACTCCGGTCGTAGCGACGACCAGGTGAAGCTCCGTGGCCTGCGCATCGAGCTCGGCGAGATCGAGGCGGTGCTGCGCTCGGCGCCCGAGGTGCGTTCCGCGGTCGTCGTCGGCATCGGCTCGTCGGGGACCCCGAGTTCGGTGGCGTCGAGCCTCGCCGCCTATGTCGTCGGTGACGGTGTAGAGGTGGACGCTCTTCGTGGTCTGCTGGCCGCGCAGCTGCCCGGACACATGGTGCCTGCCTCGATCACGGTGCTCGACGAGTTCCCGCTGACCCCGGTCGGCAAGCTGGACCGAGCGGCGCTGCCGGCTCCCGAGGTGGCTTCCGTCGAATTCGTCGCCCCGGCCACCCCGGTCGAGCAGGCGATCGCCGATGCCTACGCCGAGGTCCTCGGCGTCGAACAGATCGGTGCCACCGACAGCTTCTTCGACCTCGGCGGCAACTCCCTCTCGGCCACCCGGGTCGCGGCGGCGCTGCGCGACCGCAACGGCTTCGACATCGAACTCGCGTGGTTGTTCAGCGATCCGACGGTGCGTGGCCTGGCCCGCCGACTGGCGGAGGACAACGCGGTGAGCAACGACGTGGTGATCAGCCTCCGCGGCGAGGGTTCGCGGCCCCCGCTGTTCTGCGTGCACCCGGCCGGCGGCCTGGCGTGGTTCTACGGCGGGCTGGCACCGCACCTGCGGGATCGGCCCATCTACGGACTGCAGGACCCGCATGTGGTGACCGGAGAGCCGAGCGTGACCGACGCGCGGGTGCTGGCCCGGCGCTATGTCGAGGAGATCCGGCGGGTCCAGCCGCATGGTCCCTACCATCTGCTCGGCTGGTCGGTCGGCGGCGTGATCGCCCACGCGATGGCCGTCCACCTCGGGGAACTCGGGCAGCAGGTCGCCTACCTGGGGATCATGGACTCCCGGCCGGAGGACGAACCGGTGATCGTCCACGACGTGCCGCAGCACGGGGAGCCGGTCGAGCCGGCCGCGGCGGAGCCCGGGCCGGCGATCGAGCCGGACGCGTCCACCGTGGTCGACGTCCTCGGCGGCTGGCGGGATCTCTTCGATCTCGGCGACGACGTGCAGGCGTCCACCTCCGAGGAGGTCACCGCGATCATCCGGCAGCAGATCTCCGGCATGGGCCTGCTCGCGGAAGATCAGGTGGAACGCATCATGGACAGCTTCGAGTCCTCGACCCAGGTGGTCCTCGACTATCGCCCGGACGTCTTCGCCGGCGACATGCACGTGTTCACCGCAACCGCGGACAAGGACGACCCGTCCCTGTTGGCGGGCGCCTGGCGTCCGTTCGTGACCGGGGCCGTCGACAACATCGACGTGGCCACCCACCACCTGGGGATGGCGAACGCCGACGCCCTCGCGGTCGTCGGACCGGCGCTCGATGCCCAGCTGTCGCAGGTCGACGGCGCCGGCGAGCGGACACCGGAATGAGGGGATTTGCGTGACATCATCGACCTGACCTCGCGTGAATCCGGGCGGCGAGCCACTACGTTCGACAACAACAAAGCAGGCGGGTGACGACAGTCGCCGTGCCGATGGAGAAAGGACACCCATGACGAACCCATTCGACGACGAGGACGGCCGCTTCTACGTGCTCGTGAACGACGAGAACCAGCACTCGCTGTGGCCGACGTTCGCCGACATCCCCGCCGGGTGGACCAAGGTCTTCGGTGAGGACAGCCGCGCCGCGTGCCTGGAGTACGTGGAGCAGAACTGGACCGACCTCCGGCCCAAGAGCCTCATCGAGGCGATGGAGGCGGACAAGAGCGGCGACGCCTGAGTCGGCGACGGGCCCCGACACTCGCGATCGCGAAAGTCGGTCGTGCTCGAATGTCGGGACAGTTGCACGTGGATAACAGGTAAAGAATCAACCCAGTGGTGACCTGTCGCAACTGCAGTCACAGCCGTAACATCGGATTGCAGCACAGTTACCGAATATGTTGTGGAATATCCCACACATGTTGAGTCAGTGTTCTACTAGTTGAATGAGGTAGGGCACACTTGGTTGAAGGATCGCATGAGTACCAACGTCAGGGGAGGCGGGGACACAGCGATCGACGCTCCACGGGCGGGAAGGCAGTAATCATGGACCAGCTACTACTGGATGACATCCAGACACGAGGGGCGATCACGCCCCACCTGACCGCAGTTCGGCTGGGCGATGACGCTCTCACCTATGGTGAACTCGCCGATCGCGTCGAGGACTACGGCAGCGTGCTGGCCGAGTACGGGATGTCGCCGACCTCGGCGTTCTACGCCGCCCTGATGCACTGCATGCCGTCTCTCGTGGACATCGACCCGGTCGATTCCCGGTTGCAGGTCATCGGCGAGATCCAGGCCTGGCTCGGCCGCGAGCGCGGCGAGGTCGCCTCGGTCCGGCCCCGACTCCGCGCGGTCAGCTAGAGACCCGCACCGACATACCCGACGAGACCCGCCGACAGGCGGGTCTCGTTGTTTCTGCGGTCGTGCGACTGTGGCGGCGACAAGCGTGGCGGCGACAGGCCTCGAAGAGTGCGCCTGCGGCTACAGTCCGGCGAGGAGCAGAACGAGGAAGAGGATCGGGCCGCCCACGATCACGCTGCCGGCGCCGGTCACGATGCCCGTGATCGCGCGACCGGTGCCCTTGCGCTCCGCGGGGGCGCGTCGAACCTGCCTGACTCCGACCGCGCCGGCGACGACGGCGATCAGTCCGAGGATCGCGCCCAGTCCCAGCAGGAGGGTCAGGGGTATGGAGATCAGCCCGGTGGTCAGCGCCAGCGAGGCAGCCGGTGCGACGGAACGGCCGCCGACGGGCCGGGTCAGGTACGGCGCCGAGCGCGCCGGAAAGGTCCGCGCGGGCAGCGGCATCGCGGCAAGGGGTGCCCGGCGGGCGTTCTCCAGGTCCCAGAAGTCGCCCACCGGCGGCAATGCGGCATGTTCCCGTGCCGGCAGCCGGCCGGCGTTGCCCGTCACCATCCGCGGTGACGATTCCGCCGCGGGCTCGACCCTGGTCGGCAGCTTCGGCGACGCGGGTACCGCAACATGCACGTCGACCCGCGTGCCGGTCGGTTCGGCCGCAGCCGGCAACTCGGTGTCGTCGAGATCGTTGACGAGCGGCCACCGCGCGTGCCGCTGGGTCACCGGCGGAGCGAACGGTTGGGTGGGTTGATCGGTACGCACGTACACCTCCTCGCCGCCCGGCTCCGGGTCGGAACCGCACCCGTCCGAGTGTAGGCGAGGAGGCGACGTACGCCGTGGGTCTAGTTGCCCTCTTGCTGGCCGCTGCCCATGCTGATCAGCTGCTGAATGGCGTCACCACTGAGCTTCCAGTCGCCGTCGACCTTGACGAAGCCGAGCTGGATGTCGACCGGCGTCGAGGAATGCGGGCTCTTCACGGCGACGGTCGCGGTGGCCTTGTCGCCGTCCTCGGTGACCTCTTTCACCGAGAACGCGTCCGGGGTGTATCCCGCGGCGGAGGCGCCCTTGGCGAAAGCCATCGCGGCCGGCTTCGTGGCGGGGTTGGTGACGTCGATGACCTGATCGAGCTCCTCGGAGGAGGTGTTCGGGTCGATGGCCTGGCGCAGGGTTTCCTGTGCGTCGTCATTGCTGAGCCCGGTGACCTCGTCGACCGCGTCGCTGGCGGCGGTCTCGACCTGGCTCGCCGCGGACTCGACGGCGGTGGACACCGCGCTCGTCGCCTCGTCGACGGTGTCGGTGGACTCCGAACAACCGGTGGCGACGAACAAAGCGGCCCCGGCGAGGGTGACGGCAGCGACGGACTTCCGGATCTTCATGCGACTCTCCTCGATGCAGTTGTCTATCCGCGGCGCTTCTCCGCAGTGAGCCAACACTAACTCACCGGCCACCGGAATTAATCGGACCGCGGTCCGGTTATGCTCGGTGTAACCATCACAAGGAGGCGCGACATGCAGTTCGGACTCTTCAGCGTCAGTGACATCACCACCGACCCGACCACGGGCACGACGCCCACAGAACACGAGCGGATCAAGGCGATCGTGCAGATCGCCAAGAAGGCCGAGGACATCGGGCTCGACGTGTTCGCGCTCGGTGAGCACCACAACGAGCCCTTCTTCTCGTCGTCGCCCACCACGACCCTGGCCTACATCGCGGCGCAGACCGAGCGCTTGCAGCTGAGTACCGCGACCACGCTGATCACGACCAACGACCCGGTCAAGATCGCCGAGGACTTCGCGATGCTGCAGCATCTGGCCGACGGGCGCGTCGACCTGATGCTCGGGCGCGGCAACACCGGTCCGGTCTATCCGTGGTTCGGCCAGGACATCCGGCAGGGGATCCCGCTGGCGATCGAGAACTACCACCTCCTGCATCGGTTGTGGACCGAGCATGTGGTGGATTGGGAAGGACAGTTCCGGACCCCGCTGACGTCCTTCACCTCGACGCCCCGCCCGCTCGACGACGTGGCACCGTTCGTCTGGCACGGTTCGATCCGCAGTCCCGAGATCGCCGAGCAGGCCGCCTACTACGGGGACGGGTTCTTCGCGAACAACATCTTCTGGCCCAACGAGCACTTCCAGCGGCTGATCAACTTCTACCGCGAACGGTACGAGCACTACGGCCACGGCAAGGCCCACCAGGCCGTCGTCGGGCTCGGCGGACAGTTCTTCATCCGACCGAGGTCGCAGGACGCGGTGCGCGAGTTCCGCCCGTACTTCGACAACGCGCCGGTGTACGGACACGGTCCGTCGCTCGAGGACTTCACCTCGCAGACGCCGCTGACCGTCGGCAGCCCGGCCGAGTTCGTCGACAAGACGCTGACCTTTCGGGAGACCTTCGGCGACTACCAGCGTCAGCTGTTCCTCGTCGATCATGCGGGACTGCCGCTCAAGACCGTGCTGGAGCAGCTCGACCTGCTGGGCGAGGTGCTACCGGACCTGCGCGCCGGGTTCGCGGAGGGACGTCCCGACGACGTTCCCGACGCGCCGACGCACGCCTCGCTCGTCGCCGCCCGCCAGGAAGCCGATCAGGATGTGGAGGTGTCCTCGTGACCGCCCTGCGGATCGTCGCGGTGAACGCCGGTCTCTCCGAACCGTCGTCGACGCGACTGCTCGTCGACCGGATGGTCGCCGCCGTCACCGAAGGACTCGGGGCGGGCCGCGCGGACGTCGAGATCGTCGACCTGCGTGACCTCGCCGCCGACCTGGGACAGGCGATGACGGTCGGCTTCGCCTCGGGCCGGGCACTCGACGCGGTCGAGGGGGCCGATGCCCTGATCGTGGCGACCCCGATCTTCAACGCGTCGTACAGCGGACTGTTCAAGATGTTCTTCGATCTCGTCGACATCGACGCCATGTCGGGCAAACCGGTGCTGATCGGGGCGACCGGCGGCAGCCCGCGCCACTCGATGGTGCTCGACCACGCGCTGCGACCGTTGTTCGCCTACCTACGTGCCGTCGTCCTGCCGACCGGCGTCTACGCCGCGTCGGCGGACTGGGCGGGCGCCGGTGGGGACACCGCATCGTTGAACGACCGGATCGGCCGTGCCGCAGCCGAACTCGTCTCGCTCCTCGGACCGAGGGGTGGCACAGGGTCGGGGAATGCCGCCGACGGGGAACCGCCGCGCGCGGCCGTGGCCGACGGCAGGCAGCAGGCGGTCGAGGCCGCGGGGATCGCGAACTTCGCGAGGTTGCTCGGAACGGCGTGATGCGCCCTCACTACGGGGCGGCGCGCCCCGGGGTGTTGGCCCGGGCGCGCAGCCGTGAGTGCGGCAGCGGCGGCGCGGGCAGGTGCTGCGTCGAACCGACGTAACCCTGCACCTGCCCGAAGCGTTCGCTGCGCGCCTCCCACTGGTCCCGGTAGCCGACGATGTCGTCGTGTGTGCGCCCGATGAAGTTCCACCACATGACGATGTCCTCCGCCAGCGGTGCGCCGCCGAGGAAGATCACCCGGGCGTCGGTCTCGGCGACGTTGGTGAGTGTGATCCGACGCGCGCCCAATCCGATGTAACCCAACTCGGTGCGGGCCAGCGGTGCGGCATCGGCGCCGGCGACCTCTACGGTTCCGGTGTCGACAAGAATGCCGTGCTCGTGTTCGGGATCGACGTCGATGTCGACGGCGGCGCCGGGTTCGAAGTCGAGCTGGGCGCCGGTCAACGGCGTGAACGTGTGCACCGGCGAGCGGGTGCCGAACAGTTCGCCGAGAAAGACCTTGGCGGTGACCCCGTCCAGGTCGAGAGCATCGGGCCGGTGGTGTGCGAAATCGCGTGCGGTGTCGGCGTTCTCGGCCGGCAACGCGACCCACAGCTGTACCCCGTGCAGGGTGGTGGTGTCAGGTGTCGAGACCTCGGTGTGCGCGATGCCGTGCCCGGCGGTCATGAGGTTGATCTCGCCGGGGCGGACCATCGCGTGGTTGCCCATCGTGTCCCGGTGCTCGACCTCGCCGGTGAACAGCCAGCTGACCGTCTGGAGTCCGGTGTGCGGGTGTGGAGGCACGTCCATCCCGCCGCTGCTCGCGACGTCATCGGGGCCGTAGTGGTCGATGAAACACCAGGCTCCGATCAGCGAACGTGACCGCTGCGGGAGGGTCCGGTGCACCGTCATCGCGCGCGGGCCGCCGAGCGGTACGTCGCGCGCGGTCAGGACGTCCATGTGGAGGAGGCCCGAGCCCGCGGCGACGCCGGCGTAGGCATGGCACTCGACCTCGACCGGGTCCGTCTCGAGATTGCTCATGGAACCATTGTCCGCGACCGCGGCCCGGACGTCCGCGAGCCCGAGAGATCCCCGGTCAGACCAGCGTGGGGTCCTCGAAACGCATCGTGATCCGATCGACCGAGCTCGACATCAGGGCGTGCCGCCCCAGCTGCAGGGATCGGAGTTCGTCGGCGATGGGGTGATCGCCGAGGGTCAGGTGCGCGCCGCCGATGCGGGTGCGGGTCCCGGTGGTCGAGGTGAGCCGCCACGGTGTCATCCGCGTGATCCCGTCGAGCTGCGAATAGGCGTGCAGCACGGTGTCGGCGGTCGAGTCCGGGACCTTGAGTCCCGGCTTCACACTCAGGTCGGCGACGAGTGCGCCGTCGGACACGAGGCGACCGCGTCTGGTGGCGGAGGAGTGGTCGACCTCGAACTCGGCGAGTGTCTTCGGGAACCCCCAGATGCCGCGCCCGGCGGCCAGGGTGAAGTCGCCGTCGACGGGGAGTCGGTGCACCAGCGCACGCGCGTCCCCTCTCAGCAGGGAGCGCATTGCCCGGATCGGTGAGGCGGGTGGGGTGGTCGGGTCCTCGACGAGGAAGCACACGCCGAACTCGTTGTACGGTCCGAGGTCGCCGTCGACGTAGTCGACGAACACGAGCATGCACATGGTGCGACCCGGTCGAATGCGCAACGGGCGAAGCGTCCCGGGCTGTGCCGATTCGGCGTCGATGGCCCGTGTCACGGCCCGGGTGTCGGCGGTGAAACCGGCGACGAAGCACCGTGCGTGCCGGATCTCGACCGGCATGGTCACCGGGGTGCCGAGTACATCGTGCGTCGAAGGTGCGCTCACCTGTTCTGCTCCTGCGTGTCGGGTCGGGTCTGGTCGGGGG
>NZ_JBHUXZ010000019.1:0-94329 GCF_042668985.1 Gordonia sp. NPDC057258
GGGGCGGTAACCAGCGGTAGAGCCAGATGCCTGATGGTCAGAACCCAACCACCACCGAAGTGGCTAGACAACCCTGACACTGAAACCAGCGGTGGGGGCGGCTCCGCTCGGGGCCGGCTCAACCAGCGGTAGGGCGCCAGACAGAAACGACAATCACCCCGGCAACCGCGTGGATGCTGCCGGGGTGATCGAGGTATGGAGAGGTGGCGACGGATCAACCGTCGGACCGACCCGGGGTCGGCGTCAGATCAGAGCTTGTTGACCGCGAGGGCGATGGCCGACTTCTTGTTGGCGGCCTGGTTGGCGTGGATGACGCCCTTGCTGGCAGCCTTGTCGAGCTTGCGGCTGGCGGTCTGGCCGAGCTCGGCGGCCTTCGCCTTGTCGCCGGACTCGACAGCCTCACGGAAGCTGCGGATCGCGGTACGAAGGGCCGACTTCACCGACTGGTTGCGCTGGCGGTTCGCTTCGTTGGTGCGATTGCGCTTGATCTGAGACTTGATGTTTGCCACGCGTGTTACCTCTGTCGTTGCTGGTGGATATGTCTGTCTGTTCGGGTCGGGCGGTCGGCCCTGGGGGCTGAACTCGCACCGGGCGGTGTCGGCACGTGAAGCATCTCCACGGCGTCACCGCAACAGCGCACAACATTACCAGCCGGGGTCAGCCCGCCAAAATCCGTGCGTCGCGAACGACGGGCCGCCGCGTCGGCCAATAAGAATCATCGTGAACTTATGTCTACGGTGGACCCATCATGTCCGTCGTTTACGTACACATCGGCCTTCCCAAGACCGGGACCACACACCTTCAGGATCGCCTCTGGCGAAACCGCGACCTGGCGTTGCAGTCCTCCGGGCTGCTGTACCCGGGCAACGTGATCTCCGATCACTTCCATGCCGCGGTGCATCTGCAGCCGGAGCGATACCTCGACTGGGTCGATCCCGCCTTCGCCGGCACCTGGCCGACGCTCCTCGGTCAGATCCGGGCCTGGCCGCAGATCTCGTTGCTGTCGCACGAGCTGTACAGCACCGCGACCGTCGACCAGATCGAGCGGCTGATGGCCGACCTGTCCTTCGCCGACGAGGTGCACGTGATCGCGACCGTCCGCGACCTCGGCCGCCAGCTCCCGTCCGTGTGGCAGGAGAACGTGAAGAACCAGCGCCGGGCGTCGTTCGACGAGTTCGTGGATTCGGTGGCCTTCGCTTCCGAGGGGCGCCGGACCGGCGGTCCCGTCGTCGTCAGCACCCCCGCTGACGATGCCCCGGCCGACGAGGTCGACGAGGAGCCGTTCTGGGAGTTCCAGGACTACGTCGGCATCCTGGAACGCTGGTCGCGTGTCGTCGGACCCGAGCGTGTCCACATCGTCACGGTGCCGCCCCGCGGGGCGGCGTCGGGCGACACGCTCTGGGATCGGTTCCTGCGCGTGATGAACATCGATCCGGTCCCGCTGCGGATCCCGGTCCCCAGCCTGAACAGTTCGCTGTCCGCGCCGCAGGCCGAGTTCCTGCGCGGCCTCAACCGCCGCCTGCAGCCGGACGTCATCGAGTGGCGCCGATACGAGCGGATCATCAAGGGGCAGGTGATCGGGGAGATCCTGTTCGAGGCACCGTCCGGCCCACCGCAGGGACTCTCGGACAAGAGCCGGGAGTGGGCGGCGGGGGAGTCCCGGCGGATGGTCGCGGCGGTCCGCGACGCCGGCTACGACGTCGTCGGTGACCTCGACGATCTGGTGGTGTCGCCCGAACACGACGCCGGCGACGTACCGCCGCCGTCGGACGGCGAGGTGCTCGACGTCGCGCTCGACACGATCGCGGCGATGGTGCTCGCGGCGCCCTTGCCCAAGGTCGGGCCCCGTGCGCGGACGCGGGCGGCGAATGTGGTGCGCCGGGTCAAGCGGCGGGTGATCGCCGCGCGCCGATCATCCTGATCGGCGGCCCCGGAACGGCGGTGCGGCTTCGTCGATGACACGGCCGGTCGACGTCCTGCCGATTTCGGCATTCTGTAGCACCATGGCAGTTTATGACCCCCGCATCGACAAGTGCGCCAGCCAAGAAGGCGGCGCGTAAGTCCGCAGCCGCGAAAGCGGCGTCGTCCACCTCGTCGGGACGGACGGCCTCCGCCAAGTCCGGTTCGACCAAGGGTTCCGGTTCCGGCAGCCGGTCGGCGAAGGGCGCGGGCGACGCAACCACCGGGGAGAACTTCACCGGCAACTTCGGCGGGTACGCAAAAGGCCCGTACGGCAAGGCATATGACGAGATGTTCGATGCCGTCGGCGAGGTGCGGACACCGTATCGCGGTATCTACAAGGCCATGGCCGACGAGGATCAGTCCGACCTCGTGGAGGCCCGTGTGGAGGCCCTCGGGCGTGCCTATCTCGACCAGGGTGTGACGTTCTCGCTGTCCGGCAAGGAACGCCCCTTCCCGTTGGATGTTGTGCCACGGGTGATCTCGGCCGCGGAGTGGAACAAGCTCGAGGCGGGTATCACCCAGCGCGTACAGGCGCTGGAACTCTTCCTCGACGACATCTACGGCGAGCAGGAGATCCTGCGCGACGGGGTGTTGCCCAAGCGACTCGTCCACTCCTGTGAGCACTTTCATCGACAGGCGGCAAACATTCGGCCGCCCAACGGTGTTCGCATCCACGTCGCGGGTATCGACCTGATCCGCGACGAGAACGGCGACTTCCGGGTCCTCGAGGACAATCTGCGGTCGCCGTCGGGCGTCTCCTATGTGCTCGAAAACCGGCGCGCGATGGCCCGCGTCTTCCCGGATCTCTTCTCCAAACACAAGGTGCGTGCGGTCGCCGACTATCCGAGCCACCTCCTGCGTGCGCTGCGCGCGTCGGCGGCGTTCAACGAGGCCGACCCCAACATCGTCGTGCTCACCCCGGGCGTGGCCAACTCGGCCTACTTCGAGCACTCGCTCCTCGCGCGCCTGATGGGCGTCGAGCTGGTCGAGGGCCGTGACCTGTTCTGCCGCGACAACGTCGTGTACATGCGCACGACCGAGGGGGAGCAGCGGGTCGACGTCATCTACCGCCGCATCGACGACGACTTCCTGGATCCCATGCAGTTCCGGCCGGATTCGATGCTCGGCGTGGCGGGGCTGCTGAACGCCGCACGCGCGGGCAACGTGGTGATCTCCAGTGCGGTCGGCAACGGCGTCGGCGACGACAAGCTGATCTACACCTACGTGCCGGAGATCATCCAGTACTACCTCGGCGAGAAGCCGAGTCTCCAGAACGTCGACACCCTGCGCTGCTGGCTGCCCGACGAGTGCGAGGAGGTGCTCGACCGCATCGACGAACTCGTCGTGAAACCCGTTGAGGGATCGGGCGGTTACGGCATCGTCTTCGGCCCCGACGCGACCGGCGCCGAATTGGACGCACTGGCACGCAAGGTCCGCAACGATCCGCGCGGGTGGATCGCGCAACCGGTCGTGCAGCTGTCGACGGTACCGACGAAGATCGGTGACGCCATCCGACCACGCCACGTCGACCTGCGTCCGTTCGCGGTCAACGACGGTGAATCCGTGTGGGTCCTGCCCGGTGGCCTGACGCGGGTGGCGCTGCCGGAGGGATCGCTCGTCGTCAACTCGAGCCAGGGCGGCGGTTCCAAGGACACCTGGGTGCTGGCCTCGCGCACCTCCGAGGGGGACCGGGAGTTGTCGGGCGCGAAGGTCGTGACGACGAGCGGTGTCGCCGCCGCCCGGCCGGCGGAGAGCGCCCCCGACCCGGTGCACACGCAGACTCAACAGCAACAGCAGGGTTCGATGATGCAGCAGATGGGCTCCATGATGCAGCAGTTGGGTGGGACGCAGCAGATGGGTGGCATGACGCCGCAACCGAATCCGACGGCCACGTCCGGCGACATGACACAGCAGCAGGGCGGTGACGTCCGATGATGCTGGCGCGGAACGCCGAATCGCTCTACTGGATCGGCAGATACGTCGAGCGCGCCGACGACATGGCGCGCATCCTCGATGTCGCGATCCACCAGATCCTCGAGGACACCACGGTCGACGTCGACCGGCAGGCACGCCTGATCATCCAGGTGCTCGGGCTCACCGCGCCGGAGGACGACGACGAGCTCGACGTCTGGTCGTTGACCGAACGCGTCGCCTACGACGCCGACGCGGTGGGGTCGATCGTCGACCTGATCCGGGCGGCGCGGGAAAACGCACGTGGCGCACGCGAAGTCACGTCCAGCGAGTTGTGGGAATGTCTCAACACCACCTACAACGGACTCGACGGCGCCGAACGGCGCTCGCGTCGCCTCGGTCCCCACGAGTTCCTGTCGTACGTGAAGAACCGGGCGGCGATGTTCGCTGGCCTCGCCGACGCCACCCTCAGCCACGACGACGGCTACCGGTATCTGCTGCTGGGTCGGTCGGTGGAGCGGGTCGACATGACCATCCGGATGTTGCTGTCCCGCGCCGGAGATCGGACGACGTCGCCGGCCTGGGTGAACGTCCTCGTGTCCGCCGGCGGGCACGACACCTTCCTGCGGACCTACCGCGGTGTGTTGGACGCGGAGAACATCGTCGAGTTCATGCTTCTCGACCGGCTGTTCCCACGGTCCATCTTCCACGCCCTCAGCGTCGCCGAGCGCAATCTGGGCCAGCTCGAGAGTGGGCCGAGCCGGGTCGGGGCCCAGGCCGAGGCGCAGTTGCTGCTGGGCCGCGCGCGCAGTTCGCTCGAGTTCCTCGAGCCCGGGAAGTTGCTCGACGATCTGCAGGACCGGCTCGTCGACCTGCAGGACACCTGCCGCGCGGTCAACGAGGCGGTCACGAAGCAGTATTTCCATGTGTCGCCCTATGTCTCGTGGGCCGACGCCCGCGTCAGCGACGGGCATGTCATCGAGGAGAGTGAGCTGTGAGCTGGCGTCTGCGTGTTGTCCATTCCACGGGCTTCGCCTACCACAGTCCGGTCACCTCGTCGTACAACGAGGCCCGGCTCACCCCGCGCAGCGACGCCCGCCAGAACGTGATCGTCAACCGGGTCGAGACGGTCCCGGCGACGAGGTCCTACCGGTACACCGACTACTGGGGTACCGCGGTCACCGCCTTCGATCTGCACGCGCCGCACAACGAACTCGAGGTCTCGGGGCTGTCGGTCGTCGAAACCGAGGCCGGACAACGCCCCGACGAGGAGGATCAGGTCTCGTGGGACGACGTGAACAGCGATCACGTCATCGACCGGTATGACGAGATGCTGTCTTACACACCGTATGTCGCCCGCAACCGGTCACTGCTGTCGACCGCGAAGAAGGTGACCAAGGGGCTCACCCCCGAGGAGGCGGTCGAGGCGGTGTGTCGCTTCATCCACACCGAGATGGAGTACGTCCCCGGCACGACGGGCGTGCACACCACCGCGGTCGACGCGTGGACCGACCGCAAGGGCGTGTGTCAGGACTACGCGCACCTCACCCTGCTGATGCTCCGCGGGCTGGGCATTCCCGCCCGGTACGTGTCGGGGTATCTCCATCCCGAACCCGACGCCGAGATCGACAAGACGGTGCAGGGTCAGAGTCACGCCTGGATCGAGGCGTGGACGGGCGGCTGGTGGGGCTACGACCCGACCAACGACACCCCGATCACCGAGCAGCATGTGTCGGTGGGCGTGGGTCGTGACTACGCCGATGTGTCGCCGCTGAAGGGTATCTACACCGGCGGCGGCGCGACCGACCTCGACGTCATCGTCGAGATCACCCGGCTCGCCTAGGGTTTCGTCCTTCGGGTCACCGCCAGCCGTAGTGCCCGCGGAGTTCCTGGGCGACGGCGTCGAACGTCGTGCGGTCGAGGATCGCGCCTTCCCGGCGGATGCCGTCGTCGTCGACGACGAGTACACGGTCGAGGCGCACGAAGCTCGGCCGGCCCTGGGAATCCCACTCGCCCGACCCGACGGGAAGCCAGTTGCCGTCGTCCCGGTGGTCCTTGCTCGACAGCATGAGCCCGAGCACGGTGTCGGACCGGTCGGCCCGGGCGTCCCGGCCGACGACCAGGACCGGCCGGTCCTTTCCCTGGCTCGGGTCGTCCTCGTAGGCGACCCAGGTCCACACGATCTCGCCGGGGTCGGCGTCGCCGTCGAGGTCGGGGGAATAGCTGATGGTGCGGGCGAGATCGGTTGTCGGCCGAAGTGCGGGCCGGGCGTCGCGACTGGTCATCGTCAGGAGTCCTCTCCGGAGATGTGGGGTAGCAGGCAGTCCTCGATCGCGTCCGCGGTGAGGGCTGCGGTGGGTTTCCTCTTCGGGTTGAGGTCGTGTCCGACCTTCTCGAGTTCGACGATGTGTGTCGGCGCATCGATGAGGCCGATCGCGCGGGTCATCTCGTCGGTGGTGCCGAACGGGTCGGTGCTCCCGTGGACCACGAGGGTCGGGACGGTGATCGACGGCAGGTGTTCGGTGCGCAGCCGGTCGGGCTTGCCCGGCGGATGCAGCGGATACGACGTCAGCAGCAGGCCGTCGGCCAGAGTTGTTCCGTCCTCGGCGACGGCCGTCGAGGACTGTCGCCCGCCATAGGAGTGGCCACCGACGATCAACGGCCCGTCGGACTCGGCGCGCAGCGTTGCGCACGCGGCACGGATGCCGTCCCGGTCGGCGGCGGCGGTGGACGGGCTGGGCGGGCCCTTGGGCCGGCGCCGTCGATACGGCAGGTCGATCCGGGCGACGACGAACCCGCGGTCGCACAGTTCCTCGGCCAGGGCACGCAGGATCACGGCGTCGCGGTTGCCGCCTGCGCCGTGGGCGAGGACGAGCGTGGCACGTGCCGGGATCCCCGGGCGGTGTACCTCGGCGGCGACGTCGTCGGACTCGATGGTGGTGACGGTGGACGCGGACACGGCTGCCACCGTAGCGCCTTCGGAGGTGCTCGCGGACTTCTCCGATCCCTGAGGAGGCCCGGAGCCTGCGGAGGGCCGTCTCCCCGATCCCTGAGGAGGCCCGGAGCCTGCGGAGGGCCGTCTCGAAGGGTGCGACGTGGCCGGACGCGCCACGCGGGGTGCTCATGAGAAACTGGAGGACAACCCGTATCCGTACCCGTTCTCTACCGAAGTTCTCGTTCGAGGAGTAGTTCCATTCCCACCTTCGCCGACACCACCTTCACCGATCCGGCACGTATCCGGAACTTCTGCATCATCGCCCACATCGACCACGGCAAGTCGACGCTGGCAGACCGGATGCTGCAGCTCACCGGCGTCGTCGAAGAGCGGCAGATGCGGGCGCAGTACCTCGATCGAATGGACATCGAGCGCGAGCGCGGCATCACCATCAAGGCGCAGAACGTCCGTCTGCCCTGGACGGTGAAGTCGGCGGAGGGCGACGAGGACTACGTCCTGCACCTCATCGACACCCCCGGGCACGTCGACTTCACCTACGAGGTGTCCCGCGCTCTGGAAGCGTGCGAGGGAGCTGTCCTGCTCGTCGACGCCGCGCAGGGCATCGAGGCCCAGACCCTCGCCAACCTGTATCTGGCGATGGAGAACGACCTCACCATCATCCCGGTGCTCAACAAGATCGACTTGCCCGCGGCCGACCCCGAGCGCTACGCTGCCGAACTCGCGCACATCGTGGGTTGCGAGCCGGAAGACGTGCTGCGTGTGTCGGGCAAGACCGGCGTCGGGGTCACCGAGCTGCTCGACGAGGTCATCCGGAAGGTGCCGGCCCCGGTGGGCGACTCCGACGCCCCGGCGCGCGCGATGATCTTCGACTCGGTGTACGACACCTACCGCGGCGTGGTCACCTACGTCCGGGTCGTCGACGGCAAGATCGTGCCCCGGGAGAAGATCCTGATGATGTCGACCGGCACGACGCACGAGCTGCTCGAGGTGGGCATCGTGTCCCCGGAACCGAAGCCGACCACGGGGCTGGGTGTCGGCGAGGTCGGCTACCTCATCACCGGCGTGAAAGACGTCCGCCAGTCGAAGGTCGGCGACACCGTCACCACCGCCCGCCGGGGTGCCGAGCAGGCGCTGACGGGGTACCGCGAGCCGCGCCCGATGGTCTACTCGGGGCTGTACCCGCTCGACGGCTCCGACTACCCGGTCCTGCGTGAGGCGCTCGAAAAGCTGCAACTCAACGACGCCGCCCTGACCTTCGAGCCGGAGACCTCGGTCGCGCTCGGCTTCGGGTTCCGCTGCGGCTTCCTCGGCCTGCTGCACATGGAGATCACCCGCGAGCGTCTCGAGCGCGAATTCAACCTCGATCTGATCTCGACCGCCCCCAACGTCGTGTACCGGGTGGTGATGGAAGACGGTTCGGAACATGTGGTGACCAACCCGTCGGACTGGCCGGAAGGCAAGACCCGGCACATCTACGAACCCATCGTCAAGACCACGGTCATCGCGCCGAGCGAGTTCATCGGCGCCATCATGGAGCTGTGCCAGTCGCGTCGAGGCGAGCTCGGCGGGATGGACTACCTGTCGGAGACGCGCGTGGAACTGCGGTACACGCTGCCCATGGCCGAGATCATCTTCGACTTCTTCGACGCCTTGAAGTCGCGGACGCGCGGCTACGCCAGCCTCGACTACGAGGAGGCGGGCGAGCAGGAAGCCGACCTGGTAAAGGTCGACATCCTGCTCCAGGGCGAGGCCGTCGACGCGTTCAGTGCAATCGTCCACAAGGACGCCGCGTATGCCTACGGCAACCGGATGGCGATCAAGCTCAAGGAGCTCATCCCGCGTCAGCAGTTCGAGGTCCCAGTGCAGGCCGCCGTCGGCTCGAAGATCATTGCGCGCGAGAACATCCGAGCCATCCGCAAAGACGTGCTGGCAAAGTGCTACGGCGGCGACATCAGCCGTAAGCGCAAACTGCTCGAGAAGCAGAAGGAGGGCAAGAAGCGGATGAAGACCATCGGTCGCGTCGAGGTCCCGCAGGAGGCCTTCGTGGCCGCGCTCTCCACCGACGCGGTGGGTGACAAGCCGAAGGGGAAGTGATGGGCGACGGGCAGACCGGGAGCGGGGAGACGATGACCGCAGCACAGGGCACCAATCCGGTACTGGCGCAAAGCGGCCTGCCCTACGATCTCCCCGACTTCGCATCGATCTCCGACGATGACTTCCTGCCGGCGTTCACCGAGGCCATGGCGTCGCATGTGGCCGAGGTGGAGGCGATTGCGGCCGATCCCGCGGCACCGACCTTCGCCAACACGATCGAAGCCCTGGAGCTGTCGGGGCGCGACCTGGCCCGGGCGTCGGGGATCTTCTTCAACCTCGTCGGGCCCGACACGAACCCCAGACGCAACGAGATCTCCCAGGAGCTGTCGACGCTCCTGACCGATCATGCGAACACGATCGCGATGAATCCGGTTCTCTTCGAACGGATCTCCGACCTCCATTCGCGCGCCGACGAACTCCATCTCACCGAAGCCCAGCGCCGGTTGCTCGACAAGCGGTACCGGGAATCGGTCCGCGCCGGAGCCGGACTCGACCCCGACGCACAGGGTGAGATGCGGGAGATCGCTTCTCGCCTGGCCTATCTCACGACGACGTTCTCCCAGAAGATCCTCGACGACACCAACGACTCGGCGGTGCTCGTCGACGATGCCGCCGAACTCGACGGTCTGTCGGCCGGACAGATCGCCGCCGCCCGCCGCGCCGCCGCCGAGGCCGGGCACGACAGCGGATACCTCCTCACGCTCGAACTCCCGACGAGCCAGTCGGTGCTCACCGAAGTGACGAATGCCGATG
The DNA here is from genome assembly GCF_042668985.1 of Gordonia sp. NPDC057258. Classification (NCBI taxonomy): domain Bacteria; kingdom Bacillati; phylum Actinomycetota; class Actinomycetes; order Mycobacteriales; family Gordoniaceae; genus Gordonia; species Gordonia sp. NPDC057258. The sequence goes on from NZ_JBHUXZ010000019.1 coordinate 9,677, forward strand.
TGCGCCGGCGGGTGTTCGACGCTTCGGTGGGGCGGTGCGCCCGAGGCAACGAACACGACACCCGGGAACTGGTCCTCGAGATCGTCCGCCTGCGGGCACGCCGAGCAGAGATGCTCGGCTACCGGGACCACGCCGAGTACGTGATCGCCGAGCAGACGGCGCCGGACCCGGGTGCCGTCGACGACATGCTGCGCGAGCTCAACTCCTCGGCCATGCGTGCCGGTGGCCGCGAACTCACCCGGCTCACCGAGTTCGCGGGTGACGCGACGATCGGCCCCGCCGATCTCACCTTCTGGCTCGATCGGGAGAAGCGGTCGCACTCGGCGGTGCCGCTCGACGACTTCGCGAACTATTGCGAACTGGACGCGGTGCTGACCCGGGGCGTCTTCTTCGCCGCGAACAAGCTGTACGGCCTCAGCTTTCGGGAGATCACCGATCTCCCGCTGTACCACCCGGATGTGCGCGCCTGGGAGGTACGCGACGACGCGGGCGTCGGTATCGGGCTCTTCCTCGGCGACTTCTTCGCCCGGCCGTCGAAACGCGGCGGGGCGTGGATGAACAACATCGTCGACCAGTCGTCGGTCCTGCACACCCAGCCGATCATCGTGAACGTGTTGAACCTGACCAAACCCGATGCCGGACAACCGTGCCTGCTCACGATGGATCAGCTCACCACGCTCTTCCACGAGTTCGGGCACGCCCTGCACGGGTTGCTGTCGTCGGTCGACTACCCGTCGCAATCCGGGACATCGGTACCGCGGGACTTCGTCGAGTTCCCGTCGCAGGTGAACGAGATGTGGGCGCTGCACCCGGAAGTGCTGGCGAACTACGCCCGGCATCACGAGACCGGAGAGCCGATCCCGGCCGAGCTCGCCCATGCGGCGCGGGAGTCGGCGGGAGCCGAGTCCGCGCACGGCACCATCGAATACCTCGCCGCATCCTCGCTGGACCTGGCCTGGCACCGGTTGTCGGTGGCGGAGGCCGAGGCGGTGGCCGACGTCGAGGCCTTCGAGGCGCAGGCGCTCACCGACGCGGGCCTGCACACCGAGCTGATCCCGCCGCGCTACCGGAGCTCGTACTTCAACCACATCTTCGGTGGCGGCTACTCCGCCGGCTACTACAGCTACATCTGGTCGGAGGTGCTCGACGCGGAGACCGAGCAATGGTTCCTTGCCGAGGGCGGGTTGCGTCGCGAGAACGGCCGCCGGTTCGCCGACGCCACACTCTCCCGCGGCGACAGCGTGGATCCGCTTGTCGCACATGAGGGCCTGATCGGTCGCCGGCCGCGCATCGAACCGCTGCTGCGGCGCCGGGGGCTCGCGGCCTGATCGGGTTCCGGTCATGACGACGACGCGCACCCCGCGCCGGGACCTCTCGGCGTTCGCGGTGCTGAGCATCGTGACCGCGATCGTCGTGATCGGGCTCAAACTGATCGCGTGGCGGATCACCGGCTCGGTCGGTCTGCTCTCCGACGCGCTGGAGTCCACCGTCAACCTCGTTGCTGCGATCGGAGCGTTCGTCGCGCTGCGGGTGGCGGCGAAGCCGCCGGACCGGAGCCACAACTTCGGGCACACCAAGGCGGAGTACCTCTCGGCGGTGTTCGAGGGGGTGATGATCGTCGTCGCGGCGGTCGTCATCGTCGCGACGGCCGTCGACCGCCTGCTCCACCCGGAGGAACTGGACGAAGTCGGCATGGGACTGGCGATCTCGGTGGGCGCGACGGTGGTCAACGCGGTCGTCGGCTGGGTGCTCATCCGCGCCGGTCGACGTCATCGGTCGCTGACCCTCGAAGCCGACGGCAAACATCTCATGACCGACGTGTGGACGACGGCCGGCGTCGTGGTCGGTGTGTTCCTGGTCGCCGCGACCGGCTGGCTGCCGCTCGACCCGCTGATCGCCATCGCGGTGGCTGCCAACATCCTCGTCGTGGGCGGACGGCTGGTCTGGCGATCCGGTGCGGGACTGATGGACTCGGCGCTGCCCGACGACCTGCGCGCCGCGATCGACGCCGTCCTCGCGCGTCACCGCGCCGACCGGATCGACTTCCACGACGTCCGCACGCGGGAGGCCGGCCATGAACGGTTCGTCCAGTTGCACGTGCTCGTCCCCGGTGACTGGTCGGTGCAGCGCGCGCACGACCTGGCCGAGACGATCGAGGACGAACTCCGCGCCACGGTCGACGATCTCACCGTGACCCTGCATGTCGAACCGATCAACGACCCACGCGCCTACGAGGACTGGCGGCTGGACTGAGCGCGTTTCGGCTCGTCGCGCTCAGTGATTCGCGGGCTGGAACGTGGCCTGATGGGCCGCCTCCTCGGCCCGGATCACGTGCATCACCGCGTTGATGAGGGCGAGGTGGGTGAACGCCTGCGGGAAGTTGCCGAGGTGCTGTCCGGTCTTGGCGTCGATCTCCTCGGCGTACAGCTTGAGCGGGCTCGAGTAGGACAGCAGTCGTTCACACAGCGTCTTCGCCCGTGGCAGTTCGCCGATCTCGACGAGGGCCGACACCAGCCAGAACGAGCAGATGGTGAACGTACCCTCCTCGCCGCTGAGGCCGTCGTCGGTCTCCTCGACCCGGTAGCGGAGCACCAGTTCGTTCTCGGTGAGTTCGTCGGCGATCGCGAGAACCGTTGCGCGCACCCGGGGGTCGTCCGGCGGCAGGAATCGCAGCAGCGGGACGAGTAGTAACGAGGCATCGAGCGCGTCGTCGCCGTAACGCTGGGTGAACACCCCGCGCTCGTTGACCCCGTGCGCCAGGACGTCGGCCCTGATCTCCTCCGCGATCGCCGCCCATTCGCGCGCGTGCGCCTGCTCGCCGTGCATCGTCGCGAGGCGTGACCCGCGGTCGAGCGCAACCCAGCACATCACCTTCGACGACGTGAAATGCTGCGGCTCCCCACGCACCTCCCAGATGCCGCGGTCGGGGTCCTTCCAGTGCTTGATCGCTTCTTCGACCTGGGCCTTCAACACGGGCCACAGCGTCTCCGGCACCGCTTCGTGCGATTTGATGTTGAGGTACACCGAGTCGAGCATCGTGCCCCAGATGTCGTGCTGTGCCTGGTTGTACGCGCCGTTGCCGATACGGACCGGCCGGGCGCCGTCGTAGCCCGAGAGATGGGTCAGCTCTTCCTCTTCCAGGGTGCGTTCGCCGCCGACGCCGTACATCACCTGCAGCGGATGACGTTCACCGTTGGTGATGCCCGAGACATCGGCGATGAAGGAGAAGAAGTCGTCGGCCTCGCGGTCGAGACCGAGCGTGTAGAGACCCCACAGGGCGAAGGTCGAGTCACGCACCCACGCATAGCGGTAGTCCCAGTTGCGTTCGCCCTGAGGTGTTTCCGGCAGCGACGTGGTCGCGGCGGCGAGCAGCGCACCGGTCGGGGAGTAGGTGAGTCCCTTCAGCGTGAGGGCCGAACGCTGCAGATGTGAGCGCCACGGATGATCGGGGAAGCTGCCGATGTTGATCCATTGCCGCCACGACTCGCTTGTCGCCCACATCTTCTGGGCGGCTTCCTCGAAGTTCTGCGGCGCCGGCTGCCGGGACCAGCTGAGTGCGACGAAGCGGTTGTCGCCTTCGACGAGCCGGGTACGCGCCCGCGCTTCGCGACCCTCCAGACCCAGCCGGAGGTCCGTGGTGAGTTTCAGGGTGGGCGTGTCGGCATCGGTGTCCCTGGCGGTCGCGATCGCCTCGCCGTAGGCCGGGCCCGAGTACTCCCACTTCGTCGTCCCGCGGTGGTAGTCGAAGGCGGGTTCGCAACTCATGTGCAGTTCGACGGTGCCGGACACGCAGCGCACGGTGCGCAGCAGGATGTGTTCGGCGTCCCAGTCGGTGGGCGTCCGGCGGTGCGTCTTCGAACGACGTTCGTTGTCGTGCCACGGACCCATGACCAGTGCGTCACGGACGATGATCCAACCGGTGTCGGTCTGCCAGGTGGTCTCGACCATCAGGCTGCCGGGCAGGTAGCGCCGATCCACCGGGACGTTCACGCCGTAGGGCGCCAGTCGGAAGTGGCCGGCACTACGGTCGAGGATGGCGCCGAAGACGCTCGGGGAGTCGGGCCGGGGGATGCACATCCACTCGACGGAGCCGTTGCGCGCGATGAGACAGTTGGTCTCGGTGTCGGATAGGAACGCGTAGTCGCCGATCGGCGGGAAGGCGCTCGTGTGCGACGGTGCCGGGGGAGCCGCCGGGGAGACGTCGGCGTCGGCCGCGGTCCCGGATGCCCGCGGCGGCACGGTCGGCAGGGACGTTACGGTGGAGTCATCTGCGACAGACATGAGTTCCATCATTGCGACGGGTTCTCGCCGACGCCACTCGGCTCCCGTGACCGAGACAGTGGCGGTGATCACGGACTCGGAGCGACGCAGATGCCGCGGACGGGTATACGGCTCCCCGCGGGAACGGATGCACGGATGACGGGGTGATGAGGTGTCGGCGTTCTTCGACTGGTGGGACAGCGTGGAGGAGTGGCTCACGGGCCTGTCCTTCGTGCCCCAGTTGCTGGTGACCGTCGCCGTCGTGATCCCGGTGGCGATCCTCATCGCCTACGCGCTCAGTCTGCTGGTCGACGCCGCCGCCACGCTGGTCGACCGACGCCGCTTCGCCGACGACGACGGGACCGGATTGTGAAGAAGATACTGCGTTCGCCGGTCACCTTCGCGCTGCTCGCGCTGCTGGTCCTGGTCATCATCGCCTGGCTTGTCACGGGCTGAGCGTCATCCGCTTCGCGGCTTGTTTCTCATGCTCCCTGAGGTGCGAGCGAAGCGAGCCACGAAGAGCATGGTGACGTGCCTCGCCCGCCCTTCGTGGCTCGTCGCTAACGCTCCTCGCACCTCAGGGAGCAGAGGTTCGAGGTCAGCGGACCGCGGGGACAGCTCGTTGATCCGCCGCCGTGCGGTAGAGCGACCCGATCGCCTCGATGACGTCCGGATGGGTGCCGAGGGGACCGGCGACGAGGGTGTCGTCGACCAGGGCGTCGAGCGCCGACTCGACTCGCTCGGTGAGCAGTCCGGCCGACAGGAAGTACGGACTCACCGCGATACGTCGGGCACCGCCGGCGCGGAGTCGGCGCACCGCCGAGACGACGGCGCGGTTGTGCGGCCCCAGCTTGGTCGCGAAGACCACCTCGACCGGACGGTGGAGCCGTGTCGAGAGTTCGATCGCCCGTAGGCGCACCGAACGATCGGCAGCCGGGTCGGAGGAACCGACCGCGGACAGGATCACACCGTCGTGGGGGCCGAGGCCGGCCTCGATCAGACGGTCCGCCAGTGCCCCGGCCAACGACCGGGTCCCCATGACGTCGGTCTGCCGGGCGGTCGGACGTCGCGACGCGATGATCGACGGTAGGTCGATCTTGTGGTGGTACCCCGCCGACAGCAGCATCGGTACGACGACGGGACCGTGGTGCGGCGAATCCGACCCGCCCAGCTGTCCGAGGACGTCGCCCACGAGTGGCTCGTCGAGGTCGAGATAGGAAAGCACCACCTCGACACCGGGCAGGCTCGACGCGACGGCGTTCCGCACACGGCGCGCGGTCGCGCCGAAGCGCGGATCGCGACTGCCGTGTGCGGCGAGGACGAGAGTCGGTGTCACACCAACTCTTTGAGATGGAGCGGCGCCAAAGCGTCGCCCACGAGGCCCGCGGCCAGCGTGTTCCCGCCCTGCGGGTCGATGACCAGGAAGCTGCCCGACTCCCGGTTGACCTGGTAGTCGTCGGCCGGGATCGGCTCGGCGGTCTGCACCGAGATCCGCACGATCTGGTTGAGCTCCACCGATTCCGGAGCCTCCACCAGGGCGAGGTTCTGCTCGTCGAACAGCGCGTCGAGCGCACCGACGATCGCCTGGGTGGTCTTGGTGCCGTGCTTGAGGAGCAGGCGAGCGCCCGGGCGCAGCGGTTTCTCGGCGAGCCAGCAGACCGTTGCGCTGAACTGCTGCAACGGTTCCGGGGCGTCAGCGGCGGCGGCGATGAGATCACCGCGCGAGATGTCGACGTCGTCTGCCAGCAGGATCGTGACACTGCGTCCGGTGTGCGCGGTGGGCAATTCGCCGTCGGCGGTGTCGATCTGGCTGACGGTGGTCCGCTGCCCCGACGGCAGGACGACCACCTCGTCGCCGACGGAGACCCGGCCGGCGGCGATCTGACCCGCGTAACCACGGTAGTCGGGGTGTTCCGGCGTGCGGGGACGGATGACGTACTGGACCGGGAACCGCAGGCCGACGTCGTTGCGCTCCACCAGATTGGGCACGGTCTCGAGATGCTCGATGAGTGTCGGCCCGTCGTAGAAGGCGGTGGTCTCCGAGCGGTGGGCCACGTTGTCGCCGTGCAGCGCCGACACCGGGATCGCGGTGACCTGCTCGTCGGACCAGCCCAGCGACCGGGTGAGTTCGGCGAATTCAGCGGAGATCTCGGCGAACACCGACGCCTGATCGGTGACGAGGTCGATCTTGTTGACCGCGAGCACCAGCTGGGGCACGCCGAGGAGGGCCATCACCGCGGCGTGGCGGCGGGTCTGGGCGACGACGCCGGTGCGGGCGTCGACGAGCAGGATCACCAGCTGCGCAGTCGACGCACCCGACACCGTGTTGCGGGTGTACTGGACGTGCCCGGGGGTGTCGGCGAGCACGAACGAGCGCGCGGGAGTGGCGAAGTAGCGGTAGGCGACATCGATGGTGATGCCCTGTTCGCGCTCGGCCCGCAGCCCGTCGACGAGCAGCGACAGGTCCGGGGTGTCGAGACCGCGGTCCACCGACGCCTTCGTGACCGCGTCGATCTGGTCGGCCAGAACGGATTTCGTGTCGTACAGCAGGCGGCCCACCAGCGTGGACTTACCGTCGTCGACGCTGCCCGCGGTCGCGATGCGGAGGAGATCAGGAGCGTGCTTCATCAGAAATATCCTTCGCGCTTACGGTCTTCCATGGCGGCCTCGGAGACCCGGTCGTCGCCACGGGTGGCGCCACGCTCGGTCAGCCGCGACGCGGCGACCTCGGCGAGCACGGCCTCGTTGTCCGTGGCGTCGGACAGGACCGCGCCGGTCGAGGAGCCGTCGCCGACGGTGCGGTAGCGCACCGAGAGTCGCTGCACCTCTTCGCCTTCGCGGGGACCGCCCCAGACTCCCGAGGTCATCCACATGCCGTCGCGCTGGTAGACCTCGCGCTCGTGGGCGTAGTAGATCGACGGGAGAAGCACCTGTTCGCGAGCGATGTAGCGCCAGATGTCGAGCTCGGTCCAGTTCGACAGCGGGAACACCCGCACGTGCTCGCCCGGGGCGTGGCGGCCGTTGTAGAGGTTCCACAGCTCGGGGCGCTGTCGCTTCGGGTCCCACTGGCCGAAGGCGTTGCGCAGCGAGAAGATCCGCTCCTTGGCGCGCGACCGCTCCTCGTCGCGGCGACCGCCGCCGAACACCGCGTCGAAACGGTTCTCGGTGATCGCGTCGAGCAGGGGGATGGTCTGCAGCGGGTTGCGGACCCCGTCGGGGCGCTCGGTGAGCCGACCGTCGGCGAGGTAGTCCTCCACCTTGGCCACATGCAGGCGCAGGTTGTGCCGTTCCACGACCTGGTCACGGAACTCGAGGACCTCGGGCAGGTTGTGCCCGGTGTCGACGTGCAGCAGCGAGAAGGGCAGGGGCGCAGGCCAGAACGCCTTGAGCGCGACGTGCAGGAGCACGGTGGAGTCCTTGCCGCCGGAGAACAGGATCACCGGCCGCTCGAACTCTCCCGCGACCTCGCGGAAGATGTGGATCGCCTCGGACTCCAGGGCGTCGAGTGTGGTGAACTCGTCGGCCTCCGCGGCGGCGCCGCTCGTCTGGGCAGCGGCGGCGCCGCTCGTCTGGGCAGCGGCCACGCCGGGCGTCGCCGGAACGGACGGTGTTTCGGTCACGGTCATGCGTGCAGCCCACATTCTGTCTTGGCGCGACCGGCCCAGCGGCCGCTGCGCGGATCGGATCCGGGTTCGGGTTTGGCGGTGCACGGTGCGCACCCGATCGAGGGGTATCCCTCGTCGACGAGCGGATTCACCAGCACGCCGTTGGTGTCGATGTAGTCCTGCATCGTCTCGTCGGACCAGGCCGCGATCGGATTGATCTTGACCAGTCCGAAGCCCTCGTCGAAGGAGATGAGCGGGGCGTTGGCCCGAGTCGGTGCCTCCACACGACGGATGCCTGTGATCCACGCGTCGTACCCGGCGAGCCCGGCCTTGAGCGGCACGACTTTCCGCAGTCGGCAGCATTCGCCCGGGTCGCGGGCGAAGAGGTTGCGGCCCAACAGTTCGTCCTGCTCGGCGACGCTGTGCTCGGGGGTCAGGTTCACCATCTCCACGCCCGGTCGAGCGAAGCGAGGGGCAGAATGGTTATAGACCTGCTCGACGGCGTCGCGGGTGCCGATGGTCTCGGCGAAGTGGTATCCGGTGTCGAGGAAGAGCACCTTGACCGGGTCGCCGTCGAGCAACTCACGGTCGATGTTCTTCACGGCGAGGTCGACCAGGGCCGCGTCCTGCATGTTCGACGCGACGACGAAGTTGGTGCCGAAGGTCTGCGCGGTCCAGCGGATCAATTCCTCCGGGGTGGCGTCGGAACCGAGGTCCGCAGCACCCTTCTCGGCGATGTCCCGCAGCTGGTCCTCGCTGAAGCGCCGGCCCGTACGGGTGGTGGTCTCGATGGTCATCGCAGCGCCTCCTCATCGGCACGAACGGCCCACTGCGCGAACCGTTCACCCTCTTCGCGTTGGTCGACGAAGTTGCGGACCACGCGCTCGATGTAGTCGCCCAGTTCGGTACCCAGCACCTTGTGCTGGCGCAACTTGCGACCGAAACCCGAGTCCAGGCCCAGGCTGCCGCCGAGGTGGACCTGGAAGCCGTCGGTCTGGTTGCCGTCGGCGTCCTCGACGAGCTGTCCCTTGAAGCCGATGTCGGCGATCTGCGACCGTCCGCAGGAGTTGGGGCAGCCGTTGATGTTCACCGTGATCGGCACGTCGAGCTTCGCGTTGATGTCGGACAGCCGCTCGTCCAGTTCCGGGGCGAGGACCTGCGAGCGCTTGCGGGTCTCGGTGAACGACAGCTTGCAGAACTCGATGCCGCTGCACGCCAGCAGGTTCCGGCGCCACCGCGTGGGCCGGCCGTGCAGGCCGAGCGGCTTGAGCTCGTCGATCAGCCACTCGACCTTGTCGTCGGGGACGTCGAGGACGATCAGCTTCTGGTACGGGGTGAAGCGCACACGGTCGGAACCGGCCGCGGCGACCGCGTCGGCGGTCTTGGTCAGGATCGTGCCCGAGACGCGACCGGCGATGGGGGAGAAGCCGATCGCGTTGAGTCCGTTGCTCAGCTTCTGCACACCGATGTGGTCGATCGGACGCTCCGGCTTTTCCGGCGCCGGGCCGTCGATCAGCTTGCGCCCCAGGTATTCGTCCTCGAGCACCTGGCGGAACTTCTCGATGCCCCAGTCCTTGATGAGGAACTTCAGCCGCGCCTTGGCGCGCAGACGTCGGTACCCGTAGTCGCGGAAGATCGAGACCACGGCCTCCCAGACGTCGGGCACCTCGTCGAGCGGCACCCAGGCGCCGACGCGCTGGGCGAGCATCGGGTTGGTGGACAATCCGCCGCCGACCCAGAGGTCCAGTCCGGGGCCGTGCTCGGGATGCACGACGCCGACGAACGCGACGTCGTTGATCTCGTGGACCACGTCCTGCTGGCCCGAGATCGCGGTCTTGAACTTGCGCGGCAGGTTCGAGTACTTCGGGTCGCCGATGTAGCGGCGGACGATTTCGTCGATGGCCGGGGTGGGGTCGAGGACCTCGTCGAGGGACTCGCCGGCGAGCGGCGAACCCAGCACGACGCGGGGGCAGTCGCCGCAGGCCTCGGTGGTCTGCAGCCCCACGCCCTCGAGGCGCTCCCAGATGGTCGGGACGTCCTCGATGCGGATCCAGTGGTACTGGACGTTCTCCCGGTCGGAGAGGTCGGCGGTGTCGCGGGCGAACTCGGTGGAGATCTCACCGAGGGTGCGCAGCTGTTCGACGTTGAGCGCACCGCCGTCGCAGCGCACCCGCATCATGAAGTGGCTGTCCTCGAGGATGTCGATGTTCTCGTCGCCGGTCCAGGTGCCGTCGTAACCCTCGGCGCGCTGGGTGTAGAGACCCCACCAGCGCATCCGGCCGCGCAGGTCCTGTTTGTCGATCGAGTCGAAACCCTGCTTGGAATAGATGTTCTCGATGCGCGCACGCACGTTGAGCGGGTTGTCGTCCTTCTTGACCTGCTCGTTGGGGTTCAGCGGCTCGCGATAACCGAGCTTCCACTGACCCTCGGCGCGGCGCTTGGTCGGACGGGCCTTGCGGGCCGGGCGCGCGGGCTTCGGGGCGACCGGCTCTGCAGCGGCAGCGTCGTTCGGTGCACCCGGACCGGAAGCGGCGGGGGCGTCGGTGGTGGACGTCATGAACTCTCCTGTGCCGGCGCACAGGGCCGGCGTTCGTTGCACGAGTTACGGGCTGAAACGTGCCGGCATCCCCAGGGAATCGGGGACAAATCGGGGCCGAGACGTCGCTAGATGCGACAGAAAGCGCTGTTGACGCGCTTGAGATCAATGTGGCGGCGAGCTGCGAGCCACACCCCGGGGAAAATCACGCGGTCCATAGTGCCACGCTCCCTATCGGCTCGTCTACTTGGGGTTATTTTCCATCATGGTGATGGAAAACCGGGCCGGCCTCCACACCTGCCTGCGCCGCACAACGCCGTCGAGGACCGTGCTGTTCCCGATCGGGGCGACGATTTCCTCCCACGCCGCCGCGATCGGCATCATGGAACGGTGAACGTCGACACCACCACCATCGCAGCCGACCTGGTCGCCGCTGCGTGCCGCGACGTCGACGCGGACGTGCCTCTCGCGCTGTACCTGCACGTCCCGTTCTGCGCGACCCGGTGTGGGTACTGCGATTTCAACACCTATACGGCGGGCGAACTCAGTTCGTCGTCGTCACCGGAATCGTGGCAGCACGCGGTCGCCCGCGAGCTCGAGGCGGCATCGCGGATGCTGGCCCCCACCCGGCCGGTCTCGACGATCTTCGTCGGCGGGGGCACGCCGTCGCTGCTCGGCGGCGACGGCCTCACACGACTCCTCGACGCCGTCCGGGTCCACTTCGACCTGTCCGACGACGTCGAGATCACCGCCGAGTCGAATCCGGAGTCGACTTCGCCGGAGTTCTTCGACGACCTCCGGTCCGCCGGTTTCACCCGCATCTCGCTCGGCATGCAGTCGGCCGCCGCACACGTGCTCAGGCTGCTCGATCGCACGCACACCCCGGGTCGGGCGGTTGCGGCCGCCAGGGAGGCACGAGCGGCCGGGTTCGACCACGTCAACCTCGACCTGATCTACGGCACGCCCGGCGAGACCGACGCCGACCTGCACGCCACCGTCGACGCGGTGCTGGACGCCGGGGTCGACCACGTGTCGGCCTACGCGCTGATCGTCGAGGACGGCACCGCGCTCGCCCGCCGCATCCGGCGCGGGGAGATGCCCGCACCCGACGACGACGTCCTCGCCGACCGCTACCAGATCCTCGACCGCCGTCTGCGTGCGGACGGACTCGACTGGTACGAGGTGTCGAACTGGGCCCGCGGCGAGAAGTCGGTGTGTCGTCACAACATCGCCTACTGGCACAGCCACGACTGGTGGGGCATCGGTCCGGGGGCGCATTCCCACGTCGCGGGCGTGCGCTGGCTGAACGCCAAACATCCTGCGCGCTACGCGAAGTCGCTGGCGGACGGGGTCTTGCCCATCGCATCGGCAGAACAGCTGACCCCCGAGGACCGGCACCTCGAGGCCGTCATGCTGACCACCCGGTGCCGCACCGGACTGCCGCGCGATCTCCTCGACGACGCCGAGACCGCGCATGCCGAACAACTCCGTGCCGACGGACTGCTCACCGCGGCCGACGACGCCTACGTGCTCACCGACGCGGGTCGGTTGCTGGCCGACGGCGTGATCCGCCGCGTGCTCTGGGGCTGACGCGGGGCCGGTTGTCGGCCTACCAGCTCTGATCGGGGCGAGGCGGACTCGTCCAGCCCGTCGATCGCGCCCCGCGCCGATGCGCACCGGGGCCGTCGGGCGTGGTCGGGGGCCGGCGCGCCGGGATCTCGGCGGTGTCCTCGAGTTGCTCGTCGAGGGGTTTGGCCGCATCGGACAGGTCCAGGGCGTCGAGGTCGAGGGTGCGCGCGTGGATGATGTGCCGGTTGCGCAGCGCCGACCGCACCGCGCGATGCAGTCCGTCCTCGAGGTAGAGCTCGCCCTCCCACCGCACGACGTGGGCGAACAGGTCGCCGTAGAAGGTGGAGTCCTCGCTGAGGAGCTTGTCCAGGGCGAGGACCTTCGTGATCGGCGTCAGCTGGTCGAGCCGGAGTTGCCGCGGCGGGATCTTGGCCCAACCACGCGTCGACAGCCCGTGGTCGGGATAGGGCTTGCCCTCCCGCACCCCCTTGAAGATCATGCGAACTCCTCCGACGCCCGTGCCTCGACGATTGCTGATCTGCGACGACGCGTCGACGGTCAGTGCGCGACACCGCGCCGTGGCACGGTGATCGCGATCCCATTTCGTACTATGGAACGCACCCAACTGTATGGCAGGGACCCGAGTCAGGAGGTGTGCCGCGTGTCTACCACCGATGATCGTCGCTTCGAGATCTTGCGTGCGATCGTGACCGACTACGTCGACACGCAGGAACCGATCGGTTCGAAAGCGCTCGTGGAGCGACACCAGCTGGGGGTGTCGAGTGCCACCGTCCGCAACGACATGGCGGTCCTGGAGGCAGAGGGATACATCACCCAGCCGCACACCAGCTCCGGCCGGGTGCCCACCGACAAGGGCTACCGGATGTTCGTCGACCGGATCAGCGAGATCAAGCCGCTGTCGGCCGCCGAGCGCCGGGCGATCCTCTCGGTGCTCGACTCCGGCGTCGACCTCGACGACGTGCTCCGGCGCTCGGTGCGGCTCCTCGCCCAGCTGACGAGACAGGTCGCGGTCATCCAGTACCCGGTGCTGTCGGCGGCGACCGTGCGTCACCTCGAGGTCGTCACCCTGTCGCCGTCGCGCCTGCTGCTGGTCGTCATCGTCGACAACGGCCGGGTCGAACAGCGCATGGTGGCGCTGAGCGAAGACCACGATGAGGACGAGATCGCCCGGTTGCGCGATCTGTTCTCGGCCGCACTGCACGGCAAACGGCTCGAAGCCGCGTCGGCCGCGGTCGCCGAGCTCGCCAACTCCGCGCCCGAGGATCTGCGCGGTGCGGTGCTCAACATCGCCACCGTGCTGGTGGAGACCCTCGTCGAACGCGGTGACGACCGGCTGGTGCTGGGCGGCACGTCGAACCTCGCGCGGTCGGCGGCCGACTTCACCCCGGTCGTCGGCGGGATGGACACCGTTCTCGAAGCCCTCGAGGAGCAGGTGGTGGTGCTCAAGATCTTGGCGACGACCCAGGACATGGGCCAGGTCACGGTGCAGATCGGCGAGGAGACCCGGACCGAGAACCTGCGTGGGACCTCGGTCGTGTCGACAGGGTACGGTGCTTCGGGAACCGTGTTCGGCGGCGTCGGTGTGCTCGGCCCCACACGGATGGACTATCCGGGAACCATCGCCTCGGTGGCGGCCGTTGCCAAGTACATCGGCGAGGTGCTCGCCGAACGATGATCGCTGTTTCTCCATGATCGCTGTCGGGCACACCGCAGCGTCGACGGCGGCCGCTCGCGACACCGAGCCGGGACGACGGTGGGGACGGCCGGTCCATCCGCGCGTCGCGCGATCGTGAGAGCACCCGCCGCCAGGCACCAACTGAGACCGAAGGATCACTACAACCGTGGCACGTGACTACTACGCAATCCTGGGAGTGGCGAAGGGCGCCAGTGATCAGGAGCTCAAGCGCGCCTACCGCAAGAAGGCGCGGGAGCTGCACCCCGACGTCAACCCGGGCAAAGAAGACGAGTTCAAAGAGGTCAGCACCGCTTACGAGGTGCTGACCGATCCGGAGAAGCGTCGCATCGTCGACGCCGGCGGCGATCCGCTGGCCGGCGCCGGTGCGGGCGGCTTCGGCGGTTTCGGTGGCGGCGGCGGGGGATTCGGCGACGTCTTCGAGGCGTTCTTCGGCAACGGCGGTGCCTTCGGCGGCGGTGGCGGGGGCTTCGGCTCGGGCCGCGGACCCAAGTCCCGTGTCCAGCCGGGTGAGCCGGCGCTGGTGAACGTGACCCTGGATCTCGCCGAGTGCGCCAAGGGGGTCGCCAAGGAGATCACCGTCGACACCGCGATCCTCTGCGACGTGTGTACCGGCTCGGGAACCAACGGCGACAGCAAGCCGGTCACCTGCGACATCTGCAAGGGCGCCGGGGAGATCCAGTCGGTGCAGCGCTCCTTCCTCGGGCAGGTCATGACCGTGCGCGAGTGCCCGACCTGCCACGGCGTCGGCGAGGTCATCCCCGACCCCTGCCACAAGTGCGGCGGCGACGGACGCTACCGCTCGCGACGCACGATGACCGTGCGCATCCCGGCCGGAATCGAGAACGGCATGCGGGTTCGCCTCACCGGTCAGGGTGAGGTGGGTCTCGGCGGCGGCCCCGCCGGCGATCTGTACGTAGAGGTCTCCGAACGGCCGCACGAGGTGTTCCTGCGCGATAAGGACGACCTGCACTGCACCGTCAAGGTCCCGATGGCCGACGCCGCGCTCGGCGCCGAGTTTGAGGTGGAGACGATTCTCGGCGACCCGGTCACCGTGACGGTCGCGCCCGGCACGCAGCCGGGCCAGATCGTGAAGCTGCGCGGGCAGGGCATGCCGCACGTCAGTTCCGGTGTGCGCGGCACCATGCACGTCCACCTCGACGTTGTCGTGCCGACGAGACTGGATGCGGCGCAGACCGACGCGCTGAAGAAGTACCGCAAGATCGCCGCCGACGAGATCGAGGTCGTCAACACCTCGGCGGCCGCGGCGCCCGGCGGTCTCTTCTCGCGGCTGCGCAACGCGTTCGCCGGGAAGTAGGCACCTCGTGTCCGCGGCGGCGATCTCCGAGTGGATGTACGCGTTCGGGACGGCGGGTACGCGGTGAGTCCACCGCTGTTCTGGGCGGACTCGGTGCCCGCACCCGGTGCGGACCTGATCCTGAACGGCGCCGAAGGTCGCCACGCGGTCACCGTCGCCCGGCTGGGTGTCGGCGAACGGATCCTCATCGGTGACGGCGCCGGCTCGGTCGGCGGTTGCGAGATCCGAGAGATCACCGCCAAGGACACACTGGTGGCGACCGTCCACGACCTCGCGTTCGAGGCTCGCCCGACCCCGCAGGTGACCGTGGTGCAGGCGCTCCCCAAGTCGGAGCGGTCCGAGCTCGCGGTCGACCTCGCCACCGAGGCCGGCGCCGACGTCATCGTGCCGTGGCAGGCGCTGCGGTGCGTGTCGCGGTGGACGGGCAAGGCGGACAAGGGCGTTGCCAAATGGCGAGCCGCGGCCTCGGCAGCTGCCAAACAGAGCCGTCGACCATGGATTCCGGAGATCACCGACCTCGCGACCACCATCGACGTGCGGGCCCGCTGCGCGGACGTCGTGGCGCGGGGAGGGGTCGTCGCCGTCCTGCACGAGGAAGCCGCGCAACCCCTGGCCAGGCTACCCCTCGCCGACGCCACCGAGATCCTGCTCGTGGTCGGGCCCGAGGGCGGACTCGACGCCGGCGAGGTCGCCGACCTGACCGCGCTCGGTGCGAACTCGGTCGTGCTCGGCCCCGAGGTGTTGCGTACGTCGACGGCCGCCGCAGTGGCCCTCGGCGCGATCGGGGTGCTGACCCGCCGGTGGGGCCGATGAGTGTCGTCGGACGCCGTCCGGTGCGTCGGACCAAAGTCGAATACGGCTCTGCACCTTCCCAATTCGGGCACCTGTACGTGCCTTCCGAGGGGCTCGGCGCCGCGGCGCCGGCGCGGCTCGTGGTGCTCGTCCACGGCGGGTCCTGGTCCGTCGAGTTCGGTTCGACGACGCAGACCGCGATCGCCCGCATGCTCGCCGAGCGCGGGGCGGCGGTGTGGAACATCGAGTACCGCCGGGTGGGCGAAGAGGGCGGTGGATGGCCGAACACCGGCCGTGATGTCCTCGACGCGCTCGGTGCCCTGGACGGTCCCGTTCGTGACCTGCTCCCGTCCGACGCGGTCGACTTCGCCTCGACCGCGGTCGTCGGGCATTCCGCGGGTGGTCAGCTCGCGGTCTGGGCCGTCGGTCAGCTCGGTGCCCGGACCGCCACGGCCACCATCACCACCGTGATCGCCCAGGCGGCCGTGCTCGACACCGTCGGCGCAGCGGACCGGGAGTCGGTGCGGGCGTTCATGGGCCGGCCGTTCAGCGACTCGCCGCGCCGCTACTCCGATGCCTCACCATTGCTGGCGCCGGTTGTCGACGCCCACGTCGTCGCGATCCACGGCGACGCCGATGATCTGATCCCGGTCGAGTCCAGCCGACGGTACGTCGACGCCGCGATCGCACGCGGACAGTCCGCCGAACTCATCGTCGTCCCCGGTGAGGGGCACGACGCCTTCGTCGACCCGCGCAGCGTCGGCACGCGACAGACGATCCGCGTGCTCGGAATCTGACGGAAATATTGCCTGCTGATCGGCTGTTGCACCGCGATACACTGACCACACCCCTGCCGCCGCGACCGCGTCGTCCGGGGGTGCCGCATCCAGAACCGAACATCCATCCGGACCAGAACACCAGGAGTGATTTCATACGTGAGTGACGACAACCCCGACCAGAGCGGGCAATCCAGCCGTACGCAGCCGCGCCGGTCTGGGGTCACATCCACTGTCGAAGTCTCTCCCGGAGTCGTGTTCGGGCTGCTCGGCGCGAGTGACGTCAACCTGCGTACCCTCGAGCAGCTCCTGCCCGCCGACATCCACGTCCGCGGCAACCAGGTGACATTGACCGGTGAACCCGCCGAGGTCGCCGCGTCCGAGCGCGTCATCGCCGAACTCGTCGACCTCGTCGGCCGCGGGACCCCGCTGACACCGGATCTCGTCCGGCACAGCGTCTCGATGCTGTCCGACGGCACCGAGGAATCGCCCGCCGATGTGCTGTCGCTGGACATCCTGTCGCGGCGCGGCAAGACGATCCGGCCCAAGACGCTCAACCAGAAGCACTATGTCGACGCGATCGACAACCACACCATCGTGTTCGGTCTGGGTCCGGCCGGTACCGGAAAGACCTATCTGGCAATGGCCAAGGCCGTGCAGGCGTTGCAGTCGAAGTCGGTCAACCGCATCATCCTGACGCGGCCGGCGGTCGAGGCCGGCGAACGTCTCGGCTTCCTGCCGGGCACGCTGAGCGAGAAGATCGACCCGTACCTGCGCCCGCTGTACGACGCGCTGCACGACATGATGGACCCCGACGCGATCCCGAAGCTGATGGCGGCCGGGGTCATCGAGGTCGCGCCGCTGGCCTACATGCGCGGCCGCACCCTGAACGACGCGTTCATCATCCTCGACGAGGCGCAGAACACCACGAGCGAGCAGATGAAGATGTTCCTCACGCGCCTCGGTTTCGGTTCCAAGGTCGTCGTGACCGGTGACGTAACGCAGGTGGACCTGCCCGGCGGCGCCCGCAGCGGTCTCCTCGCCGCGTCGGAGATCCTCGAGGGCATCGACGACATCCACTTCGCCCGCCTCACCAGCCAGGACGTGGTCCGGCACCGCCTGGTCGCCGACATCGTCGACGCCTACGGGCGAGCCGAGGAGGCGCAGCGGGGTCTGCCCAACACGGCCATCGGCGGCAATCGCGCCGCACGCCGGGCAGCGGCGCAGGGTCGTCGCTCATGAGCATCGAACTGGCCAACGAATCCGGGGTCGAGGTCCCGGCCGAGTTGATCATCGACGCCGCGCGTTTCGCGGTCACCGCGATGGACGTGAACCCGGCCGCATTGCTGTCGGTGCTATGTGTCGACGAGGACACCATGGCCGACATGCACGTTCAGTGGATGGACCTGCCGGGCCCGACCGATGTCATGAGTTTCCCGATGGACGAACTGGTGCCCGGCGGCCGGCCGGATGCGACCGACCCGGGCCCGGCGATTCTCGGGGACATCGTGCTGTGCCCGGACTTCGCCCGGAAACAGGCGCGCGAGGCCAAGCGGTCCTTCGAGCACGAGCTCGCCATGCTGACCATCCACGGAGTCCTCCACCTCCTCGGCTACGACCATGCCGAGCCGGAGGAAGAGCGCGAGATGTTCGGACTGCAGAACCGCATCCTCGACGCGTTCTACGCCGAACGTCACCGTCGCGCCCAGGAGCAACGACAGACCGACCGCGATTCCCGGCTGCTGTCCAACATCGGGTTCACCGGAGCCGAGGGAGATTCACCGACCCCCGGTGCCCAGTCGGTGCCCGAGCAGTCGCGGTCCGAGGAGGACCGAGGGTGACCTCCGACTACTGGTTCATCGTGGCGGCAGTCGTGTTGATCGTGGTGGGCGGCGTCTTCGCGGCCGTCGACACCGCGGTGTCGACGGTGTCGAACGCCCGGGTCGACGACATGGTCCGGGAAGGGCGGGCCGGTGCGCGCCGCCTGGCGGGCATCCTCGAGGCGCGTGCGACCTATGTCGGCCTCGTGGTGCTGCTCCGAGTCGTGTGCGAGACCGCGGCGGTCGCGCTCGTCGCGGTCGCCGCGACGCAGCTGATCGGCGTCGGCGGGGGACTGGCGGTGGCCATCGCCGCCATGACGGTCGTCTCGTACGTCGCCGTCGGCGTCGGCCCCCGCACGCTCGGCCGGCAGCACGCGTACACGATCGCGCTGTCGTCGTCGTACCTGTTGTTCGCGCTCGGCGTGCTGCTCAAACCGCTGACCCGGCTGTTGATCCTGATCGGCAACGCCCTCACCCCGGGTCGCGGGTTCCGCAACGGTCCGTTCGCCACCGAGGTCGAGTTGCGCGAGGTCGTCGACCTGGCCGAGGCCTCGGGCGTCGTCGCGGCCGACGAGCGCCGGATGATCCAGTCGGTCTTCGACCTCGGCGACACCAGTGCCCGCGAGGTGATGGTCCCGCGCCCGGAGATGGTGTGGATCGAGGCCGACAAGACCGCGCTGCAGGCCACGAGTCTCGCGACGCGGTCCGGACATTCGCGGATCCCGGTGATCGGGGAGAACACCGACGACGTCCTGGGCATCGTGTACCTCAAGGATCTGGTGGCGCGCACGGTCGCCCAGCGGATCGATCCCACGACCCTGCGCGTGGTCGACGTGATGCGCGAGGCCGAGTTCATCCCCGACTCCAAGCCACTGGACCGGGTCCTCGCCGACATGCAGCGCGAGCGCAACCACATGGCGATGCTCGTCGACGAGTACGGCGGCATCGCCGGGCTGGTGACCATCGAGGACGTGCTGGAGGAGATCGTCGGCGAGATCACCGACGAGTACGACATCGACGAGCTCGCACCGGTCGAAGACCTGGGCGACGGGTCGTACCGGGTGTCGGCACGACTGCCGGTGGAGGATCTCGGCGAGCTGTTCGGCGTCGAGATCGCCGAGGAAGAGGTCGAGACGGTCGGCGGACTCGTCGGTCTGGAACTGGGGCGGGTGCCACTGCCCGGCGCCCGGGTCGAGTCGCACGGGCTGCAGCTGGTGGCCGAGGGTGGGCCCAATCGCCAAGGGCGCCAACGCATCATCACGGTGCTGGTCACCCGGGTCCCCGACCCGGACGAGGATTCCCGACCCGACGAGCACGGCGGGCAGTCGAGTCGATCGCAGGGACGTGCCGAGCGCACCACGGGCAACGCCCACGAGGACCAGGACACGGACACCGCCGGCCAGGAGCGCGCAGGCGAGTCGAGAGCAAGGATGAACCAGTGACCGAGACCCTCTCCGACGAGGATCGCAAGCTCGTGGTGCTCGCCCGAGGTGCGCTGGCGCGCGCCGAGTCGCCCTCGGGCGCGGCGGTCCGGGACGGCGACGGTCGCACCTACGCCGGGGCCGACGTGCGGACACGCTCGCTGACCCTCACCGGACTCCAGGTCGCGGTGGCGTCGGCGATCTCGAGCGGCGCCCGCTCCTTCGAGGCGGCGGTCGTCGTCAACGGTGACCCCGACGATCCGGGCCTGGACACCCTGCACGAGCTCAGCCCGGAGGCGTACGCGGTTCTCACCGACACCGCGGGGCGTCCTCAGCAGCGCATCGGGCGCGCGAATGCCTGAGTTCCGTTCGGGCTTCGTCTGTTTCGTGGGCCGGCCCAACACCGGTAAGTCCACGCTCACCAATGCCCTGGTCGGCGAGAAGATCGCGATCACCTCGAATCGTCCGCAGACCACCCGGCACACCATCCGCGGGATCGTCAACCGGCCCGACGCCCAGCTGATCCTCGTCGACACCCCGGGCCTGCACCGACCGCGCACCCTGCTGGGTCAGCGCCTGAACGACCTCGTCCGCGACACCTACTCCGAGGTCGACGTGATCGGAGTCTGCATACCGGCCGACGAGGCCATCGGTCCGGGTGACCGGTGGATCATCTCGCAGGTCCGCGAGATGGCGCCGCGCACGACGATCGTCGGGGTGGTCACCAAGATCGACCGGGTCGGGCCGGAGCAGGTCGCCAAACAGCTGCTCGCGCTGTCGGAGGTACTCGGGCCGGACTCGGAAGTGGTTCCGGTGTCGGCGAAGTCGGGCAAGCAGCTCGACGTGCTGTCCGACGTGCTCGTGAGCCTCATGGAGGAAGGCCCCGCGTTCTACCCGGACGGCGAACTCACCGACGAACCCGAACAGGTGCTGATGGCGGAGTTCATCCGCGAGGCCGCGCTCGAGGGGGTGCACGACGAGCTGCCGCACTCGCTGGCCGTCGTCATCGAAGAGGTCATCGATCGTGAGGACCGCGACCCCGACCTACCGCCGATGGTCGATGTCCACGCCGTGTTGTTCGTCGAACGCGACAGCCAGAAGGGCATCATCATCGGCCGCAAGGGCGCGCGTCTGAAGGAGGTCGGTACAGTTGCCCGCGCACAGATCGAGCGGCTGCTGGGCACCAAGGTGTACCTGGATCTGCACGTGAAGGTCGCCAAGGACTGGCAACGCGACCCCAAGCAGTTGCGTCGATTGGGTTTCTAGCAGCGTGTTCCTGACGGCCCGGCGCCGGCAGGGGCAGCCTGCGGGGAGGTACGCCGATGGGAACGCACGAATCGCCACAACAGCCGGGGGACGATTCCGGCCGCGGAGCGCATGAGGCGCCCGACACCGACCAGCCGACCGGTCGCACGATCGCCGGCGTCCTCGGATCGCCGCGTTTCTGGCTGGCACCGTTGGCTCTCGTCGCGGTGATGTTCTCGCTGATGGCCGCGCTGTACATGGCGGCGGTCGTCGACCCGCAGCGTCACCTTCACGACTTCCCCGTCGCCCTGGTGCAGGAGGACGCGGGCGGTGAGGTGCAGAACGCCGACGGACAGTCCACGCCGCAGAACTTCGGCGACCAGGTCGCCGAGGGCATCATCTCCTCGGCGGCGCAGAACGGGATCGTCGTGACCCGCACCGACCGCTCGACCGCGCTGTCCGAACTCAACAGCGGCAAGGTGTACGGCGTCATCGTCGTCGGGTCCAATTTCACGAATCGGGCGGTCGCGCTGGGCCGGTCGACGGTCCTCACCGCCGAACCGGCGAAACCGACCATCGACATCTTCATCAACCGGGGCTCCGGGGCGTTCGCGTCGTCGATCACCACCACCCTCGCCGACCAGGTGCGTACGCGCGTCAACGAGCAGGTGGGCGCGCAGCTGACCGAACAGGTCCGCACCCAGCTCGATCGCAACGACATCACCTTCACCGGGGCGGCGCAGCTCGCGCTCGCGACCCCGGTGGCCGTCGAGGTGTCCGAACCGACCCCGCTTCCCGAGGGTGCGGGCAACGGATTGTCAGCGTTCTATCTGACCCTGCTGCTCGTCCTCGCCGGCTTCACCGGGGCGATGATGGTCAGCATCGTGGTCGACGGCATGCTCGGCCAGACCCCCATCGAGTACGGGCCGTTCTATCAGCTGCGCGAGCGGCTCGCGATCAGCCGGTGGGCGACGCTCGCGGCGAAGTGGACGATCATGTTCCTGGTCGCAGTGGTGCTCTCGACCCTGTTCATCGCCGTCGGCGCGATGGTCGGGACGTCGATCCCGAACGGCTTCGTGCTCTGGATGCTCTCGGTCCTCGGCATCTTCGCCGTCGGCGTGAGCGCGAGCGCGATGATGGCGGTGTTCGGCAACCCCGGTCTGCTGTTCAATCTGCTCTTCTTCGTGGTGTTCGGCCTGCCGTCGTCGGGCGGGACGCTACCGCTGGAGGCGAGTCCGCGCCTCTTCGAGTGGATCGCCGCGATCGAGCCGATGCACGTGATCTACCTCGGTGTGCGTGCGGTCCTGTACTTCGACGCCGACCTGTCGGCGGGGTTGGGCCGGTCGATCATCCAGTGCCTCATCGGCTTGCTCGTCGGCGTGCTCCTCGGTCTGCTCGGCACCAAGTTCTACGACCGCAAGGGCTGGCACCGATATCCGGGTGGGATGACGCTGCCGCCGAAGCTGGACAAGATCGTCAACGCCGGCTGACACGGGCGGCGCCGCCTCGCCCCGACCGTTCACCTGGGTCTGACACGGTGGCCGGATGGGTACCCCCGTCGTCATGTCGATCCCCGAATTGTCCTCGGCCCTGCACGAACTGCGCGACGACCTCGACCGCGCCGAGGAGCAGGCCGAATCGCTCATCGCCGCGGTCGCCGACCAGCACCGGGACAGCGCCCGCAACCTCGTGCACTACGTCGCGGTGCGACGCCGCGATCTGCGTCCGCTGCAGGAGTCGATGTCCGCGCACGGACTGTCGAGTCTCGGCCGGATGGAGTCGATCGTCTACTCGTGGATCGAGACGGTGATCGAAACGGTGGACGCCTTGGCCGAAGGTCGCACCCGGCATCCGATCTGGGGTGACCTCGCGGGCGGGGTGCGGACACTGACGCGTAATCGCGATCGGCTCCTCGGGTGCGTGCATCCCCGTGGCGGCGATGACGCCATCGCCGACGGACCCGGTGACGAGCACGGTGAGCGAGCCACCCGTGTGATGGTCACGATGCCGACCCAGGCCGCCGACGACCCCGACCTCGTCCGCGCCATGGGCGCCGCCGGGATGGACGTCGCGCGGGTGAACTGCGCACACGACGGCCCGGCCGAATGGGCGCGGATGATCGAGTCGGTGCGTGCTCTACCCGGCCGGGTGCGGGTGGCCATGGATCTCGCCGGTCCGAAGTTGCGCACCGGCCCGCTCGAACCGGGACCGAAGGTGATCAAGGTCAAACCGGTCCGCGCCGACGACGGCACCGTCGAACGGCGGTCGCGGGTGCGGCTCAGTGCCGCACCGTTCGACCCCGGCGCACGCCTGCCCGACGGCATCGACGCGGTCATCCCGGTACGCGCACTCGCCGACGTCGTGCAGGGAGACCGGTTGCGCCTACGGGACGCTCGTGGTCGCCGACGGCGACTCGAGGTGGTCGCGGTGTCCGAGGCGGGGATCGACGTCGAATGCGATCGCACCGTCTACTACGAGACGGGTACGCCGATCGGTTTGTCGGGCTCGGCCGACGCCGCTCCGATCGTCGTCGACGATCTGCCCGAGAAGCGTCAGCATCTGCTCGTGCGCACCGGTGACGAGATCCGGTTGCAGCGTGACCTCACGCCGACACCGGCGACCCGGACCGGGCCGCATCGGATCGGATGCGAGCTCGGGGACGCCTTCGACGACGTCGAGGCGGGCCATCGGGTGTTGTTCGACGACGGCAAGATCGCCGGGCGAGTGCGGGCGAAGCTCGACGGCGAGATCGTGGTCGACGTCGAGCGTGCCGCGCCGGACGGGACGAAACTCCGCGCCGAGAAGGGCATCAACCTCCCGGACACGACACTGCACATCCCGGCGCTCACCGCGTCTGACCGCGATGACCTCGAGTTCGTCGCGGCACATGCCGACATGGTGAACTGCTCGTTCGTCCGGTCGCCGGAGGACGTGGCCGACCTCATC
Source organism: Gordonia sp. NPDC057258 (assembly GCF_042668985.1). Taxonomy (NCBI): domain Bacteria; kingdom Bacillati; phylum Actinomycetota; class Actinomycetes; order Mycobacteriales; family Gordoniaceae; genus Gordonia; species Gordonia sp. NPDC057258. Next base: position 33,679 of record NZ_JBHUXZ010000019.1, read on the forward strand.
GGCGAACTGAACCGTCGCGGTGCGTCCGATGTGGGCATCGTGCTGAAGATCGAGACCCGGGCGGCCTTCGAGTCGCTCCCGCAGATGCTGCTCGAGGCGATGCGCTGGGACGCGGTCGGGGTCATGATCGCTCGCGGCGACCTCGCCGTCGAGGTCGGGTTCGGCCGGCTCGCCGAAGTGCAGGAGGAAATCCTCTGGCTGTGCGAGGCAGCGCATGTGCCGGTCATCTGGGCGACACAGGTGCTCGACGGACTTGCCAAGAAGGGCGTGCCGTCCCGGGCCGAGGTCACCGACGCCGCGATGAGCCGGCGTGCGGAGGGCGTGATGCTGAACAAGGGGCCCTACATCGTCGAGGCCATCGAGGCGTTGACGTCGATCCTCGACCGGATGGGTGGTCACGTCGAGAAGAAGCGCTCGCTGCTGCGGCCGCTGACCTCGTTCGACATCGATCCGGGGTAGGCCGGCGGGCATGTCGGGGCACGTCGTGTCGGTACCCGATGGGAGAATGACCCGGTGAGGTTCTACCGGGATGAGGCCGTCGTGCTGCGCCAGCACAAGCTGGGCGAAGCCGACCGCATCATCACGTTGCTCACCGCCGAGCACGGTCTCGTGCGCGCGGTCGCCAAGGGCGTGCGGCGGACGCGGTCGAAGTTCGGCGCCCGGCTCGAACCCTTCGCCCACATCGACGTACATCTGTATCCCGGCCGCAGCCTCGACGTGGTCACCCAGGTGCACAGCCTGCACGCCTTCGCCGACGCCATCGTCGCCGACTACGGGCGCTACACCACGGCCTGCGCGGTCCTCGAGACCGCGGAACGGCTCGCGGGTGAGGAACGAGCGCCCACCCGTCAGCTGCACCGGCTGACGGTCGGGGCGCTGGCCGCGCTGGCCGACGACCGCCGGCCGCGTGAGCTGATCCTCGACGCCTACCTGCTGCGCGCGATGTACAGCGCGGGCTGGATGCCGGCGCTGGAGGAGTGCGCGCGGTGCGCGACACCCGGTCCTCACCGCGCTTTCCACGTCGCCGCCGGCGGCGCCGTCTGTCTGCCGTGCCGGCCACCCGGATCGGCGACCCCCTCGCCCGGCGTGCTCGACCTCATGGAGGCCCTGTTCCGCGGTCGGTGGGATGAGGTCGTCGACGCCACGCCGTCGCTGCGTCGACAGGCCAGCGGGCTCACCGCCGCGCATCTGCAGTGGCATCTGGAACGCCAGCTCCGAACCCTGCCGCTGATCGAACGCACCGCCCCTCATAGGCTGATGGAGACGGGTGTGGACACGGGCGTGAGGAGGGTCGACGATGGCGTTGCGGCCGGGTAGTTCGGCGAAGGGACGCAAGGCCGCGAGCCTCTGGACGGATGTCCGTCCCCCCGATCCGCATCCGAGCGGTGCCCGGCCCCCGGCGATCCCCGCGGAGTTCGTGCCCAAGCACGTGGCGCTGGTGATGGACGGGAACGGGCGCTGGGCCACCGATCGCGGGCTCCCGCGCACCGAGGGGCACAAGCGCGGCGAGGCCGTGTTGATGGACACCGTCTGCGGCTGTATCGAATTGGGGGTCGGCTGGCTCTCCGCCTACGCGTTCTCCACCGAGAACTGGTCGCGCAGCCCCGATGAGGTGAAGTTCCTCATGGGCTTCAACCGCGACGTCATCCGCCGTCGACGCGATGAGATGCACGAGATGGGCGTCCGGGTGCGCTGGGCCGGACGCCGACCCCGGTTGTGGCGCAGCGTGATCCGGGAACTCGAGATCGCCGAGGAGATGACCCGGGACAACACCGTGATGACGCTCACGATGTGCGTCAATTACGGCGGTCGTGCCGAGATCGCCGACGCCGCAAGGGAGATCGCGCGACGCGCGGCGCGCGGCGAGATCGACCCGGAGCGCATCTCGGAGTCGACCTTCGCGCGGTACCTCGACGAGCCGGACATGCCCGACGTCGACCTGTTCCTGCGTCCGTCGGGGGAGCAGCGGATCTCGAACTTCCTGCTGTGGCAGTCGGCGTACGCCGAGATGGTCTACCAGGAGAAACTCTTCCCGGACTTCGATCGGCGTGACCTGTGGGCGGCCTGTCTCGAATACGCCTCGCGCGACCGGCGATTCGGCGGGGTGAAGCCGTCGTGACCGACGCCGCCGCGCTCCTCGACCGGACCGCGCAGATCGTCGCCGAACTCGGTCCCGTCGACCGACCCGACGCCGACTCCCTCGTCGTGCAGGTCGGTCCGACGCGTGCCTCCATCCGCGTGCTCACGCTGGCCGACGGGCTCGACGTACTGGCCCTGACGCAGATGGTCGCGATGGACCTGCCCAACACCCCGACGCTCCGGGACGACGTCGAGGCGTGCGCCGCTCAGCTCAGCTTCGGCAGCCTCCGACGCTCCGACCGTGCGGGGGTCACCACAGATGTGCTGCAGTACTACACGTTTCCGGCGAGCCAGCTCGACGACGTGCCGCTGCTGACGGTCCTGCACATCGTCCTCGCCGCCGGTGTCGACGCCGCCGAACGGCTGGTGGGCCCGGCTTCTGCTTGAGTCTGGCGACATCGGATCCCGCTCCCTGAGGACTGAGAAGCGTTGAGCACGACCAATGCTCCCTGAGGCGTTGAGCGCGACCTATGCTCCCTGAGGACTGAAGAGCGTTGAGCACGACCAATGCTCCCTGAGGCGTTGAGCGCGACCAATGCTCCCTGAGGTGCGAGCGAAGCGAGCCACGAAGGGCCGCAACGTGTCTCGCCAGGACCCTTCGTGGCTCGTCGCTAGCGCTCCTCGCACCTCAGGGAGCAGTAGTTTGCGGTTTTTCGGATCGGGGAGCGGAGGCGGGCTCGTTCCGCCCGCTCAGTCCTTCTCGGCGGTTCGGCAGTCCCCACAGCGCCCGAAGACCTCGACGGTGTGGTTGATGTCGGTGAAGCCGTGCTGGGCGGCGATCTTCGCGGCCCAGCGTTCGACCGGTTCGGCCTGGACCTCGACGGTGGTGCCGCACTCCCGGCACACGAGATGGTGGTGGTGTCCCGACGAACAATGGCGGTATCGGGTCTCACCGGAACCGTCCCACAGGACATCGATCTGCCCGGCCTGGCTCAGCGCCTGCAGATTGCGGTACACCGTCGTCAGGCCGATGGATTCGCCCCGGGCCTTGAGGATCTCGTGGAGTTCCTGCGCGGAGCAGAAGTCCTCGGTGCCGGCCAGGGCGTCGGCGATCGCAGCGCGTTGGCGCGTCGACCGGATGCCGGTGACCGGCTGCGGCCCCGATGCGACGCCACTCATTCGTTCACCGCCCGGGACGCATCGGACGGCACGGCGCGGCCGTCGGTGGTCTCGTTCGCGTGGATCAGCGCATCGCCGACGATGTGCGCGACGTGGTCGTCGAGGAGTTCGTAGGTGATCTCGCGGCCGTTGCGCTGGCCTCGCACCACACCGGCGTCCTTGAGCACGCGCAGGTGCTGGCTGACCAGTGGCTGACTCAAGCCCAGGTGCCCGACGAGTTCGTGGACGCACTGCACCCGCTCCCGCAGGGACAGCACGATGGCGACGCGAGTGGGGGAGGCGAGGGCGCGCAGGAGGTCGGCGGCGGCTTCCCGCGCCGCGGCATCGGCCGCTTCGATCGGTCCGGGCCCGTCCAACGGTTGCGTCGACATCACGCTCCTCCTCGCCTGGCTCGCGCCACTGATCCGGCCATTCTATCGGAAATGGTTTTCAATCCGTGCCACCGGTGTCGCCGCTGGTCAGCCCTCGTCTGCACGTCGGCGCTCGGCCGGCGGCGGGACCCCGTCCGCACCTGCGGTCGACAACGCGTAGGTCGCGACCGCGGACGCGACCGCAGCCGAGTTGACGGCCAGCAGGTCGGTGTTCAGGTTGTCGAGGGTGTCGCGCGCGGTGTGATAGTCGGGGTCGAAGGGTTCGCCGGCCCGGCCGCCCCACATCTCCGCCTGCGCTTCGTCCTTCTTTGTTTCCGCGCCGGTGAACACCCCGCCGGAGGGGATGCCCACCGCGATGAACGGGCCGTAATCGGAACGGCCGTCGAAGTCGTCGGGGGCGAGGGGGATGCCGCGATCGGCGTAGAACTTCTCGAAGGTCCGCTCGATGCCCCCGGAGCCGTCCGGGCCGGGGCCGGCGCCCTGACGCTCGGAGTCGTCGCCGTCGTAGGTGAAGTACCCGCCGTTGGGTGAGGCGAGCATGTCGAAGTTCAGGTAGAGGGCCACTGCCGTACGCGCGGCCGGGTCGAGTCCCCGGACGTACTCGGTGGAACCCACGAGCCCGTCCTCCTCCGCGCCCCAGAACGCGAATCGCACGCGGTGCGGGACCCGCGGCGACGACCCGAGTCGCAGAGCCGTCTCGAGTACGGCCGCGGAGCCGCTGGCGTTGTCGTTCATGCCGGGTCCCTCGGCGACGCTGTCGAGGTGTGCCCCGGCCATGACGACGTCGTCGCCGGTGCCCGTCCGGGTCTCGGCGATCAGGTTTCGCGTGGTGATGCCGGTGGTCTTCGCCTCGACCGCAAGCGCGACCGATCGCGCCGACCGCACCCGATCGGCGTCGTCGCCCGCGATGCCGAGGACCGGGATCCCCGGACGGTCGTCCGGCCCCAGGGTGGCGCCGGTGAGCGGGCCGGGCTCGTTGTTGACCATGACGACCCCGACCGCGCCGGCCGACTCCGCGTTCCGTGCCTTGTCGGCGAAGGTGCAGGTTCCTCGGGTGATGACGGCGATCGCACCACGCGTCGTGGCCGGAAAGTCGGTGCTCGCGCATCCGAGGCCGTTGACGGCAACCGGGGCCCCGGTGACCGGGGTGTCGCCGGTTCCGGCCGAATACTCGACGACGCGGGTGGCGACCTTCAGGCCGTCGGCGGTGAGGCTGACCGGACCGGCGTCGAAGCGCTCGTACTCGACGGGCGGCGTCGTCACGTCGAAGCCCGCCGTGCGGAGGAGCCCGGCGACGTAGTCCAGCGAGGCGTCGTATCCGGGTGTGCCGGCCGCGCGGTTGCCGCCGTGGTTGGCGGCGATCTGGGCCAGCGCGCGAACGTGGGCCATCACGTTGTCGAGGGTGACGGCCTCGGCCAGCGCGGCCGGGGTGACCTCGTCGATCGGCGGTTCGGGAGAGGGCGTCGACACCGGCGCCGACGAGGGTCGCTGGGGCTCGGCGGACTGCTCGGCCGCGCACCCCACGGCCAGTGCCAGTGTCAGTGCGAGGCCGGCCGAGGCGAGGACCGGCCGACGCCCGCGGGCCGATGGGGGGACGCCGACGCGTCGGCGTATGCGAACGATCACCCTGCCACTCTCGCAGTTCCCGTCGGTGCATGTGGGTCCGACGGGTGCACCGTTGCCGGTGGTTTCGGGAATCGGCACACGTGCTCGGTAGTCTGTACGGGTTGCCGCCCGCATCTGGTGGATGCACGTCGAGCACCGAGCGTCAGTACGACCGTCCCAGCCGAACACCTCAACCCGTGGAGAGCAGTTAACCGTGGCCGCCCAGTCCAATGTGGAATCCGTCGTCAACCTCGCCAAGCGCCGGGGCCTGGTGTACCAGTGCGGTGAGATCTACGGCGGTACCAAATCGGCGTGGGACTACGGCCCGCTCGGCGTCGAACTGAAGGAGAACATCAAGCGGCAGTGGTGGCGCACGATGGTCATCAGCCGCGAGGACGTCGTCGGCCTCGACTCGTCGGTCATCCTGCCGCGTCAGGTGTGGGAGGCCTCGGGCCACGTCGAGGTGTTCACCGACCCGCTGGTCGAGTCGCTGCACACCCACAAGCGCTACCGCGCCGACCATCTCATCGAGGCCTACCAGGCCAAGCACGGGCACCCGCCGGCCAACGGTCTGGCCGACATCAACGACCCGGAGACCGGGCAGCCCGGCAACTGGACCGAACCCAAAGCGTTCAGCGGTCTGATGAAGACGTTCCTCGGGCCTGTCGACGACGAAGAGGGTCTGCACTACCTGCGTCCCGAGACCGCGCAGGGCATCTTCGTGAACTTCAAGAACGTGATGACCACCGCGCGCAAGAAGCCGCCGTTCGGCATCGCGCAGATCGGCAAGAGCTTCCGCAACGAGATCACACCGGGCAACTTCATCTTCCGCACCCGTGAGTTCGAGCAGATGGAGATGGAGTTCTTCGTCAAGCCGGGCGAGGACGAGGAATGGCACCAGTACTGGATCGACCAGCGCTTCGACTGGTACGTCAACCTGGGCATCGACCCGGAGAACCTGCGGCTCTACGACCACCCGAAGGAGAAGTTGTCGCACTACTCCAAGCGGACCGTGGACGTGGAGTACAAGTTCGGGTTCACCGGCAACCCGTGGGGTGAGCTCGAGGGTGTCGCCAACCGGACCGACTACGACCTGTCCACCCACAGCAAGCACTCGGGGGAGGACCTGTCGTTCTTCGACCAGGCGTCGGGTGAGCGCTACACCCCGTTCGTCATCGAGCCGGCGGCCGGCCTGACCCGCTCGCTGATGGCCTTCCTGTGTGACGCCTACACCGAGGAGGAGGTGCCGAACGCGAAGGGCGGCACCGACACTCGGACGGTGCTGCGGCTCGACCGCCGGCTGGCCCCGATCAAGGTCGCCGTGCTGCCGCTCTCGCGCAACGAGAAGCTCTCGCCGAAAGCCCGCGACCTCGCCGCCGAACTCCGCAAGCACTGGAACGTCGAGTTCGACGACGCACAGGGCATCGGCAAGCGGTACCGCCGGCAGGACGAGATCGGCACGCCGTTCTGCGTGACGGTCGACTTCGACACCCTCGACGACCAGGCCGTCACGGTGCGCGAACGGGACACCATGAGCCAGGAGCGGGTCGCGCTCGACAAGGTCGCCGAGTATCTCGGCGGCAAGCTGCTCGGCGCCTGATCCTGCTCCCGGCCGCGCGGGCCGGGTGTTCACGATTCCGCCTGACCTGCGGATGTCTGTCACAATCGATGACGAGTTGTCGCGTGGAGTAGGGCATGGGGTCCGTCGTGCGCGCGACGAGAGAGTGAGTGGAGTCGTGTCTGTCAGCGGGAAAGTCGTTCATTACGACGCGAATCGGGGATTCGGGTTCTTGGCGCCGGAATCGGGCGGCGCCGATGTGTTCCTCCACATCAACGACATCGACATCGACGAGAACTCGTTGAAACCGGGTGCCAAGGTGTCCTTCGACATCGAGGAGACCGACCGCGGTTCCAAGGCCGTCAACGTCGCGGTGACCGAGGCCGCGCCGGCCGACGACACCGCCGGCGCACGGGCGCACCGCCGCGACGAGCACCACGGCCGCGACCGTGATCGTGGGGACCGGGGCGACCGCGGACGTCACGACGACCGCGGCAGTCGTCGTCCGCGCGGCGGGGGCGGCTCGCTGGATGCCGCCGCGTTCACCGAAGAGCTCACCGAGCTGCTCCTCGACGCCGACGGCGCCCTCACGGCTCGTCAGATCGTGGCGATCAGGCAGCGGGTCACCGACTTCGCCGTCGCCCGGGGCTGGGTGCTTGACTAGCACCCGACAGGGTCCCGAGACGGTCGGGCATGTGCTCCCGACGGTGGCAACCTACGGCGACGAGGCCGTCGAGCGGTTCGTGCCCGAGGGCGCCAAGGTCGCTAGTCTGCCCGGCACCCGGACCGACCATCGAAGCGACTTCGCGCGGGACCGTGCGCGGGTCCTGCACTCGGCCGCCCTGCGCAGGCTGGCCGACAAGACGCAGGTCGTCGGTCCGCGCGAGGGCGACACGCCCCGTACCCGGCTCACGCATTCGCTCGAGGTCGGGCAGATCGGCCGGGGGATCGCCATCGGTCTCGGCGCCGAACCCGACCTCGTCGAGCTTGCCGGACTCGCCCACGACATCGGTCATCCGCCCTACGGACACAACGGCGAACGTGCGCTCGACGAGGTGGCGGCGGAGCACGGTGGTTTCGAGGGCAACGCCCAGAACCTGCGCATCCTGACGCGGCTCGAGCCCAAGCTGCTCGATGCCGACGGGCGCAGCGCCGGTCTCAACCTCACCCGTGCGTCCCTGGACGCGACCCTGAAGTATCCGTGGACCCGACGCACACCCGGAGGCAAGTTCGGGGCCTACGACGACGATGCCGCCATGCTGGCGTGGATTCGCCGAGGCGCGCCCGGGACCCGACAGTGCGTCGAGGCGCAGATCATGGACTGGTCCGACGACGTGGCGTACTCCGTGCACGACCTCGAGGACGGCGTCATCGGTGGCCGGATCGACCTGCGGACCCTCGGCGATCCGCAGGATCAGCGCGCTCTCGCCGACATCGGCGCCAAGGAATTCCCGGGTCTCGATCCCGCGGCCCTCGTCGACGCCGCCGCCCGCCTGCACCGGATGGACATCGTGCGGTCGGTGGGTGTCTTCGACGGCACGCTCGACTCCTATGTCGCGCTCAAGCGGTTGACGAGTGAGTTCATCGGCCGCTTCGCGTCGGCCGCGATCACCGGCACCCGCGAGGTGGTCGGCGACCGGCCGGTCTCGCGCTACGATGCCGACCTCGAGGTGCCGGAACTCATCGCCGCCGAGGTGTCGATGCTCAAGACCCTGGCACTGCGCTTCATCTTCTCCAACGAGCGGCACAAGGCGACACAGCGTCGTCAGCGGGAACGCATCCACCGGGTCGCGAACTGGTTCGCCGAGGCGGCGCCCGGGGGCCTGGACCCGATCTTCGTGCCGTGGTGGAACGCCGCGTCCGACGATGCCGCCCGCATGCGGGTCATCGTCGACCAGATCGCGTCCATGACCGAAGGCCGGCTCGAGCGCACCGACAAGCACAATTCGGGGGCCCAGGCGCATCTGGGGTAGGCCGCGCATGGTCGACGAAGCACCCGGCCGGGCGGCCTCACCGGCGTCACTACACTGGTCGCGTGGCAGGCCGAATTCCCGATCGCGACATCACGGCGATCCGTGAGCAGACGAGGATCGAGGACATCGTCGGCGACTACGTCGCCCTCCGGCGCGCCGGTGCCGACAGCCTCAAGGGTCTGTGCCCCTTCCACGACGAGAAGTCGCCGTCGTTCCACGTCCGTCCCAATCACGGCCACTTCCACTGCTTCGGCTGCGGCGAAGGCGGCGACGTGTACAGCTTCCTGCAGAAGCAGGAGCACATCAGCTTCGTCGAGGCGGTCGAGCAGCTCGCCGATCGGATCGGCTACCAGATCAACTACGAGGGCGGCGGTACCGCCATCAAGCGGGACCGCGGCACCCGCGCGCGACTGGTGGCCGCCAACGCCGCCGCGGCCAAGTTCTACGCGGCCGCGCTGCAGTCACCCGAGGCGCAGCCCGCGCGCGACTACCTCAAGGAACGCGACTTCGATGCGGTGGCGGCCGTCCAATTCGGTTGCGGTTACGCACCTGCCGGCTGGGACACGATGACCAAGGCGCTGCTGTCGCAGGGCTTCGAGTTCAGCGAACTCGAAGCCGCCGGTCTGTCCAAACAAGGACGCAAGGGGCCGATCGACCGCTTCCATCGCCGTCTCCTGTGGCCGATCCGCAACCTCGGCGGGGACATCATCGGGTTCGGCGCCCGCAAACTGTTCGACGACGACAACCTCGGCAAGTACATGAACACGCCGGAGACCATGCTGTACAAGAAGTCTCAGGTGCTGTTCGGTCTCGATCACGCGAAGAAGAGCATCGCCAAGGGGCATCAGGTGGTGGTCGTCGAGGGCTACACCGACGTCATGGCGATGCATCTGGCCGGCGTCACCACCGCGGTCGCCTCGTGTGGCACCGCATTCGGTGAGGACCACCTCGCCCTCATCCGGCGGCTGATGATGGACGACTCGTACTTCCGCGGCGAGGTGATCTACACCTTCGACGGGGACGATGCCGGAAAAGCAGCCGCGCTCAAGGCCTTCGAGGGCGAACAGTCCATCTCGGGGCAGACGTTCGTGGCGATCGCGCCCGACGGCATGGACCCCTGCGAACTCCGGCAGGAGAAGGGCGACGCCGCCGTCCGCGACCTGGTCGCGCGTCGGGTGCCGATGTTCGAGTTCGCGATCAAGGCCCTCCTCGCCGGCCACGACCTCGACACCGCCGAGGGCCGCGTCCACGCGTTGCGCGACACCGTCCCGGTGGTCGCCCGGATCAAGGACATCGCGCTGCGTGACGAGTACGCCCGCCAGCTGGCGGGTTGGGTCGGTTGGGAGGAGGTCTCCCAGGTTCTCGGCAGAGTCCGCGAAGAAGGCGCGAGAATTCGAAAGGCGCAGGGCGTCAGTAACTCCGGCAGTCGGGGGAGCGGTCGCGGTGCTCGTAATCGGCCGGAGGCGGAGGCCGCGCCGACGTCGGCCCGCCCCCAGCCCAACGACCCGCGCCTGTGGCCGCAGCGGGAAGCGCTGAAGGCGGCGCTGCAGTATCCGGCGATCGCCGGCACGGTCTTCGACTCGCTGCCCGTCGAGTGCTTCAACGAGCCGGCCTACGCGATCATCCGCCAGGCGATGACCGGGCTCGGCGGGACGTCGTCCGGTCTGGGTGGCGCGGCCTGGGTCGACGCGGTGCGCAATGCCGTCGACGACCCGATCATCGATCCGCTCGTGACCGAACTCGCCGTCGAATCGATGCCGGTCGACGAGGACAACATCGCCCGCTACATCTCCAGCGTGCTCGCACGGTTGCAGGAGGTGTGGGTGGGCTCGCAGATCGCCGACATCAAGTCGCGTCTGCGCCGGATGGCACCCAGCGACGACCCCGACGGCTACAACGCGGTCTTCGGTGATCTCGTAGCGCTCGAGGCCTATCGTCGTAGCCTGCTGGAACAGGCTGTCGACCCGATCGTCGACGCGGGCTGACACACCCGCGTAGGTCTTCGCGCCGACGGTCGCGGGGCCGGCGGCCGATGAGTATCCGTCTCCGGCCCGGTCTACCCCGTCGGTACCCCCACGCCACCGACGGAGGCAGGAATCCATGGCGACAACGATCTTCTCGGCGACGGCATCACTCGACGGGTTCATCGCCGGACCCGGTGGCGACATGTCGTGGCTGACCCGATTCTTCGACGTGCCCGCCGACGGGCAGCCGGCGTCCACTGCAGCGGACGATGCCGCCGCACGGTTGATGCGCGGCACCGGCGCACTGCTGGTCGGCAACCGGTCGTTCCGCGGCGATGACCCCAACAAGGGCACCGACCGCGAGGGTGCGTTCGGCGGCGAATACGACGGTCCCGCCGTCGTTCTCACACACAACCCGCCGGCGGACCCCGTCGACGGCTTCACGTTCGTCTCGGATCTGCACGAGGCGGTCGACCTCGCCGCCCGGACGGCCGGCGACGGCTACGTCACCGTCATCGGCGCCGACGTCGCGCGACAGATGATCGATCACGGGCTGCTCGACGAGGTGCTCGTGTTCTTCGTCCCGGTGTTCCTGGGCGCGGGGGTCCGGCTGTTCGACCGTCCCGAGGGCGGCGAGGTCAGACTCACGCCCATTCCCGGTGAGACCGAGTACTGGTGTCGCGTCGAACGATGAGCCCGGTGCTGGCGGCCGGCGACGAACTCCAGCTGAACAGTCGACGACGGTTTGCCTCCCACACTGCGAGACGACCGGTCGCTGCCTAGCGTGGGAGCGTGGACGCGAATGACGAGCGCCGGCAGGTCACCGAGGTTCAGCACCGCCTGATCGGGATGTACGGCGACAGAAAACCCGAGGAAGTGGCCGATGCGGTCGAAGCCGCGTACCGACACTTCGACGGCACCGACGTGCGCGACTTCGTGCCGCTGCTGGTCGAGCGCCGCGCCAACGAGACACTCAGTGGCTCTGCGGTGATGGCCGAATCGACCGATGTGCCACCCACAGTGGGTGAGTGAGCGCTGCGGGCCCGGCCGGGGGATTGTTTGCTCTCGCTCTGTGCTACAACGCTTTTCGTGCGTGGGGCGGGCGGGGCTCGAACCCGCGACCTACGGATTATGAGTCCGCGGCTCTAACCGACTGAGCTACCGCCCCGTGGGCCCGAGAGCCCGCTGCTGGACATTACCGCACGGTCGACGGTCATATGAATGCGGACCGGCACGACTGCCGAAGACGAGAAAACCCGTCACCTGCCGACGCGGGTGACGGGCCTCTTGCTCCCCCAACTGGACTCGAACCAGTAACCGTTCGATTAACAGTCGAATGCTCTGCCAATTGAGCTATGGGGGACTGCCTCGGACCTGCTCGGCGCTCGTGGAGCGCGTCATCAGGACCGAGGACAGACTTTAGCGCATGGTCATGTCGGACGACAAAACGGGCGGTCAGCCGCATGCGGCGGCCAGGCCGCCCGTTGCGCTACTCCCGGGGGTAGTCCTCGGGGTCGATCTCGACCTCGGTGGCCTGTTCGGCGGCGTCGGCGTCGTCGGCCTCGAACGGCACGCTGGGGTTGACACCTTCAGCGGGATCGGGCGCTGCCGTCTGGGCCTGCTCGAGTGCATCGGCCTCGTTGGCCTCGACCGGCAGGTCGGCTTCCGGTGACGTCATCGGGACGCTCCTCTCCTCGTCGGACTCCTACGTCTCCACGTGTACCCGACGAGAGTGGTTTCAGTCGCCCCCGCGTCGCTCGTCGTAGTCGGCCTGGGCGTCGCGGACGGCCGGCATGTTGTTCTGCACGAGTTCGATCAGGCCGCTCAACTGGTCGGCGACCTGCCTGCCGAGCGGAGTGAGGTGGTACTCGACCTTCGGCGGGATGGCTTCGAGGACGGTGCGCACGATCATGCCGTCGCGTTCGAGGCTCTGCAGGGTCTGCGAGAGCATCCGTTCGCTCACGCCGTCGACGCGTCGCCGCAGCGCGCTGAATCGATAGTTGCTCTCCCCCAACGCGATCAGCACGAGGCTGCCCCAGCGTCCGGTAACGGTCTGCAGTGTGGTCCGGGACGAGCAGTCCCGGGCGAAGACGTCCGCCTCGAGGGACTCGTCGCTGATCTCGATCACGTGCTCAACGGTAGCCGAATCGACGAGACCTTGCTAACAGTTCGTATTGCACTTACGAAAAGTAAGTGCATACTGGGAGTCGTCCAACCGACAGAGATGAGGAATCAGATGACCACAGCAGTGACCGGCGCGACGGGACAGCTCGGCGGACTCGTGATCGACGAACTACTCGCCCGGGGCATCGCCGCCGCCGACGTGGTGGCGATCGTCCGCGACGAGTCGAAGGCCTCGAAGCTCGTGTCGCACGGCGTTTCGGTCCGTGTCGCCGACTATGACGATCCGGCATCACTTGTCGACGCCCTCGTCGGCGTCGACAAGTTGCTGCTGGTCTCGGGTTCGGCGGTCGGGCAACGTGTTGCCCAGCACACCAACGTGATCGAGGCGGCGGAGGCCAACTCCGTCGAACTGATCGCCTACACCAGCCTGCTGCACGCCGACACGAGCGGTCTGAGTCTGGCTTCCGGGCACGTCGCCACCGAAGCTCGACTGAACGAGTCGTCGGTGCCCGCCGTGATCCTGCGCAACGGCTGGTACTGGGAGAACTACCTGGCCGCCATCCCGCAGGCGGCGGCGACCGGAACGCTCCTGGGTGCCGCGGGTGAGGGAAAACTCGCTGCCGCCGCTCGTGCCGACTACGCGGCTGCGGCCGCAGCGGTCCTCACCGCCGACTCGGACCAGGCCGGCAAGGTCTACGAGTTGGGTGGTGACGAGCGGCTGACCTACGGCGAATTCGCCCGAGCGATCGGTGTGGCATCGGGTGCGACCGTCCAGTACCGCGACCTCTCCGAAGCCGACTACCAGGCCGCTCTCGTCAGCGCGGGTCTGCCGGAACCGGTCGCCGCGATGCTGGCCGGCGCAGATGCCGGGATCAGCCGCGGTGAGCTGGACACCGACTCCGGCGACCTCCAGTCGCTCATCGGCCGGTCGTCGACCCCCGTCGCGGAGGTCATCGCGCAGGCGCTCGCCTGACCCGGCGTCGTACGATCGGCGTCCGGCGTGCTCCGCGCCGAGTCGCATCGATGAGTTTGGCTGCGACACCGAGTCTGTCCGCATAGATTGCTCGTGCCGACCGACAAGGAAGCCGAACCATGCCACAGCAACTCAGAGTCCAGAACTTCTCGATCTCACAAGATGGGGTCGGGGCGGGGGAGAACCAGACGTTCGAGCGTCCCTTCGGTGATCGCGTCGAACCGTGGGAACTGATGTCGTGGGCGGGCGCCACCGCGAGCTGGCCCAACCGGACCGACCCGGGTGGCACCCGCGGCCTCGACGACTATTTCACCCGCGACTTCGCTCATAACATCGGTGCGGAGATCATGGGCCGCAACAAGTTCGGTTATCAGCGCGGACCGTGGACCGACCATGAGTGGCAGGGCTGGTGGGGTGATGAGCCGCCGTTCCACACTCCCGTCTTCGTACTGACGCACCATGTGCGGCCGTCGTTCACGCTGAGTGACACCACGTTTCACTTCTTGGACGCGACCCCGGCCGAGGCCGCCGAGCAGGCGAAGGCCGCGGCGGACGGCAAGGACGTACGTATCGGCGGCGGCGTGAGCACCGTCCGGGAGTTCCTCGACGCCGACCTCATCGACACCCTCCACATCGCCGTCGCACCCGTCACGATCGGCGCCGGACTCAAACTCTGGGAGTCACCCGAGGAGCTCGAGGGCCGGTATCACCACGAATCCGTCCCGAGCACCAGTGGCGTGACGCACCATTTGTTCTGGCGCAAGTAGCGCAATGGCGGTGGAATGAGACCGGGAACTCGCGTAGTTGTAGGGACCATGACGGAACTCGCCGGCAAGGCCACGACTCTGCTCGAACTCCACCAACCGGGAAACCCGGTCATCCTGCCCACGGTGTGGGACGCCTGGTCGGCGAACCTCGCGATCTCCGCCGGGTTCACCGCGCTCACCGTCGGCAGTCACCCGGTGTCGGACTCGATCGGCAAGCCCGACAACGAAGGAATCACGTTCGAGGAACTGACTACCCGCATCCGGCAGATCACCACGGCGGTCGACGTCCCGATCTCCGTTGACATCGAGTCCGGCTACGGGGAGGACCCGAAGACGCTCATCGACGGCCTGATCGCCGCGGGCGCCGTCGGTCTGAACATCGAGGACACCGTGCACAGCGAGGGCGGACGCCTTCGCGAGCCACAGGAGCACGCCGATTTCGTGGGTGCGCTGCGGGCGGCGTCCGACGCCACCGATGTCCACGTGGTGATCAACGCGCGCACCGACCTGTTCGTCAAGCAGGTCGGCGACGAATCCGACCGCCTCGACCGGGCGATCGAGCGAATGAAGCTGGCTGCCGATGCCGGCGCAGACGTGCTGTACCCGGTCGGTTTCCACGACGACGCCGCGCAGAAGCGGCTCACCAGCGAACTGCCGTTGCCGGTCAACGCGATCGGCCATCCGACCAAGAACACCAAAGCGGCACTGGCCGAACTCGGTGTCGCCCGGGTCAGTTTCGGCCCGATCTTCCAGATGGTGCTCGCCGAACGCGCCGCCGAGGTTCTCGAACCCTGGAAGTAGTCACACCGCTCTCCTCCGGGTCGTCGAACCCGGAGGGGAATGTCGGTGGTCCGAACTACCGTCGGATCATGGCACTCACGAAATCCGAACGAGAAGCGTTCCTGTCCGAACCCCATGTCGCGGCGCTGTCGGTCGAAGCCGAGCCCGGCCGGGCGCCGCTCACGGTCCCGGTGTGGTACCAGTACGAGCCGGGCGGTCGCCCCTGGCTGCTCACCGGAACTGAATCGCGCAAGTTGCAGCTCATCCGTACCGCCGGGCGGTTCACGCTCATGGTCGACGAGGTGTCGCCGCGGCTGATGTACGTGGCCGTGTCGGGGGATGCGGTCGACATGGTTCCGGGCACCCGCGGCGACCTGCAGGAGATGGCGGCGCGCTACCTCCCGCCCCAGGCCGTCGACCCCTACGTGGAGATGGCCGAGAAGGATCACGGTCCCCAGACCAAGCTGTTCCTCGAACCGAAACAGTGGGTGTCCCTGGACCTCGGTGCGCTGTGACCGACGGGCCGTGATCCGGCAGCGAGACGAACCCGTCGGGAACGTCTCGCTACATTGAACGCATGCCGAAGTCGCGTTCCACGTCCGACCAGCCCGAACAGTCCGTCGACGCGGAGTCTCACCAGGCGACATCGCCGACGGGCGAGCAGGTCACCCCGCTCGACGGCAACGAGTTCCTGCAGGCCAATCGCAGCAACCGCGACAAGTACCGCGCCGAGGCCGAGGCGAAGGCGGCGGAAGCAGCCCGCAAGGCCGAGCGCCGACGCCCGGCTGACGAGCCCACGGGTGCCGACGAGCCGGCCGATACGGACGACGCCGACGGGTCCGACGACGCCACGACCGAGGTCGCGGACCCACGCCCTGGCTCGGACCGCACCCCCCGCAAGCTCGATCCCGCCACGGCGCGTAGGAGTGGTTCCCGCCGGTGGACCGGTTGGACTTCGACGGTCGGCAGCCGACCGTGGGCGGTGATCGCGCTGATCGTGGCGGTCGTCGTCCTCGCGGCGTCGACGGCGGTGCTCGCCGTGGCGTACGTGGATGCCGATGAACGCGCCGAGTCGAGCGCGTCGGCCGGTACGACGACGTCCCTCCTCGAGACCGCCCGGCGGTACGCGGCCGAGATCTCGACCTACAACTCAGCCGACTACGCAGACCTCGACCGACGCATCCGGGAGATCTCCACGCCGGCGTTCACCCAGACCTACATCGAGTCCTCGCAGGACGCCCGCCGCGGATCCGCCGAGGCCGAATCGGTGTCGACGGCGACGGCCGACAATGCGGGCCTCATGTCCGTCGACGACGGCAAGGCCGTTGTGCTGGTCACCCTGGACCAGACCCTGAAGTCGCCGCAGACCGCCCAGGAGTTCCCGGAGGGATTCCCGTATCAGTCGCGGGTCAAGGTCACCCTCGTGGAGCAGGACGGTCGCTGGCTGATGGACGACTTCGCGGTGCTGTGAGGCCTCGGCTCCCTGATCCGAAAGAAGCGAGTCCTATCGCTCCCTGAGGAGCGCCCGGAGCTTGTGGAGGGCGCGACCAATCACCGCCTTCCTAATCCGAAGGAACGACATAACCATTGCCCCCTGAGGTGCGAGGAGCGTTAGCGACGAGCCACGAAGGGCCTGGTGAGACACGTTGCGAAGCCCTTCGTGGCTCGCTTCGCTCGCACCTCAGGGAGCAGTGGCTCAGCACGTCTCTCGGGTTCTGCAGTTCTTTCGGATCAGGGAGCGAAGTTCGGCGTGCTTGCCGGTCATCAGATAGTCAGCCGTGCAACAGAATCCGCATCGCCAGTGCGTCGATCCGGTCGGGGGAGGGCGGTAGGGACTGACGCGACAGGTCGGTGACCACGTTCAGGGAAGCGTGTACGAGGAAGCGCGCCTGCGAGAGCGACAGCTCGTCGCGGACGCGGGTGAGCCAGGTGGCGAACTCGTCCACGGTGATCCGCTGCTGGTTGCGTAGTTCCTCGCGTGCCTGGGGAGTCGTGTGCCCGATCTCGGTCTCGTAGATCGCGATGAGATCGGTTGCGCTGGATGATAACCGGATGTACGAGGCGACCATCGCGGCGATCGCCTCGCGGGGCGTGGTCGACGCCGCCAGCGCGTCGGAGATGGCCGACGTGACCCGGTCGGTGGCGCGCCAGAACGAGGCCTCGAGAATGGCGACCTTGCTGGGGAAGTGGCGGTACACGCCTGATGCCGGCAGGTCTGCCGCGTGTGCGATGTCCTCGATCGTCACGTCCCGGAACCCGCGGGCGGCGAACAGCTCGATCGCCTCGGTCAGGATGACCTCGCGCTTGGCGGCCGGGGCGAGTCCGGTCACCGACGGCGGCTCGGGGTCGGTCGGCTCGGGCAGCTCGACCCCGAGTAGGCCGATCGCGGCGGCCGACATCAACGCTGTCGCCTCGCGGGCCGGCAACGAGGCGCGATGCGTTGTCGGACTCGCCGCGACGCTGATCATCGCCGCGGCAACGAGATTGGCGTCGAGATCGGTCAGCGACGGGCGCAGCCGGCGGGCGGCGGCACGCACACGACGATGCTGGTGGACGACGACATCGCGGACGATCGCGGCGTCGGCGGGCTCGAGGTAGCGCGACTCCCACCGGTACAGCCCACCGCGGCGACGATTGTCGAACGAGGTGGCGGTGATCGCCTCGAGGAGTGCGGGCAACTCCTCGGGCGACCCCTCCGGGACGGTGTCGAGAACGTCGCGCAGGCCGGTCGCGAGGTCGGCGGTGGTCTCGGCGAACAGTGCGTACTTGTTCGGGAAATGCCGGTACAGCGCCGGGGTGGAGATGCCGACGGCGTCGGCGATGTCGTCGAGCCGCACCGCGTGGTACCCGCCGTCGCTGAAGGCCTTCGCCGCGGCGTCGACGATCATGCGTCGCCGGTCGGCGGGACGACGACGCCGGGCGCCGGTGTCCGGGCGCGACGTCTGCGGGCGGGCGGTCATGACGACAGAGCCTATCCGGAGACCACGTTCTCGTGACAGATTTCGGCATCGACCGGCAAAACCGCAGGAGAGACCGGCTTGCGAGTCTGATAAGTTAACCGAGATTCTCGTGATCTGCGTCGCATTGTGGTAGTAATCTAGGCGATGGCACAGATTCGGGGGGCTGTGTCTACCGAGAAGCCGGCCTGGAGTGGGGAGAGCAGTGAGCGAAGAGATCACGCGCGGCGGAGTCATCACATCGGTGGACGACTCCGGGATCGGGCGCCTGACGATTTCTCGTCCGGAACGGATGAACGCCCTCGACGGCGGGGCCCATCAGGCGATCGAGGACACGTTGGCGGAGTGGTCGACTCGCGACGACGTCCGCGTGATCGTGCTCGACGGCGCGGGCGGCAGTTTCAGTGCGGGCGCCGATGTCCGGGGCTTCGCCGAACAGTCGACCGCGGGCGGCGCCTCCGGGTTCACTCCGACGCAGGCGCGTCAGATCATCTCCGGAGGTTCTGATCTCATCCGGGCCGTGCGTTCGGTCCCGGTCCCGGTGATCGCCTCCGTCGACGGTGCAGCCGCGGGGATCGGTGCGTCGCTCGCACTCGGTGCCGACCTCATCTATACGACGGCCAGGTCGTATTTCCTGCTCGCGTTCGTCAACATCGGTCTCATGCCCGACGGCGCCGCCTCGATGTCGTTCGCGACGGCCGTCGGTCGCGTGCGTGCCAACGAGCTGGCGCTGCTCGGTGAGAAGCTGCGTGCCGCAGAGGCTCTCGACGCCGGACTCGTCAACGGCGTCGTCGAGGATCGTGCCGCGCTCGACGAGGTGGTCGGCAAGGTCGCCGGCAAGCTCGCGGGTAAGAGCGCTGCCGCGCTCCGGCTCACGAAGGCCGCGCTCGACGCGCACACGATGTCCGGTTTCGAGGCCGCGATCGAACGAGAACTCGACGGCCAGACCGAACTGCTCCAGTCCCCGGAGTTCCAGGCGGCCATCACCGCGTTCGCCGGCGCCTCCAAGTGAGCGCCGCGACACGTCGGAATCGCTGTACCACAACCGTTCCCGACCCCATCACCACCAGAGAGACAACGAGGAGACCGATCGTATGACCGCGACCGTCGACACCTTCAGCGACCTGGCCACCGAGCCGCTGCGTTCGCGCCGCAACCACTGGAACAACCAGATCCGCCGCCACGCCTTCATGACCCCGGACAAGCCGGCGCTGAAGTTCCTGGGCAACATCACCACCTGGAAGGAACTCGACGAGCGCAGCCGCGCCTTCGCGGCCGCACTGAGCCGCCGCGGCGTGCAGTTCGGCGATCGTGTGCTGATCGTGCTGCTCAACCGCTCGGAGTACGTCGAAGCGGTTCTGGGTGCGAACCTGATCGGTGCCATCCCCGTTCCGGTGAACATCCGGATGAGCCCGGCCGAGGTCGCGTTTCTCGTCAACGACAGCGGCGCGAAGGTGATCGTCACCGAGACCCTGCTCGCCCCGCTGGCCGACGCCGCGGGCGCCTCCACCGGAGCGATCGAGCACACCATCGTGGTCGGCGGTTCGGACAAGGACAATCACCTCGACTACGAGGCGCTCGTCGCCGAGGATTCGTCGGATCTCGAGGAGATAGACGTTCCCGAGGAGACCGTCGCGCTGATCATGTACACCTCGGGCACGACCGGAAAGCCCAAGGGCGCCATGCTCACCCACACGAACATGCAGGCGCAGGCGGTCACCTGTCTGCAGGCCCTGCAGACCCGTTCCGACGACATCGGCTCGTGTGTTGCCCCGATGTTCCACATCGCCGGCCTCGGCGCCATGGCGCCCCTGTTCTACATGGGCGCCCTCTCGGTGATCCATCCGCTCGGCGCGTTCGACCCCGACGACATGCTGGACACCATCGAGCGCGAGGGCACCACCTCGATCTTCCTGGTGCCCGCACAGTGGCAGGCCGTCTGTGCCGCGCAGCAGGCCAAGCCGCGTGATCTCAAGCTACGTGTGATCAGCTGGGGTGCGGCCCCGGCGTCGGACACCGTCCTGAACGCGATGAACGAGACCTTCCCGGAGGCGCTCAACGTCGCCGTCTTCGGACAGAGCGAGATGTCGCCGATCACCTGCGTACTCGAGGGCAAGGACGCCCTGCGCAAGATCGGCTCCATCGGCAAGGTCGTCCCGGCCGTGACCGCGCGCATCGTCGACCCCGAGGGCAACGACGTCGCGCAGGGTGAGGTCGGCGAGATCGTCTACCGCGGCCCGAACATGATGAAGGGGTACTGGCAGAACGAGCAGGGCACCGCCGACGCCTTCGCCGGCGGCTGGTTCCACTCCGGTGACCTGGTCCGTGCCGATGAGGAGGGCTTCCTCTACGTCGTCGACCGCGCCAAGGACATGATCATCTCCGGTGGCGAGAACATCTACTGCGCCGAGGTCGAGAACGTCCTCTTCGGTCATCCGAGCATCACCGAGGCGGCGATCATCGGTCGCGCACACGAGAAGTGGGGTGAGGTGCCGGTCGCGGTGATCGTGCTCGCCGAAGGCGTCGAGGACCTGACGCTCGCCGACCTCGAGCCGTACCTCAACGAGAACCTCGCGCGGTTCAAGCATCCGAAGGACATCGTCATCGTCGACGAGTTGCCGCGCAACGCCGGTGGCAAGGTCGTCAAGCCGACCCTGCGCCAGAGCTACGGCAGCAAGGACGCCGGCCTGGCCGACTGACCCCGTCGTATCCACTGTCGTCGGACGCCTCGGCGACGTCGACACCCTCCGACCTGGGCGCAAGCACTCGCGCCCAGGTCGTCGTGGTCTCGTCCGTCCCGACCACCGCCGGCATCGACGCGCCAAGAAACACGCACTAGAACACGTTCCAATTTTGTGGTTGAGTGACTACTGTCACGTCATGGCGGCAACCGTCGGAGTGAGTAGATCCTCCCGGTGCGAGACGTCGCCGGGTTCGAACGGAGGAGTTCAGTGAAGACAAAGGGTGCATTGCTGCGGGAGCACAACAAGCCGTGGGCGATCGAGGACATCGAGATCGGCGATCCCAAGGCCCACGAGATCAAGATCAAGATGGAAGCCGCCGGCATGTGCCACTCCGATCATCACCTGATGACCGGTGGCATCCCGATGGCCGGGTTCCCGATCCTCGGTGGTCACGAGGGTGCGGGCGTCGTGGCCGAGGTCGGTGAGGGAGTCACCGACTTCGAGGTCGGCGACCACGTCGTGCTGTCGTTCATCCCGTCGTGCGGCAAGTGTCCGTCGTGTCAGTCGGGAATGGCCAACCTGTGCGACTTCGGCGCCATGCTGCTGCAGGGCGAGGCGGTGTCGGACAACACCTTCCGGATCCAGACCGCCGCCGGCGAGAACGTCTACCCGATGACGCTGCTGGGCACCTTCGCGCCGTACATGGTCGTGCACGAGGCCTCGGCGGTGAAGATCGACAAGGACATCCCGTTCGAGGTCGCGGCGCTCTGCGGCTGTGGCATCCCCACCGGTTACGGCTCGTCGACCCGCAGCGGCGACGTACGACCGGGGGAGGACGTCGCGATCGTGGGTGTCGGCGGCGTGGGTACCGCGGCCCTGCAGGGCGCGGTCATCTCCGGCGCCCGCAACCTGTTCGCCATCGACCCGGTGGAGTGGAAGCGGGAGCAGGCGCTCAAGTTCGGGGCCACCGCGGCCTTCGCCACGGTCGAAGAGGCGGCCATGGCGATCGCGGAGACCACTCACGGCGGCATGTGCCAGAAGGTGATCGTCACGGTCGGCGAGGTCCACGGCAAGGACGTCGACCTGTGGATGGGTATCACCGCCAAGGGTGGCACCTGCGTCCTGACCGGTATGGGCAACATGCTCGAGAGCGATGTCAACCTCAATCTCGCCATGCTGACCCTGCTCCAGAAGAATCTGCAGGGTTCGATCTTCGGCGGTGCCAACCCGAAGCTCGACATCCCACAGCTGCTGTCGATGTACAAGATCGGCAAGCTCAACATCGCCGACATGATCACCCGGCAGTACCGTCTGGACCAGATCAATGAGGGCTACCAGGACATGTTGGACGGCAAGAACATCCGCGGAGTCATCCGCTACACCGAAGAGGACTGGTGAGCACCCGGGTAACGTGACCCGATGTGTCTGTCCTTGATTCTCTGACGGAATGGCCCGTCGACCACGTGTCGGCGGCGATCATCACCCGCGACGGGGTCGCCGACCAGTTCGGCGACCCCGCTCGCGTCTACGAGCTCGCCTCGGTCACGAAGCCGCTGGTGGCCTACGCGGTGCTCGTCGCCGTCGAGGAGGGAGCCGTCGAGCTGGACGACCCGGCCGGGCCGTCGGGGTCGACCCTTGCCCACCTGCTCTCGCACGCGTCCGGCCTGGCCTACGACACCCGCGAGGTCGAGGCCCCGCCGGGGGAGCAGCGGATCTACTCGAGCGCGGGCTTCGAGGTGGCCTCCGAGGTCGTGGCCGAGGCGACCGGTATCGAGTTCGGCCGCTATCTCTCCGAAGCCGTGTGCGCGCCGCTGGAGATGTCGTCGACGACGCTCTACGGGCCGGCCGGGCATGCCGCCCGCTCGAGCGTGGCGGATTTGGCGGCCTTTGCCCGCGAGTTGCTGGATCCGCGCCTGCTGGCGCCGGAGACCTTCGGGACGCTGACGTCGGTGCGGTTCCCCGGACTCGACGGATTCGTCCCCGGGTACGGCAAGCACCGTCCCAACGACTGGGGGATCGGCTTCGAGATCAGGTCCGAGAAGTCGCCGCACTGGACCGGGACGAGGAACTCCCCGCGGACGTTCGGGCACTTCGGTCAGGCCGGCACGTTCCTCTGGGTGGATCCGGCGCTCGACGCGGCCTGCGTCGTGCTGACGGATCGGCTCTTCGGACCATGGGCGAAGCCGCTGTGGAGCGAGTTCAACGATCGTGTCGTTGATGAACTCTCGTCACAGAACTGAATTTTTCTCGCAGGAGAAACTAGCGCAACACGTGCATCATGGGGCACAATTGACCCTACGAATGTGATATCCGCTGTCGCGAGGTGTGTTGGGGAAGACGTTCCTCGTCGACAACGGAGGTGAACAAGGTGCGCAATCTGAATCAGTTTGCGGACATGACAACAGGAGTGGTCTACATCCACTCGGCGCCGGTGGCGCTGTGCCCGCATGTGGAGTGGGCTCTGTCGTCGACCCTGAATGCGCGCGCCAACCTGAAATGGTCGGCACAGGATGCCGAACCCGGCATGCAGCGTGCCACTGTCGACTGGGCGGGTCCGGTCGGTACCGCGGCTCGTCTGGTGACGGCGCTGCGGGAGTGGTCGGCGCTGCGTTTCGAGGTGACCGAGAACCCCAGCGAGGGTGTCGACGGTGAACGGTTCTGCTACGTCCCGGGACTCGGCCTCTGGCGCGGCTCCACGAGCGCCAACGGCGACGTCATCATCGGCGAGAACCAGTTGCGTTCGATGATCGAATCGCAGCCCGACAGCGCCGGTCTCGCCGGTGAACTCGAAGGCGCGCTCGGAACCGCGTGGGACAACGCGCTCGAGCAGTACCGCATGGGCGGTGCCGGCGCCGAGGTCACCTGGTTGCAGCAGCGGGTGGGTTAGCAGGGGGACGAACTACAACGAGACGTGCCCCGGTCCTCGTGGACCGGGGCACTTTCGTCGTCTGTGCGATGCGTCAGAGCGGGATGTTCTTGTGGCGACCGCGGCGCGCGGGTGCCGCGGCGAGCGCCTCGGCGATGATGCTGCGAGTGTGCGCCGGGTCGATGATCTCGTCGACCACGCCGATGGACTGTGCGCGGCCGACACCGCCGGCGATCGCCTCGTGCTCGGCGGCGAGACGGTCGTGCAGGGCCTCACGCTCGTCGTCGGGCGCTGCGGCGAGAGCTTTCTTGTGCAGGATGCCCACCGCGGACTTCGCGCCCATCACGGCGACCTCGGAGCCCGGCCAGGCGAACACCGCGGTGGCGCCGAGCGCACGCGAGTTCATCGCGATGTAGGCGCCGCCGTAGATCTTCCGGGTCACCAGCGTGACCCGGGGGACCGAGGCCTCGGCGAACGCGTGCAAGAGCTTCGCGCCGCGGCGGACGACGCCGTTCCACTCCTGGCCGACGCCGGGCAAGTAACCCGGCACATCGGTGATGACGATGAGCGGGATGCCGAAGGCATCGCAGAGGCGGACGAAACGCGATGCCTTCTCCGCGCTCTCGGAGTTGAGGCAGCCGCCCATCCGCAGCGGGTTGTTCGCGATGATCCCCACGCTGCGTCCGGACAACCGGCCGAAGCCGACGACGATGTTCGGTGCCCATTTGGCTTGCAGCTCTTCGAAACTCGAGATCTGGGTCTCGCCGTCGGCCGCGACACCGGAGTCGAGCAACTGCTCGACGACCGGGTGGACGTCGTAGGCGCGCCGATTCGACTCCGGCAGCAGGGCCTTGAGGTCGGTGTCGCCGGCCCGCGCGTGTTCGCGGTCGAAATGTCCCTGCTGGGTGAACGTCGACACCAGACGCCGTGCGCGCCACAGCGCGTCGGGCTCGGAGTCGGCGACGATGTGACAGACACCGGACTTCTTGCCGTGGGTGGTCGGGCCGCCCAGCGACTCCATGTCCACTTCTTCGCCGGTGACGCTCTTGACGACGTCCGGGCCGGTCACGAAGACCCGGCCGGCCGGCGCCATGATCACGACGTCGGTGAGCGCCGGGCCGTAGGCGGCGCCGCCGGCGGCGAAGCCGACGACCACCGAGATCTGCGGGATGTAGCCCGAGGCACGCACCATCGCCTCGAAGACCTGACCCACCGCGTGCAACGCCTCGACACCCTCGGCGAGGCGGGCGCCACCCGAGTGCCAGATGCCGATGACCGGCGCCTGTTCGGTGATGGCGGTGTCGATGGCGTTGACGATGTGCGCACACCCCACGACACCCATGGCGCCGCCCATGACGGTGCCGTCGGTGCAGTAGGAGACCGTACGGACCCCGTGCACCAGTCCGACGGCGGCCTGGACGCCCGACTTGTCGCGCGGATGGAGCAGCGACATCGTGCCTTCGTCGAAGAAGTTGGTCAGCCGCAACAGCGGGTCGCGGGGATCGGCGGCTTCTTCGCGGCCGGCAACGGGAGCCAAGGTCGTCATCGATGTCTCCTGGGTGTCGGGGGGTGTGGCGGTGATGCTCAGTAGCGACCGAAGGCGAGCGCCACGTTGTGCCCACCGAAACCGAACGAGTTGTTGATCGCGTAATCGATCTGCCCGTACCGGGGTTCACCGTGCACGACGTCGATGTCGCATTCCGGGTCCAGGTTCTCGAGGTTGAGGGTCGGCGGGATGACGCCTTCCTCGACGCTCTTGATCGTCAGGACCGACTCGAGCGCCCCGACCGCACCGATGGAGTGTCCGAGCGCGGACTTCGGCGCGTACACCGCAGCGTGCTGTCCGATGGCGGCGAGGATGCCGGCGGCCTCGGCGGTGTCGCCGATGGGGGTCGACGTCGCGTGCGCGTTGATGTGGGTGATGTCGGAGCGCTGCAGACCAGCGGTCTGCAGGGCCCGCGTCATGGCCCGCGCGTTGCCCTGACCACTCGGGTCGGGGGCGACGAGGTGGAATCCGTCGGAGGTGATGCCGGTACCGAGCAGGCGGGCGTGGATATGTGCACCGCGTGCGCGGGCGTGTTCCTCGCGTTCGAGGATCAGCATCGCCGAACCCTCGCCGAACACGAAACCGTCGCGATCCTTGTCGAACGGTCGCGACGCCGCTGCGGGGTCCTCGTTACGGGTGCTCATCGCCCGCATCATCGAGAACGCGGCGATCGGCACCGCGTCGATGTGACCCTCGACGCCGCCGGTGACGACCATGTCGGCGTCACCCATGACGATGTGCCGCCAGGCGTGCGCGATGGCCTCGGCGCCCGACGAACAGGCCGAGACGGGAGTGATCACGCCGGCGCGTGCGCCGACGTTGAGTCCGGCGACGGCCGCCGGTCCGTTCGGCATCGCCATCGAGACGGCGAGCGGGGACACCTTGCGGTAGTTGCCGGTGCCCTCCATGGCCTGGACTGCGTCGACCATCGCGTCGGCGCCACCCTGACCGGTGCCGATGACGACCGCGAGGCGGTCCTTGTCGACGTCGGGTTCGCCGGCCTGCGCCCAGAGGCGCTTGCTCATCACGTGGGAGATGCGCTCGACATAGGCCATCCGCCGGGATTCGATGCGCGTGACCTCCTCGGCGGGATCCTGGAGGAGACGACCACCGATGCGCACCGGGAGGTTGTACTTGGTGATGAAGTCGTCGGTCAGCTCACGGATGCCCGATTCGCCGGCCAGCAGGTTCTTCCAGGTCGAGTCGAGATCCCCACCCAACGAGGTGGTGGCCACCATGGAGGTGACCACCACACTCGGGAAGTTCCCACCCAGCGTGGAGTACTCGCGGAGGGAAGAGGGGGTCATCAGGCCTCGTCTGCCTCGACCTGCGCCTTGATGGCAGCTGCGGCCTCGGGGTTCTCGCTCTCGAGCTTCTGGATGTAGGCGACCGCGTCACCGACGGTACGCAGGCCGGCCAGATCCTCGTCGGGGATCTTGACGCCGTACTTGTCCTCGGTCTGGACCGCGATCTCGACCATGGACAGCGAGTCGATGTCCAGGTCGTCGACGAACGACTTCTCGAGGGTCACCTCGGACGGCTCGATGCCGGTGACTTCCTCGATGATCTCGGCGATGCCGGCAATGAGTTGTTCCTGGGTGGCAGCCACTGTGTGGTTCCCTTTCGTCTTCCTACGTGGATGTGAGATTTCCGGAGCGCAGCACGGACAGAGAAGTCCGCGCGCTTGGACACGCCGACATGAAGCCGACGTTCCGGGGGTCGCGGACTACCCGCGACCGCTATCCAAGTTCGGTGATCTTCGCGATGTCGCCGGGCTCCTTGAGCGCCAGCGCGGGGGTGCCCTTGAGCTCGCGCTTCGCGATGCCCACCAGCGTCCCCGCCGGGGGAAGTTCTACCAGGGCGTGGGCCGAGTGGTCTCGCAGGTACGCCGAGCACAGATCCCAGCGGACCGGCCTGGTCACCTGCCCCACCAGCTTGGCCAGCGCGTCGGCTCCGTTCGTCACCGGCTGTCCGTCGGAGTTCGACAGCAGGGTCCGGGTGGGATCGGCGGGCGTGATGCGGGCGGCGGCTGCGGCGACGGCGTCCTGCGCCGGGGCCATGAAGTGCGTGTGGAACGCGCCGGCGACCGCGAGCTTGCGGATCCGGGCCTTCTCCGGCGGCGAGGCGATGAGCTCGTCGATCTGCGCGACCGCGCCGGCGGCGACGATCTGCCCGGCGGCGTTGCGGTTGGCGGGGACGAGATCGAGTTCGTCGAGGCGTGCGAGGACGGCCGCCTCGTCGCCCCCGAGGACCGCGGCCATGGTCGTGGGCTGCAGGGCACACGCCTTCGCCATCTCCGAGCCGCGCAGCGCGGCCAGCGTGACGGCCTCGTCGGCCGAGATGACACCGGTGATCGCGGCGGCGGCGAGTTCGCCGACCGAGTGGCCGGCGACCACGGCGTCGGCGGGCAGTTCACCGTGCTTGCGCACCTCGTCGTAGGCCAGCAGTGCGGCGACGACGACGAGCGGCTGGGTCACGGCGGTGTCGGTGATCTCCTCCGCCGTGGCGGTGGTGCCGAGGCGTTCGAGGTCCAGACGGGTCTGTTTGGACCAGGTGGCGATCTGGTCACGCGCGCCCGGCAATTCGAGCCACGGCGTGAGCATGCCGGGTGTCTGAGAACCCTGTCCGGGAGCAAGCATCGAAAGCACGTGACCAGAGAACACCCTTTACCCGCGGGATGTGGGTGTGGAGAAGCATGAAGCTTGTCGCGGGCTTTTGTGGGGTTCCCACAAAGGAGACCTAGAGATCACCTGGTTCGTCACCAGTCTGAGATTTGTTACCGAACCGTGTTGTTAAGGCTCCTATCAGCGGAAACGGTGAATCGGACATGAAACCCGTGTGACTCATGTGGCAGATGATGGCGATTTGTGCCGGAAGTGTGTCAGTCGACCCACCGTCGACGCGACCCTCAGAACGTAGGCGTCGCGCGGGTTAGTTGGGTCACGTCCTGTGATTTCCGAAATTTTCTTCAGTCGGTAGCGAACCGTATTTGGATGGATGTACAGAATTCGGGCGCAGGACTCGACCGAGCCGCCGGAGTCGAGGTAGGCCTCGAGAGTGGTGGTCAGCGTCGCACCGCCCTCGGCGAGCGGCTGGACGAGGGATTCGATCAAAGCGGTCATCGCTGACTCGTCGCCGTTGAGCGCGCGCTCGGGTAGCAGTTCGAGACTGTGGACCGGCCGCGGTGCGCTCGGCCAGCCGGCCACCGCCTCGATCCCGGCCATGGCCTCGGTGGCACTCGAGTGCGCGCTGCCGAGGTTCGGCATGGTCGGACCGATCACCACCGGACCGTCGGCGAAGTGGGAGAGCAGTGCGCCGACGAACTTCTCGGTCGGACGGGCGGGACCGCTCACGATGGCCACCAGCACCGAACCCTGCACCACCGACAGGGCCGACCGGTCGAAGGACTTGGCCGTGTTGTGGATCGCCAGTGGCACCGACACGTTCTGTTCCGGGGGCGGCGTCCCGACTATCACGGTGGCCGGCGCATCCGAGTCCCAGTTGAGCGCCGCTGCGCGAGAGAGCAATTGTGGCCCGGTGTCGCCGCGGACCACCGCGTCGACGACGAGGGCCTCGAGCCGGGAGTCCCACGCCCCGCGTGACTCCGCGGCCGAGGCGTAGATCGCTGCCGCGGCGAAACCGATCTCGCGTCCGTAGCGCAGCACCGACTCGGTCAGCGCACGGAGCTGGGCATCGTTGCGGGCGAGGAGCGGCAGCCACTTCTCGAAGAACTCCATGGCCACGCGGACCATCTCGACGGTCTGCAGCAGCGTGATGCGGCGGGCGAGGTCCTGCGGGACCACCTGGAAGGCCTGGACCGTGAACTTCACGTTGCCCTCGGGGTCCTGGATCCACTCGACGAAGTTGACCACCGCGGTCTGCACGACGAGTTGCACACTCGCGCGCTGCGCGGCGTCGAGGTCGGAGAAATAGGGCAGCTGGTCCTGCATCGAATGGACCGCCTCGGTGGCGAGTCGGCCGCTGTACTGCTTGACCCGCCGGAGAAGAGTGTCCGGCAGCGCGTCGTGCACGGTGGCGGGGGCCGGTACGTGCGCGCCCCGCTCACCGAACACGTCAGCCGGTGGCTGCTTCCTGTTCACGCGCGCATCGGACACGACCTCAATCTAGCCCCTCGGCCGGGGTGGGTTCCCCGACCGAGGGCGAGTGGAGGCCGTGTCCGTCGGCGCGACCGGTCAGGCGACTCCCGGATCGCTGGTCTGCTCGGGTGCGGCCGAGACGTCGTCGATCCGGTACTTGTCGGCGGCCTGCTTGGCCACCGACATCTCGATGTTGCCGTCCCGGGCGAGCGCGACGAGCACCGCGACGACGATGGACTCGGCGTCGACGTTGAAGAACCGTCGCGCCGCCGGGCGCGTGTCGGAGAACCCGAACCCGTCCGTCCCCAGCGTGAGGTAGGTGCCCGGGAGGTATGCCCGGATCTGCTCCTGCACGCCGCGCATGTAGTCGCTGACACCGACGAACGGGCCGGCGGCGTCGGCGAGCAGCTCGGTCAGGTACGCCGGTGCCGGCTCGGCGGCCGGATCACGCAGTACCTCGCGGTCGGCGCGGATCCCGTCCCGGGCGAGCTCGCTCCACGACGTGACCGAGTAGACGTCGGCGCCGACGTTCCATTCCTCCGCGAGCATGTCGGCGGCGCGCAGCGCGTCGGGCATGGTCACGCCGGACACGAGGATGTTGGCCGGGTGTTCCTTGCCCTCCGGCGCCTTCTGGAACCGGTACGCACCCTTGACGATGCCGGTCGGGTCGAGTCCCTCGGGCTTGGCCGGCTGACTGATCGGCTCGTTGTAGACGGTCAGGTAGTAGAAGACGTTCTCCGGGTCCTCGCCGAACATGCGCTCCATGCCGCTCTCGACGATGTGGCCGAGTTCGTAGGCGAAGGCCGGATCGTAGGAGACGACGGCGGGGTTGGTCGCGGCGAGCAGCGGCGAATGCCCGTCGGCGTGCTGCAGGCCCTCGCCGGTCAGCGTGGTGCGGCCCGCGGTCGCGCCGATGATGAAACCGCGCGCCATCTGGTCGGCGGCGGCCCAGAAGCTGTCACCGGTGCGCTGGAAGCCGAACATCGAATAGAAGATGTACAGCGGGATCATCGGCTCGTCGTGGGTCGAGTACGACGTTCCGACCGCGGCGAAGCTGGCTGCCGACCCGGCCTCGTTGATGCCCTCGTGCAGGATCTGACCCTCCGGGCTCTCCTTGTAGGCGAGCATCAGTTCGGCGTCGACCGAGGTGTAGAGCTGTCCGTTGCGGTTGTAGATCTTGAGGGTCGGGAACCATGAGTCCATACCGAAGGTCCGAGCCTCGTCCGGGATGATCGGCACGATCCGCTTGCCGACCTCCTTGTCGCGCAACAGATCCTTGAAGACGCGCACGAGCGCCATGGTGGTCGCGACCTGCTGCTTGCCCGAGCCCTTCGCGGTGGCCTTCAGTGCCGAACTCATGTCGGCCTTCAGCACCTTCGCCTTGGTGCGGCGGCTCGGCAGGAAGCCGCCGAGGGTCTTGCGCCGGTCGAGCATGTACTGCAGCTCCGGCGAGTCCTTGCCGGGGTTGTAGTACGGCGGCAGGTACGGGTCCTTCTCGAGCTGCTCGTCGGAGATCGGGATGCGAGTGCTGTCGCGGAAGGCCTTCAGATCGTCGAGCGTCAGCTTCTTCATCTGGTGCGTCGCGTTGCGGCCCTCGAAGTGCTTGCCCAGCGTGTAGCCCTTGATGGTGTGGGCCAGGATCACCGTCGGCTGGCCCTTGTGGGTCATCGCCGACGCGTAGGCGGCGTGGATCTTGCGGTAGTCGTGACCGCCGCGCTTGAGGTTCCAGATGTCGGCGTCGGAGAGGTCCTTGACGAGTTCCTTCGTGCGCGGGTCGCGGTTGAAGAAGTGCTCGCGGACGAACGCGCCGTCGTTGGCCTTGTAGGTCTGGAAGTCGCCGTCGGGCGTGGTGTTCATCAGGTTGACCAGCGCGCCGTCACGGTCGGCGTGCAGCAACGAGTCCCACTCGCGGCCCCAGATGACCTTGATGACGTTCCAGCCCGCGCCGCGGAAGAACGACTCGAGCTCCTGGATGATCTTGCCGTTGCCGCGCACCGGGCCGTCGAGACGCTGCAGGTTGCAGTTGATGACGAAGGTCAGGTTGTCGAGGCCCTCGGTGGCCGCGAAGCTGGCGAAGCCGCGCGATTCCGGCTCGTCCATCTCGCCGTCGCCGAGGAAGGCCCACACGTGCTGGTCGGAGGTGTCCTTGATGCCGCGGTCGTGCAGGTAGTGGTTGAACCGCGCCTGGTAGACGGCATTCATGGGGCCGATGCCCATCGACACCGTCGGGAACTCCCAGAAGTCCGGCATCAGTCGCGGGTGCGGGTACGACGGCAGGCCGCCGCCCTCGCCGGCGTGGCTGTGCTCCTGCCGGAACCCGTCCATGCGGGCCTCGTCGATGCGGCCCTCGAGGTAGGCGCGGGCATAGATGCCCGGGGAGGCGTGGCCCTGGATGAAGATGTGGTCGCCGCCGCCGGAATGGTCCTTGCCGCGGAAGAAGTGGTTGAAGCCGACCTCGTACAGCGACGCCGACGAGGCGTAGGTGGAGATGTGGCCGCCCACGCCGACGCCCGGGCGCTGTGCGCGGTGCACCATGATCGCGGCGTTCCACCGGATCATCTGGCGGAATCGGCGTTCGACGTCCTCGTCACCGGGGAACCAGGGTTCGGCCTCGGTCGGGATGGTGTTGACGTAGTCGGTGGAGGTGAGCGCGGGGATCGACACCCGCTTCTCGCCGGCGCGTTCGAGCAGACGCAACATCAGGTACCGGGCGCGACCAGGGCCCGCGGCGTCGAGGAGGGCGTCGAACGAGTCGAGCCACTCGTCGGTCTCGTCGGGGTCGATGTCTGGCAGATAGGACGCGACTCCTTCACGGATGACCCGGACTCGTTGTCCGGCGGCACGTCCGTTCGAGCTGGGGCCGGTGTTCCCGGCGGCGCTCGGCGAGACGTCCTGTGTCGCTTGGTCCATCTGGTTGGTCACGGTGATGCCTACTCCCTCTGACAGGCCGAACTCGGGGTGGTGGTCCGACCGCATGGCGTCGGCACCGCACTCCGATGTGGTGCGGCGCCTACCCTCATCGTGCCCCATGTGGGGTGGCTTGGCACCGGGTGGATCCGTGTCGCGTGTCCCGATCGGCGTGATGCGGTAGCGTCCAGAAAAGGTTACTGACCAGTAGGGGGAGTGGATGCCGGATCGAGGAGGCGCGGCCGACGGGCGACGCCGGGGTCGTGCCGTCCGGTCGGCGACCGCGGCCACGATCGCACTCGGCGCGGCCCTGTCGGGGGCGTGCGCGTCGACCGTCGATGGCGCGGGGGCGCCGGCGCCCGGCGAGGTGGCGGTGTACCGCTCCGAACTGTCCGCCTCGGCGGCTGCGGAGGTGCGTGCCGAGGGTGTCGAACTCTGCCGTGAGTCGATGGCGTCGATGGTCGTGATGGTCCGCGGGTTCAACGCCTTCGTCGCCCGGCTGAACGCGGCACAGACCTACGCCGGGGTCGGGGATCTCGACGAGAAGGCACGTGCCAGTCTCATTGCCGGTGCCGACCAGATCCGCCCCAAGATCACCGAGACGTCGCCACCGGCCGTCTCCACGCCGGCGCGGGCGTTCCTCGCGTCGACCGCACGCCTCGAGAACGCGATCAGTCGCGAACTGCGTGCCGGCCTGAACCCGGTGTCGAGCGAGTGGTCTCGCACCAAACAGCGCCTGCTCGATGTGTGCGGTACCTACACGCCGCTCCCGGCCACGTCCTCGGCCACACCTCGACCGTCGGTTCCCGCCACGACGTCGGCCGAGCGACCCGGGGGTTGACGGCGCCGTCCGCCTCGCGCCGCTGGGTACGGTTTGTTCCGCCCCGCTGTGGGTAACGATCGGGCGGGTCGGCCACGGAACCGGTGCGAAACGCCCGAAATCCCTGACGGCGTTCGGCTTGCAATGTGAGGCTCTAGGCTGTTGCCTATGCTGACAGGCGAACGGCGTGCGGGAGCGCACGCGGATTCGCCACAGACGACGCACAGAACGATCCACGAATCTTCAGGAGGTCACGCGCGGTGGTAGCCGCCACAGACGGTAGCAACGCCCAGAAACTGGGCTTGACCGCAGGTTTGGTCGTGCAGGAACTCGGCTGGGACGAGGACACCGACGACGAACTGCGCGCTGACATCGAGGACGCCATCGACGCCGAGATGGTCGACGAGGATGCCGATGACGTCGTCGACGTCGTGGTCCTCTGGTGGCGCGACGGCGACGGCGACCTCGTCGACGCCCTCATGGATGCGATCGGTCCGCTCGCCGAAGACGGTTTCGTGTGGGTGTTGTCGCCGAAGACCGGCAAGTCCGGCTACGTCGATCCGAGTGAGATCGCCGAGGCGGCCCCGACCGCGGGACTCACCCAGACGTCGGCCATCAGCCTCGGTGACTGGTCGGCGGCCCGACTGGTCCAGCCCAAGGCCCGCGCGGGCAAGAAAGCATGAGCGGTGCTCTGCCTTCTGCGCCCCTGACCGTCGGTGACCGGGCCCCGGATTTCGCCCTGCGCGACCAGAACAACCAGCTCGTGTCGCTGTCGACCCTGCGATCCGACCGCAACGTGCTCGTCGTGTTCTTCCCGCTCGCGTTCACCGGTACCTGCCAGGGCGAGCTCGGTTACATCCGTGACCAGCAGCCCCGCTTCGACAACGACGACGTGACCACGGTGACCATCTCGGTCGGACCCTCTCCCACGCACAAGGTGTGGTCCGCCGCGCAGGGTTTCCTGTTCCCGCTGCTGTCCGACTTCTGGCCGCACGGCGACACCGCGCGCGCCTACGGGGTGTTCAACGAGGACCGCGGCTACGCGAACCGCGGGACCTTTCTCGTCGATCGGGACGGCACGATCGTCTTCGCCGACATGGTCGGTCCCGGCGAGGTGCGCGAGAACGCCGTCTGGGACAAGGCACTCGGCGTCATCGGCTGAGTCGGCGCTTCTCCGCATCCCGCGCGATCGAGTCGAGTCGGTGCCATACGGAGTCCATCCCAGGTCGCTGCTCGGGTTCGAGATCCAGCATCCGGTCGAGCAGTTCGGCCAGAACATCGGGTAGAGCGCGGTTCGTCGAAAATCCGGAGTCGCGCGTCGTGGCCGACGTCGCGCGACGCAGAGTGCGCAGGCGTCGGATGCCCCGTTCGGACCACGGCGGGACCGCGCCGTATGGTCGTCGCCCCGTCAACGCCTCGAAGAGGGTGACGCCCAGGGCGAAGACATCCGCCGCCGGGGTCAGGGCGACGTCGACG
Organism: Gordonia sp. NPDC057258; assembly: GCF_042668985.1. Taxonomy (NCBI): domain Bacteria; kingdom Bacillati; phylum Actinomycetota; class Actinomycetes; order Mycobacteriales; family Gordoniaceae; genus Gordonia; species Gordonia sp. NPDC057258. The sequence continues at coordinate 68,405 of NZ_JBHUXZ010000019.1, forward strand.
GCCTGCTCGGGCGGCAGGTAACCGCGCGTGCCCGAGCCGTCTCGGCGCTCTCCGGGACGGCCGAGCAGCCCGAGATCGATGAGGATCGCCTGATCGTTGCGCCGGCGGTCCCGAGCGGAACGGTTCTCACTGTCACGGACCCCGATGAGGTCTCCGTGAGTCGCACATGAAAGATCCTTCACTGACGCCGACGGGTGCCGTCCCTGCGGCGAGTGGCATCGTGGACTGGAAAAGCGGTTGCCGCCGAGCGGATTCGACGGTGTGATGGGCGAGCCCGTCGACGCGGGCGCACACGAGAGGAAGAACTCCATGCCGACCAAGGTGTCGCCCAAGGTGCTGAACTATGCATCGCACGTGGACGACAACACCCTGACCCAAGCGGCCGAGACCGCCCGGTTGCCGTTCGTGCACCCGCACATCGCCCTCATGCCCGACGCACACTTCGGGAAGGGCTCCGCGGTGGGCACCGTCATCCCGACGACCGGTGCGGTGATTCCCGCGGCCGTCGGCGTCGACATCGGTTGCGGCATGATCGCGGTGCAGACGCGCCTGCGCGCCGCGGACATCGACGGGATGGACCTCGGGCGACTGCGAGCGACGATCGAGGACGCGATCCCGCTGTCGCCCGGCAACTACAACCGCGGTCTGGACCGGTTCGAGTTCACCCGGCCACGCATTGATGCCCTCGCCGAACAGGCGACGAAAGACGGTGTCGACCTGTCACATTCGCCGAAGTGGCGGGAGCAGCTGGGCTCGCTCGGCGGTGGCAACCACTTCATCGAGCTGTGCCTCGACGAGGGCGACGTGGTGTGGCTGTTCCTGCACTCGGGTTCGCGGGGCGTCGGCAACAAGATCGCGCAGAAGCACATCAAGATCGCTCAGCGGTTGTGCCGCCAGTGGTGGATCAAGCTGCCGAACGCCGACCTCGCATACCTGCCGCAGGGGACCCCGGAACTGACCGCCTATCTGGGGGATCTGTCCTGGGCGCAGCGGTTCGCGTTCGAGAACCGCGCCGAGATGATGGACCGCTTCGTCGAGGTGTTCGGAAAGTGGTTCGCAGACAACGCCTCCGGTGGCGTCGTCGAGGAAACGGAATCCCTGGAGGTGGACCGGATCAATTGCCACCACAACTACACCGTGCGGGAGTCGCACGCGGGCCAGGACGTCTGGCTCACCCGGAAGGGTGCGATCGACGCCCATGAGGGCGTACGGGGCGTCATCCCGGGTTCGATGGGTACGCGGTCGTATGTGGTGCGTGGCAAGGGGAATCCCGCGGGCCTGTGCTCGGCACCGCACGGTGCCGGCCGGCGGTTCTCGCGGAGCGAGGCGCGGAGGCGGTTCACCGCCGACGATCTCGCCGCCCGGATGGCGGGGATCGAGTACCGTCACGGCGAGCAGTGGGTCGACGAGATCCCGGACGCGTACAAGGACATCGATCAGGTCATGGCCGACGCCGTCGATCTGGTGGACATCGAGCACACCCTGCGACAGATCCTCAACGTCAAGGGGACGTGACGGGCCGTTCCTGGCCCCAACAGGACGAATCCCGAAGGTGCTGAGCACTTTCGGGATTCGCCCTGTCACCGCCGGCGGGGAGGTTCGGCTGCCGGCGGCGATGATCACTTGCCGGTCAGCTTGTCCTTGATGTTCGACGCGGCGTCCTTGACGTTCTCCACGCCGTCTTTGACGGCGGCGGAGAGCTGATCGCCCTTGCCCTCGCTCTTGAGTTGGTCGTCACCGGTCACATCGCCGGCGGCCTCCTTGGCCTTACCCGAGAGGTCCTCGGCCTTGTTGCCGACCTTGTCGCTGAATCCCATTCTCTTCTCCTTCATCTCATTGGTTCGACGACAGCCTCGGATGAGGCCGTCCGTCGGGGTCGCTTCTTCGGGTCACCTGTCGAGGTGGATGAGAGCCTGGACGTGGACTCCGGACTCTCCGAGCGCGGTACGGATGGCGGCGACGGTCTCCGCGACGGGCGCGGTGACCTCGTCGAAGCTCCCATTCGGCGTCGCCGACACCTCGAGCCGGATGATGCTGCGCGACCGGTCGTCGATCGCTCTCGCGGTCACCTTCTGGAACAGCGGGTTCCCGGCCAGTTCCGTCGCTGCCGCGTTCGCGATCAGTTTCGGTGCGACGGTGAGCGCTCCGGTCTGATCGGAACCGACGAGCAGGGCGTCGTCCACTGCGCGGGGCCGTACGCTGGTGGCCAGCAACAACAGGCCCCAGCCGATCGCGATCACGGCGACGCCGGCCAACACCCAGACCCACCAGGACGCCTGCGCGGCGTCGAGAGCGGCACGCTCGTCGAGACGGTCGACCCACCCGGCCACCGGTTGGGCGTCGACCTTCCATGCCACGGCTCCGACGCCGACGATGATGAGCAGCAGCGCCACGAGTCCGACCGACAGCCGATGTGCGGTTGCGGGAAGACGATTCATCGGACGCTCCTCGGTCCTCGATCGCGCTCGCGCACCACAACCCGCGGTGACGAGGCGAGATCGGCCGCCACGGCGGCGACCGTGCTGTCGATGAGGGCGCGGTCGGCGACCTGTCTCCGCACCCCGACGGTGCAGGTGACCTTCCGTCGCGTCACCACGGTGTCGGCGACGAGTACGCCGGGCAGGTCGGACACGGCGGCGCTGCAGCGTCGGGCGACGTCTCCGGGGCGGGTCCACATCCCCTCGCCGGCGGCGAGTTCGAGGTGGGTCCGGCGACGAGGCTTGATCGCGATCCACAGCAGGACGAGGCCTACGAAGATCGACCCGATCGCGGCCGGCCACATCCAGTTCTGCCACTGCAGTTCTGCGACCCACTCGGCGGCGGTGACCGACCACGGACGACCGTCCAGCCAGCTCGCGTCGACGGCGATGTCGCGTACGGCTGCCGCGCCGAGAGCGAGGAGAGCGAGCCCCAACGCTGCGCCGGCGATCGCAGCGCCCGGGAGAGCTGCAGGTGGGAAGACGTTCTGGGCGTCGGTGTTCCGTAGGGTCGCGACAGGAGCGGTACCCGATTCGGGTGCGGTCTGCGTCATCGTCGTACCCCAGTGTCGATGCTGATGGTCGGAGTGAGTGCGTCGGTGTTGTCCGGGTCCGGGTCCGGGTCCGGGTCGTCGGGGCGCGGGTCGTTGTCGCGAATGTGGGCGTCAACGTCGTCGTATTCGGGCTCGTCGGAGACCGGCGGCAGGTCCACGTATCCCTTCTGCAGGCGCCGGATCGCCTGTCGTGGCTCGAACTTGGACACCGTCACGTCGACGCGAAGCGGAACGATCCCGGCGAGTCGCTCGACCTCGGCGGCGACGTGATCGCGTGTGGTGCGGGACACCTCGGCGACCGCGCACGGCCATTCGAGGGCGAGGGACAGGGTGATCCTGGCGCCGCCCGCATGAACGGCCGCGTCGGGAAAGTTCCGCTCACCGACTCCCAGTACCGACCCGACGCCACCGCGATGGCGGACGACCCCCGGGATGTCGAGAGCCGCTCGGGCCGCGATCTTCTCGATCACGCGATCGGGGACGGTGAGCGTGCCGGGCGGCGAGTCACCCGCGGTCGGGTGAGCATCCCGGGCGGGCCCGCCGGATTCGTGCTCAGCCACGACCCCGGCTCCGCAGGAGTGCGCCCAGATCGATGGTGCCGTCCCGGTTGAGTCCCAGCACGAGTCCCGCGGCGCCGAGCACGATGGCCAGCAGGAAACCGGCCAGCCCGCCGGCGACGGCGGCCAGAGCGAGGAGCAGGCCGGCGAACAGGCCCACGATCGCGTTGTTCATTGCGCTTCACCATCTTTCGGAGTCGGCTTCGAGCTGACGCTGATGTCTGCCACGGTCACCGTGACGGGTCTCGCGGCGAGCTCCTCGGTGACATCGCGTACCCGCGCGGCAGTGCCGTGGAGGTCGTACGCTGCGTCGACGACGATGTGGACCTCGCCGTGGTCGTCGGCGAGGGACACGCCCGGGACCCGACGCCCGGGGAGATACGTGGCGATCTCCCCGAACAGGCCGTTGTGCAGGTCACGGACGCCCGGTACGGCGAGGACGGCGGTGGCGAGGCGTTCCGCCAGTGGGCCCCCGTCGTCGGTCCGCGCCGCCGGGAGGTCCGACGTCATCACTGGACCCGCGGGGTGGTGTTCGACTCCTGCTCGTCGTCGCCGAACGCGATGTCGTGCACGGTGATGTTGACCTCGGTGACCTCGAGACCCGTCATCTGCTCGATCGCCGAGACCACATTCCGTCGAATGGCCGCTGCGAGTTGATGAATCGCGACGCCGTACTCGGCCACGATCGAGACGTCCACGGCGGCCTGACGCTCGCCGACCTCGACCTCGATGCCCTGGGTGGTGCTCACCGTCGTGCCGGGCAGGACGTCGCGGACCCGGCCGACCACGCGCTCGGTGGTGCCGCCCAGGTCGTGGACACCGTCGATCTCGCGTGCGGCGATCCCGGCGACCTTGGCGACCACGATGTCGGCGATGGAGGTGCGTCCCCGGTCGCCCGACAGATCACGGCGGGCGAGGGCACGGCCCGCGGCGCCGTCGGTGCGCGTGGCGTCGACGGTGGTGGCGTCGTCCTTGGTGGCGTCCTTGGTGGTGGTGGCGCTTGCGGACATGTCGAACTCCTTCGGTCGTCGTGTCTTCTTCGTAGACGGACCGCGTTCGGATGATGCGCGATCGCAAAGGCTGTTCACGATCCGTCTGTAAGGTCAGTCGGGACGGACGGGGGGAGTTGCACGCATGAATATCGGTGATTCAGCTCACAGGGAGCCGCCCGACCTAGTTGGACTCGACCTCTCCCAGCTCGGTGATGACGAACTCGCCGGCGCGGCGGCCGTCGGCGACACCGAGGCGTTCGACGTGCTCGTCCGGCGCGTGACCCCGGGTCTGCTGCGATACATGCTGCGGATGGTCGACGGTCAGCAGACCGCCGAGGACCTCACGCAGGAGACTTTGCTCGACGCGTGGAAGGGGCTGCCCGACTTCGCTTTCCGGAGCAGCTTCCGAACCTGGATGTTCGCCATCGCGCACCGCAAGGCGGTGGACTACCACCGCCGCCGACGCGACGTCCCGTTCGACGACGAGCGGTTCGCCGAACTCGAGGCCGCCGGACCGCTGCCCTCCGACATGGCCGAACGGAGTCTGCTCATGGATGCGCTGCGCGCCGAACTGGACAACCTCCCCGCCAATTCGCGCGCCGCGTGGTGGCTGAAGGAAGTCGAGGGGCTTACGCTCGAGGAAATCGGACAGGTGTTGCGCATCACCACGGGATCGGTGCGCGGTCATCTCCAGCGGAGCCGGAAGTTCCTGTTGACCCGTTTGGCGCCGTGGAACCCTGGTAAACCGAGAATCACACCGACGGAGACCGTCGACGACGCGGAGGGAGGCGAGGTCGGTGCCTGACAAGCACGGACGCGACTTCGAGGCCACCGACGTCGCCGACGCCTGGCTCGTCGAGGCGACACAGCAGATCGCCGCCGACGAACCCATCGGTGACGTCGATCGGCTGATCACCTCGATCTCGGGCAGCCTGCAACGGATTCGGCGGCCGGCCCGGACCCTGGCGACCGACGAACTGCGCGTCAACACGAGTGACCGCGTCGTGAAGCAACTCATCGCCGTTCGGACGCGCCGCGAACTCGGTCGGTTGACAGTGTTCGTCTCGGTCGACGGCGCCGGTGACACCGTCGACGGTGTGCGCGTCGGCCTGATCGCTCGGTACGCCGACGACCTGCCCGCGCTCTCCGACGAGGTGCGCGACATCGTCGACGACGTGCTGATCGACACCCTCGGGACCGAGAGCAGTGCTGCCGCCCGACGCAACATCTCGGTGCGCTGGCAGGACGTCTACACGCGGGAGTGGTTGAGCCGGTAGCGATTTCACGGCTAGGAGTCGCGCTGGGCGCGGGTCTGAGCTACGAAATCGGGGGAGTGCGCGCAAAGGGATTCGAACCCCTGACCGCTGGTGTGTAAGACCTCTGGTCTCGACGTTTGCAACCAAGTGACTCCAACACCCAACAAGTACCCTCAACACCGCACATAGGCAACGCGCACAACGGATTATCTCGCCGAGACCAGTGAGAACAAGCAACACCAACACCCACCCAAACACACCCCAATAACTGAGTGCTGCGGTCCCTCTGCGGTCCCTGCGGTCCCCGAACGCCCGTGCTGACCCGGTCACGCTTGCCGCGTGCGCCGCGCGCAAGCTCCGGGCACCCGCGAAAAAGTGGCACCGACCAAAGGTGTTGTCACAGAGCAAGACACAGCAACAGCCCGCACCACCCACCACCAGCACAAATACAGTTGCACAAACGCAGGACAACGAAACCGACACGCCGACAACAGAACTCACGCTCGCGCACACGCGCGTACGCGCGTAACTTGAGCAGCATGGCCGGACGCCGACACCGCGAACCGAGGTTCAGCGAGATCCTCGACGGGTCGTTCGCCGTGTTCCCGACCGACCCGCCCATTCCCGGCACCGACCCCATCGCCCCAGGTCACGCCCTCGCCGTGCTCGTCGACCGCGCCATCAGCCCCCGAGGACTCGACGACCGTGACCTCCGCGTCCTCAGTGATGACCCGATCCGCGCATGGGCGACCATCGTGCGGACGTTCTGGCTCCGCGCCAAGGTCGCCCACCGCACCGGCAACGCCGACGTCGACACCCTGGCCACCATCCGGAGGGATGCCCTCCGCGCCCTCGCCGCGATCACCGACGAGGTCCAACGCCAACCGGGCTCGGCGTTGGACCGCTACCTCCAGCACCGCGACAAGACGACGATCCGCCCCCCGGCCAACGGTCGACGCCTACTTCGTGAGGCCATGGCAGACCCGTCCAGAGCGCTCCCCACCACCACGACAGGAGACACCCGATGAGTCGACGCGACGGAACCCAATGGCAGGCTCTACGGCCCTATGAGAGCGCCGCCCGGACGCTAGAGGCCTTCGACAAGCTCTTGGAGGACGCGCCCGACACTGTGACCCCCAGCGCCAGCGTCCTCGCCTGCCGCGCCGACCTCGCCGACATCGCCCTCGAAGAGTCCCAGACCCTCGCCGAGATCCACGCCGTCAAGGACCAGCTCGCCGGATCCGCCGAACACGCCGCACACGTCCTTGCCAACGAGAGCACCTCAGCCGACGATCGCTTGGCCGCACTCGCCCGAGTCCTCGGCAGCACCTCGCCGGACATCGACCGCACCGTTCGCAAGATGAGCAACCAAGCCACGTTCCGGTTCGCCCGCCGCGCGGCCCAGCGCTGGCACGGTCTCGGCGACGACTTGATCCATGGACTCCTCGCACCGTGGGCAACCGCGATCATCACCGAGCTCGAAGACCTCGTCCCGCACGTCCTAGCGGGCGGACACCCCGCGATGTTGGAGGCGGAGGTGTTCGCGCGGGAGTACGACATCCGCGACGACGACATCGCCCGGTGGCAGGACATGCCGGGGCGCTATCACGCCGACTATCAACGGCTACGTGCGACACAGTTGGCCAACGGGTATCGGCGTCTGGCCGAGAACATCGTCGACACCGAACTCCGAGGCCGAGGCCTCCTCGTCGACCTCCACGACGACTCCAACGTCCCCCGCAGCGCCCTCGTCTTCGACGACCCGCGTCAGCTTCCCGACGTCCGGAGCATCGAAGCCCGCTGGACCCTCTGGCTCTGCAACGCCATTGCCAATGGATGCCGACCCCGCCTCCCCACCGCCGCCGAGGCCGCGCGGACCCACAAACCGCTGGAGGCCACCGTGCCAGCCACCTAGACCTGCGGGGCGCCGTCAACTCAGGCCACACCGTCGGCTACGTCAGCCTCGACCCAGTGGCCAGTAAGGCGACCAGCCGTTCGGCGGTTCACCACCTGCCGTATGGCTTGAGGGCCATCTCATCGACCTCCCTCTCGACGCCGCCTGCGACGCCCCGCAACCCGACCCCGCCGCCCGACCACTAGTAGAAGTGCGTGCAACCCTCACTCTCTCCGAGGGCGGACAGCTTGACCGATTCATCACTCATTTCGGTCGGACGGCGGGCCTAACCTTCCACCAGCGAACAGCCGGCCAAATAGCAACTAGGAGACACAGATGACCGCTCCGACCCCAACCGCGCGGCGGCACAGCCTCCTCGACATCGTCACCCTCAGCGCCGACGCACCCCCCGGCCCATGGTCACGCGGGCCGTCTATCAGCGAGTACCCGGACCGAGGCTTCACCACCGTGGTCACCGACATCTGCGAGCCGACCCGACCCCCGAGCCTCCCCGAGGTCCCCCTCGGCGACGAGGTCCGCCCCTTCGCCATCACCGGACACTCCCGGATCCCGACGCGGTGCGGCACCGAGGCCGAGCTACGGGAAGCGATCACGCCCCTCCTCCCGCGATCCACCGAGTACCGGGTGGGCAAGTACTTGTGGCACGGCGGCGGCGTCATCGCCGATGAGCCGCACGTTCTTCACGACGACATCACCGAAGTCGACCGCACCGGCAACCCCGCCGCCGACCTCGCCACCGCGCTCTCGACCGCCTACGACCAGACCCACTACCTGACACCCGTCGCACTCCTCGGCATCGAGAGCGCACTACACCTGGCCCTTGGTTTGCAGAACCTAGCGCTCAAATACGTTGTCTCCCCGGCATTCCCAACCAACGGCATCGCCATCCTCGACGACAACATCACGGTCACGTTGTCGCCGGTCGACGTCACCACCGCGACTCAAATCGACGTTAACCGCGTGCAACTGGAGGCGACACAACTCGCCCTCGTCGAGTTCGATGTCTCGAAAGGCGTACGCGTCGCCGCGAGTTAGACCCTTACGACCCGCTGCCTCGACTTCCACGTCTTATAGGCACTGGTCCGATTGCTCCGCAGGAACATCGGCACCAACCGGAACGTCTTAAAGGTGGTTGCCCGCCCGACCAACTCATCGCCCGTCACGAACCTCGACAACTGCGGTTCGTCGTAGGCCCACACCCGCACACCCCGCGCCGGAATCTCCGCAGGAATCGACTCACCCTCCGGCACCGACTCCGGCCAGTGCGTCAAGTCGAAGTCGTAGTCGAGATCACGCCCGTCATAGCCCTCACGCGGCCTGACCCCAAGTTCGAGCTTGGCAACCGTGACCGGCTCACTGCCGTGATTCGCGACCACCAGCCGCACCCGCTGAGTCACGGTCCCGCAGTTGTCGTGCGTCCACTGCTCAAGCATCACAGTCACCCTCGGCCACCGGATAACTACGAGGACAACCGTCCCCAGAAGCGAGACGATGGAAACTATGAGCGCCGCCAGAGCCATCCTCGCAAGCTAGCCCGCGATCAGCCCTACATCCTCCGGCGACACGCGTCAGGCCCCGCAGAATGTAAACCCGAGCGCCTCCGGACCCACCACGCGGAGGCGGTCGCGGAACCATCCGATGGCAATGGCGGCGACGAGTTCGACGTCCGTCGAGTACAACCGTCCGTCGGTCGCTAGATCGTCGCCGTAGTCCCAGTGGTCAGGCAACAGCTCGTCGTCGACAACCACGACGTCGACGAGGGCGATTCGGCTCAGCCTGACCACGAAACCGTCGTCGAGCTTGGTGACATCACAGCAATCGACGACCTCCTGGTCCTCGACGGCCTCGCGATCACCGATGTCGATGACGTCGTCGACTTCCATCTCGCCGAAGCTCTCAATTAGCCAGCGGCGCATGGCATTCCAGTCCTGACGCACCTTCATCACCGAACCCCCGCACGCAACTCCGCGTGAACCGCGCTCATTCGCTCCATCGACTCCCGCGACCGCCGCATCTCCTCAAGGATGGCCGCACGTTGGGTCGCGCTGGTCATCTTCGAGGCGCTGGCCACCATGGGCGACTTCATCAAGTCTGCCGACCGCCGACGCTCCGCCATCACCTCGGCGAGTAGCTCACTTTCCCGCGCTTCGACAAAGTCACGCCGAGCAGCCCGCGCGATCCGCCGCGCGTTGGTCACTGCCGCCCTCGTCGGCGCATTCGGACGAGGGCGCACCGCCGGTTCGTCGTAGAGCCCGCTGGCCGCAGCAGCCCGCCGGACTTCCTCGGCGTCCCAGCGCTGGACCTCTTGAGCGATCATCGCCCGCACCGTCAGCTCACGGAGCACCGGGCGCCGCCGCGACCGCGACCGGGCGCCCAACTGCGCACGCAACGCGCGATCCAGCGTCCAGACACCGCCGCGACGGCGGTAGACGACCGGACCGGGCTCGACTTTCGCCATGCCGACCACGAGCCCCTCGTCGAGCGGGCTCACCAGAGCGAATATGCGGGCACGCGGCCCTACACCCACTGTCGTCGCCGCCGTAGTCATGAGACCCCCGAGGTCCAGGCCGACGGGTCATCGAACTGCGACAGGGTCACGAACCGACCACCGTCCTCATCGGTGCCCACGGTGAACCCGCCGACGTAACCCCCCTCGCGTAGGACCCGGTGGACATCACCGCCTACGAACGACGCACCCTCCGGCAAGGGGAGTCGACGACCCGCAGCCGTCCCGCGATCACGGTCGGCGCGCATCCGGGCCAGCATCTTCCGGTCACCCGGAGTGAGGTCACCCATGGCGCCAACCGCCCGCCACAGCGGCCCCCGCGCAACGCAGAACGCTGACCGGATCCGAAGACCCGGCCAGCGCTAGGAAACTCTCAGCCGTCATGCAGATATTGTACTGCGGCTTGTATCAACTGCCGCGCTCTTCGTCACCACGAGAACCTGCCCGCCGGACCCCTTGCCGTCACCCAGGAGCTTCACGTAATGGCGGTCCCATGACTCGCCAATCAAGCCCAAGTCGTCAGCGAACAGGTCGGAGTAGACATCGAGCGTGATGCTCGCGCGGCTATGTCCTAGCTGCCGCTGAACTTGGTGAACGTGCAACCCTCGCCGGACCATCTCCGACGCCGCCGTGTGCCGCAAGTCATGCGGGTTAATGAGCGACTTACCCTCCGCGTCAACAAATCCCGCCGCAATGATGGCAGGCGTAAACACCCGCGCCGCCCAATTCTTTCGGCGCAAGGGCCTCGACTCACCCCGCGCCGCGCGCCCGCCCTGTTGAAACACGAACGCCTGCGGACTCCGCCCCACGCACACCGCCCGCAACCGATCCGTGATGAACGCCGACAAACTCACCTGACGTGGATTACCTGACTTCGGCGACCCCAACACGACACCGTGCGAGGTCTCGACCGCATTGAGCCGGATCCACGCCGTCCGCCTCTCGAAGTCAATTTCCCCGATCTGCAAACCCGCCGCCTCGCCGAAGCGCAAGCCCACCTCAGCTAGAAGGAGAAGTAGGGTCTCATTCTCGGTGTCGCCGTCCTCGCCGACCGTCGCCGCCGCCAGCGTAAGCACCTGCGCCGTCGTCAAGTACACCCGGCGCTCCACCGCCTGACTATTCGCCTTGGGCAACTCGACATCGCGGCACGGGTTGTGGTTGCGCCGCAGGCGACCCGCCTTAATCGCCGTGCCCAGAATCCCCGAGAGCACCACCAAACACTCCGACACCGACGAGCGGCTCAACCCCTTGTCGCCCTTGACAGTCGACGCCTCACCACTCAGCAACGCCCCGACCCACGCCGTGACACCCTCAAAGTCCACGTCAGACAGCGCCACGTCGCCCCATTGCGGCGCCACATGCGCGTTGTAGCGATTCCGGTAGCTTGTCACCGTCGACGGCTTCCTGATCGCCGTCACCCGCGCAAACCACACAGACTCGGCGAACTCGCCCACAGTCATGTCGCTGCGATCACGCGGGACAAACTCGTCGCGCGTGACGTCCGCCATTTGCTCGTCGAGCCATCGTTGCGCGTCGTCCTTCTTGGTGAACCGCTTGTTGTGCTCGACACCCTTACGGTCAACAAACCGAGCGTTCCAACGAGACCCCTTGCCGTGCAGTTTGGTCGGCACGTACTTCGACGAGCACGCCGCGCCGCCACACTTCTCGCCCTCTGGCAATAGCTTGTTCGCGAAATGCCACCGATCCGCCACGCCATCGCGTATGCCGCGTTTCGTCTTCGGCGTCGCTTTCACCGCTTGCACAGCATTCGTAGCCATCGGGGGAGTCCCATCGTTGTTCACCGGAGTTGCTTGGATGACCACAGACTACCTCAACTGACCACTGGTCTGCGTGCGGGCTCGATTATTTTTCAACCCTCCACCGACCCCACAAATAGCCAACTAAGGCCAAATCCCCAGGACCACAACGGCTAGTTGCACAAGCTCCGGACATAATGCCTGTTCAGAGCTAATTTTGGCGCTGGACAAAGTCGTGTAGTCAGGCGTAGACATGTGCCCACAACAGAGCAACACCAACCAACAAAGGAAGTTGTAAAAGCATGGGACACAACGACAAACGTCCAACACCGACGATCATCGCGCGGCCAGTCATCACCGACCCCGACGAGGTCACCGACGAGACGCCCGACTCGCGGATGGTCTCTGTCGACGTCGCCGCCGCGCTCACCGGCTTCTCCGTCGGCAGCCTCCGCACCATGCGGAACCGCCGCAGCGGGCCTCCCAGTTTCGTTCTGCGCCACAAACTCGTATACCGGCTTGGCGACCTCCGCGACTACTTGACCGAGACGTACACGTCGACCCTCGTCACCGAGGCCTGAGGTGCTGGGGGAGTGCCGGACTACAACCGCCGCGCCCGCACCCCGCCGCCGCGCTCTGTCACGACCGAGGGGCGGTGCCGTCGAGAGCCCACCCTCTTCGACGGAGACCAACGGCCCAGCGAAAGCACCTTCGCCCTCAGCGAGCGGATGACCGCCGCCGCGTTCGTCTGCGCAAGCTGCCCGGTACTCGACGAGTGTCGTGAATGGGCACAGTCCCAGCCCAACAACAGCTTCCACGGAACAGTCGGAGGCGAACGGTACTACACGCGCCGATACCCGAAGAAGCCGAAGAAGAGCAAGCCCACCCACCTACGACAAACGGGCCGCACCCCCTCAGAAGGTGCGGCCCGCTAGGAGCGTCGTCCATGCGCGTAAACGACAGCACACCCAGTCTACCGCCGGAATCACCACGGTACGGATCTCTCGCCACCGACCTCGTCGACCTCGCCAAGGCCGACCCCGACCTGTACCGACGACGTAGCCGAGCCGCCGCCACATGTGTTGCCCTCACCGGCGCCGACAGTGTCCTCGAAGAGCTACGGCGACGACTCGACGCCGCTCTCGCCGCCACCGACCCCGCGACCGCCTCTGTCGTCGTCGCACGACTCCTCGGAGAACTTCAATGCTGACGACCACGGACGCGCTTGCGCTGGCCGACGCCACTGTCGACGGCTTCATCACTGAGAGCCGCGTCGAGCTACCGACCGACCCAGCCGACCGCCGCGCGCTCGCCCGCGCCCTCACGATTCGGTTGCTCAACTCCATCACGGCGCGGGACCACATTCTGGAAAGCGACGCCGAACGCCGACGCCGCAAGCGCCGTCTCCTGTACCCACGGCATGCGACCCGGATTTGGCTAGTCGACCACCTCGAAAACCTGAAACCCGCCGAGCAACTGGCTGCAAACTGGATCACGCACCTAGCTCAAGCGGTCAAAGAGTGTTCCCCCCGCGAAACCGCCCGCTATCGGCCCACTCTCACCGCCGCGCGCTGCACCGACGACCTCACCCTACGGATGGCGCTCGACCAACTCGGCACCGACGACAAGCTGGTCGACGAGCTTCTCACCCTCATCCCGCCACTCATTGCGTTGTGCATCCGGGCGCCGGGGTATCTGTCTTAGTGTCTTGCGCTTGCGTAAATACTAACTCGCACAACATATCCGGTGTTTGAAGCCCGTACAGAACGGGCGTAGCCTACAGCCACAAGCCCAACCAGAAGAGGAACACCCCGCAATGCCAATGAAAGCCCCCACGACCGCCATCGAGCGCGAGCTACGCCTAGCGCACAGCCGGTGCGCCAACGCCCACGGACGCCCCGAAGCCGACGAACTCCGACGCCGCGTCAAGGTTCTCCGCGCCCTCAACGCACTCGACAAGGAACTCGACAACCTCACTCTCACCGAGGCCGAGCGCGGACGGTTCTTCGCCCTCCTCGCCGGTGCCAAAGTGATCGACGAAACCGGAACCGAGGTCGCCGCATGACGACACGCACGCGGATCTACCTCGCAGGAAAGATCGACAAAAACGACTGGCGACACGACGTTGTCCCAGGCCTACACGGCGCGACCTACTACGAGAGCGACCGGCACTACGACCTCCCGACATGGCCAACACTCCCGATCAACGATCACTACGCCTACGTCGGCCCCTACATGACCGCTGACGACCACGGTTGCGCCCACGGCAGCAGCATGCACGGCAACGGCACCGACTCCTGTTGCATCGCACCAGATAGCCCCACAGCCATGCGTCGAATCATCAAGGGCCGATGCATCCAGGCCATCCGAGACTGTGACCTGTTCTTCGCCTGGCTTGGCCACGACGACGCACTCAGCGCATACGGAACGCTCAGCGAGATCGGCTACGCCGCCGCGCTCGACAAGCGAATCGTCATCGGAACCAACTGCGCCGCGCGCTACTGCACATGCCCACAGGACAACCTCTGGTTCGCAAAGCTCTTCGCACGCGACGAGGCCCTAATACACGCCGATAGCGCCCCGGCGGCACTAGAGCACGTCTTCAACGGACGCGTGCCCGTCTAGCCCGAGCAGCTCCGCCGCTCACTCCCACCACCCCCAGACCTCCCAGACCTCCCCAACAAACGCGAAAGCCCGCCGGAGACATCCGACGGGCCTTCACAACAGCGGAACGGTCTGGGACCGAATCACCACCTCGCACGGTCATTCTACCCGCCGAACCGCTAGCAGGGCACTACCCGCAACGGCAGAGGCAGGACAGAGTGAAAATCGAACCGCACGCACTAACGCACCCCCGCACCCGCACAGACGCCGACTGGCGCGCCAAGGTCGGAACACTGGTCACCCCGACCAACACCACCCAAGCAATCGCACTCGGCTACGCCCAACGCGGCGTCATCCCCATCCCAATCCACCCCACCGACGACGGCGGCAAAGGCTTCCCCGAAACCGGGTACACCGGACACGTCGCCCTGCCCGAACCCGGCACCCTCGCCACCCGCATCGCAAACATGCCCGACGGGCAACTACTCGGAATCCGACTGGCGGACAACATCATCGGCCTCGACATCGACACCTACGACGTCACCACCACCGGCGGCATCGTCCACAAGACCGGCGGATCCACCATCACCCGCCTCGAAGCGAAGCTAGGCCCTCTGCCGCCCACCGTCTGGTCCTCACGCCGCGAGCCCATCAGCGCGGCCCCCGAGCACCGCACCGGCATCTACCTTTACCGAGTCAGCGACCGCACCCTCACCTACCACCGGCGACGTGGCGCCGACTACCTCCGGTTCCGCGACCTCCCGCCCCACGTCGAGACACTCGCCTTCGGTTTCCGATACGCGATGGTTGCCCCGTCAGTCATCGACGGCTTGCCCTATCAGTGGCACGCGCCTAACGGCACCGTCCTCGACCCCCTCGACCTGCCCGACTTCGACGCCCTCCCCGTCCTCCCGGACAAGTGGTGCGCCCGCCTCCTCAAAGACCCGCGCCACAACCGCAGCCGCCGACCCCTACGCACCCCCGGCGAACACAGCGGCGGCGGCGCCACCTACGCCGAACAAGCCGACACCGCCGATGAGTGGTGCGCCGCACACATCCCCGGCTGGACCGCCGAGCCCGACGACTACCTCACCAACCTCGCCGAGCGGTACATCGCCGACATGAGCACCCGCAGCCGACACCTCGCCGCCCGCAACGGCACCACGGCCATCCTCAACGCCGCCATCGGCAACGAACAGTGGATCGGCCACCCCGGCGGCCAACAGGCCCTCACCCGCCTCGCCGAGGCGTTCCTCGCCGCCAAGCCGACCACACAGGCACTGGGCGATTACAACAGGCAATTCGCCGGAGCCGTCGACGACATCACCAACCGACTCGCCACCGGCGAACTCCGGCCCTTGACCGCCCCCACCATCCGCACCACACAACCGCAGGAGCGCGCGCAATGACCTACACCGACCCCGAGGCCCCCAACTCCGGTATGGCCGACAAATTCGGATGGGGCACACCGCAACCTGCCACCGACGACCTCCTCCCACCGCCCGAGCCCGCCGTCGACCCGGAGCCCACCATCGCCGATGACCCGGAGCCCGAACCCGAGCCGGCAAAAATCCCCACCGCCGGGAACCCGCCCCCAGCAGACGAAACGCGGCCCGACGGCGCTGGCAGCGACGACGACGCGGCGACAGGCCAAGGCCCGACCGCAGAAGGCGCCGCCGAGGGCGCAGAGCCCGACGACGAGGCAACCGCCGACACGGACGCCGAAGACCCCGAGGACCCCGACTCCGCCTTCGACGACCCCGCCGCCGAGAGCGTCGCCGACGACGCCGCCATCGACGAACAAGAGCAGCTTGCCTACGCCCGCATCGTCGGCACCGAACGCGCCAAACAACGCCGACACCGCGAACTCCACGCAGGCTCCGCCGACTCATGGGACCCCATCGACCTCACCGACCACATGGACGGCACCGCCACCCCGCCGACCCCCACCATGTGGCGCCGCACCGACGGCATCAACCTCCTCTACCCAGGACTCACACACTCACTCTTCGGCGAAAACGAGAGCGGCAAATCTTTTGTCGCGCTTGCCATCACCGCCGAACAGATCATCGCCGCCCGCCGAGTCCTCTACCTCGACTACGAAAACGACCCGGCCCTCATCGCCGAACGCCTCCGACTCCTGAGCATCACCACCGCACAAGCCGCCACCCACCTCGACTACCGCCGACCCGAAACCGCACCCGACCCCACCAACCTCAGTTGGGCCTCCCTCCTCGCCACGCCCTATGACCTCGTCGTCATCGACGGCGTCACCGCAGCACTGGCCACCCACGGCATCAACTCCAACGACAACGACGAGATCACCCGCTGGTGGCGCGACGTCCCCAACGCCATCGCAACCCGCACCGGCGCCGCCGTCCTCCTCATCGACCACGTCACCAAGTCCAACGACGGACGCGGACGCTACCCCCTCGGCGCGCAAGCCAAGCTCTCCAACATCAGCGGCGCCGCATACATGCTCGACACCACCAAAGACCCCATCGCGCCCGGAGCCCTCGGCAAGCTCACCGTCCGTTGTGCCAAGGACCGCCCCGGCCAAGTCCGCCGCCACGGAACCGACTACCGGGCCAGCGACCGAAGCCATCTTCTCGGCACCCTCACCATCGACAGCACCGCCCCCACAACCACCACAGTCCGCCTCGACCCCGGCGCACCACCGGCCAGCCTCTCCACCGCCGCAGCCGACGAAACCGAACGCCGCACCCGGATCATGACCTACATCACCCGCCACACCTTCGAGGCAGCACGCGCCGGACGCCCCGTACCGACATTCACCAAAACATCCATCCGCGCCGAAATGGGCACCAACCGCGAACAGGTCTACGCCACCATCGACTGCCTCGAATCCGAGGGCTACCTAACGCGCCTAAGCCCCCGCAGCGGCTACAAGATGGAGCCCGCCAAGCCCTACCCAGCCGCCATCGACACACTCAAAACCGAGGCCTCCACCCTCACAACCCACCCCTCAGACCCCACCGAATAGGCCATAAGGACCTAAGGACCCGTAAGGACCCAGGACCTACCGGGTCCCTATGGCCAGTTAAGGACCCACGGTCCCCCTCCCTTAGGAGGGGACCGGGTCGTTACGCCTCCACCAGGGGATTCAAGAAATACAGACCTAGCGACCCAGAACGACAAAACAGCTCGATCAGGCCCTTAAGGACCCGGCCCTAGACCGAGGAAAATGGCGTGATCGGCACGCCGAGCGCGCTCGCTCTCGCGCGCGCACGCGCAAAGAGAGCACCGCTCTCGCCGAGGAGCCTCGACTCTCTCGACACCAGCGCCGCCCACACAACCGACCGAGCCCCCAGAGGTCCCCGAGGGCGCCCCTCGACCCGCCAGCGCCGCCACCTCGACCATGGACACCCTCGTCGACTATGGGCCAGCGCCAGCGCCACCCACCCGCGTAGACACGCCACCGCCAAGATTCGTGCCACCCTAGGAAGAGACCCTCCACCGGCACCGAGGAGCACCACAGTGGCGACCACCTACCGCATCACGACCGTCACGTTCGGCACCGCCGGAACCGTCCGTGAGGCGAGCGCCACCGCCTCGACCTACCCGACCCTCACCGAGGCCAAGACAGCCGCCGAGGAGGCCCACGGCACCATCCGCTGGAGCCACACCGACGTTGCCCGCCCCCAGTGGGCCATAGGAGTCATCGCCGGACGGGCCACTGCCTACGAGAACAAAGCCATCATCGCCCCCGCCGCCAAGGGCCTCGACGACATCCTGGCCGAACTCCGCCGCCGTGATGCACCTCGGGACCTCGACGCCCTCCGCGCCGAAATCCTTGCGCGACAAGGGAACACGCCAGCGCCACAACCCTCGACCGAGGAGGCCAAACCCGCATGATTACGCCGCAACGCTTCGTCTACTCCAGCCTCTTCGTCGACGACCTCGGACGCCTCAACCGAGTACTGACCAGTGCCGTCCATGCCGACCTGGCCAGCGCCGCCCGATCCGCTGAGATCAACGAACCCGCCGACCGGGCCATCGAGTGGCTCGCCGGAGTCATCGACTCCACCGAGTGGCTCATCGGGCTCAGCGTCAATCACAGCCCGAGCACGGCCAGCGCCGCGCATATCGCCCCCCGGCTCATCCACCCCGCCAGCGCCACAGGGGACGACATCCGGCGCATTTGGTCACAAACCCGCAGCTCAGGGACGTTTTTAGCAGAGATCAACGACCTCCGAGCAGAACGAGGTCTAGTGCAGGGTCCTGCACCACGGTTCGACCTCACGCCAGCGCCACCGGCCGCAGCCCACTACCTCTAGGTTGTACAACCCTCCGACATAGTCAGCGCTCACACCATGGGGAGTGGACCACCTACTACCCCCAACCCCAGCGCACCACCACACACTTACGCACCACCACACACTTACGCACCACCAGCCCCACCGCCCACATCCCAGTAGGTAGGCCCATGCGCCCACACAGCAGGGCAGCAGGGGAGCAGGTACCCACCAGCAGCGTGGGCATACACGCCGCACACAAGGGCAATGAGAGTCAGCAACAAAGACAGAGAGACCGCAGTGATGAGACCGGACTCTCACAAGTCCTGCGGTCCCCCTGCGGTCCCTCCCGAGGAGGCGCATACCCTAGAAGGGTATTTACCTGCTGTTATGTAGTGCGCGCACCGGTATTCGAAACCGGGACCACTGGTGTGTAAGACCAGAGCTCTACCGCTGAGCTATACGCGCGTGCCGCGCTGACGAACGTGGCGCTGCGCACACGAATTTAGTCGCTCCGATGCCGGTCGCTCAAACCGGGTCTGGGTGGTCGGGTCGCCAGCCCTTCGAGGCTCGTCGCTTTCGCTCCTCGCACCTCAGGGAGCAATGGCGGTCGCTTCTCGCGGATCGGGGAGCGGAGGGTCAGGCGAAGACGGACGGGAGGGCCAGGACCATGACCGCGCCCCAGATCACGTGGGTGATCGCGGGTGCGAGGACGCCGGCGGTACTGCGTCTGAGGATGGCGCAGACGGTGCCGAGGACCGCGCCGGCGAAGCCGAGCATCACGTTGCCGCTGGCCATGGTGACCAGCACGTAGATGACCGTCGACACGAGGATCGGATTGTGCGGGCGGGCCGCCGAGTAGACCGAGCCGCGGAAGAACAGCTCCTCGGCGAGGCCGTTGAGCATCGTGATCGCGGTGACCACGGCGAGGCTGCCGAAGTCGGCGAAGGCCAGAACCTGGTTGGCGAGGTCGCTGACGCCGGGGATCATCCGTGCCACCAGGCCGCCGACCACGAACGCGCCGCCCACGGCCAGACCGACGACGACGCCGAGTCCGATCGCCCCGATCCGGTCGGGCGGGCGCGAGGGGGTGGGGCTGAAGGCACCGAGGCGCAGCGGTCCGGAGACGAACGCACCGACGATCCATACGGCCGCCAGGCCGATGGTCAGCGGGTAGAACGCGGCATCTCCCGGCTCTACCCGCAGGGAGATGCCGAGAACCACCGCACCGATGACGAGGAAGACGCCGACCAGCCAGCGTCGTCGGATGTAGTGGGCGCCGGGATCGGGGTCGCGGTCCGCGGCGACGGAGTCGTACAGGTCGCGCGCCAGTGAGGTCACCAGCACATCACCACCTAGTTCGATCGGTCAGGGAGTCGGTCGACTAACGGTCACCGCTCACGACGCTACATCGGCGCGACCCGGTCGGAGGACTCCGACGACCTTCGTCGCCACTCCGAGGGACGTACCGATCGTCTCGACGACGCTGCGCTTGACCCGCAGCCAGTCGCCGCCGGCCCAGGCCGGGTCGGTGTCGGCGAGGTGGTGGAGGTCGTCGAGGTCGCACACCGAGCGGGGATACGGCGACCGCACGGATGCGTGGACGGCCTCGCGCATCGGTGTCAGTCCGCCCTCGGGCGGCGGGACGAGGTCGCGGATGCGGTGCTCGGACGCCGTCATCGGGTGGTCGAGGGAGGTGACGAGCTCCTCGGTGAGCGACGCCGGGACCGGCACGAGCATGCCGCCGACCCGGCCCGCGAGCCGGGTCGAGATCCCGAAGACCGGTAGCCGCAGCCTCGGCATCCGGATCGCCGACACGTACTCGTGCAGGATCGAGATGTAGCGCGCGCTGTCGGGGCCGGAGATGTCGTAGTTCCCGGCGGGCAAGACGGAGGAGTCGCACGCCGCGGCCAGATAGTGGACCGCGTCGCGGATGGAGATGGGATCCATCTCGTTGGTGATCCAGTCGGGTTCGGGGATCACCGGCAGTCGGTCGGCCATGTACCGAATGATCTCGAACGACGTCGAACCCGCGCCGATGACCACTGCGGCGCGCAGCCACACCAGTTCGGGCCCGCCGTCGACCACCAGTCCGTCGGCGACGTCGGCGCGGCTCTGCAGATGGGTGGACAGTTTGTCGTCCGACGGCACGAAACCGCCGAGATAGATGATCCGTCCCACTCCGGCGTCACGCGCGGCTTCGGCGACGTTGCGTGCGGCGTCGCGGTCGCCGTTCGCGAAGTCGGCCTGGCCGATGGCGTGGACGAGGTAGTAGATCGCGTCGATCTGCCCGGCGTCCGACATCGCGCTCCTGACCGACGCCGGGTCGTCGGCGTCCATGGTCACCATGCTGACTTGGTCCGACCAACCGAACTTGGCCAGCTTCCGGGTGTCCCGCGACGTGACGACCACGTCGTGTCCCTGCTTGAGCAGTGCGCACACCAAGCGGGAACCGACGTACCCCGTGGCGCCAGTGATGAGAAGTCGCATGACACCGACGGTAGAGAAAATCGGCGGAGTCGGTCGGCTCGGGAGCGTCCATGTGACAGACATGGTGCCGATGTCACGGTCGGGTAACGGCGTCGGTGACGGTCACGGTTGCGCGACGACTGCCCGTCGGTACCGTTCGGCGACCCGGTCGTGGTACTCCGCGGCGGCCGCCAACTCGGCCCGGAGTTCAACCGGTTCGATCACGGTGAAATCTGCGCCGAAGGCGTACAGCCAGCGAGCGATCTCGGCGAGCGACGTGCTGTACAGCGTGATCTCGCAACTGTGCTCGTCGCCGGACTCGAGTGCACCCCACGACTCGTGGACCATCGCCGACACCTCGTCGAGCGAGGCATGGATACGCACCCGCGCCGTCGCCCGCCGGTAGACGGACCCGAGACCGCGCAGAACGAACGCCGCCGCCCCTCCCTCGGGTGGTTCGCGCGGGGTGAAATGCGGTCCGGTCGGCACCTTCGGTTCCATCCGGTCGACGCGGAACGACCGCCAGGCGCCGCGTTGGATGTCGAAACCGACCAGATACCAACGGTTCCCGTTGCGGACGAGTCGATAGGGTTCGATCTCGCGTCGGCTCTCCTCCCCGTCGTTGCGCCGATAGTCGAACCGCAGCCGCTCGTTCCGATGGCATGCGGTCGCGATCTCGGTGAGCCGGTCGGCGGACACCGCGCTCGCCGGCGCGGTACGGGGCACGGCCTCGATCCGCAGCGCGTCGAGCCGGTGGCGCAGCCTCGACGGCATGACCTGCCTCAGCTTCGCGAGCGCGCCCGCCGAGGCCTCCGCCATGTCGGCGACGGCGCCGGTCGTCACCGCATCGAGACCCAGCGCGACCGCGAGGACCTCCTGGTCGTCGAGCAGCAGCGGCGGCATCTCCGCGCCGGCGCCCAGCCGATAGCCACCGCGCGAGCCGACGTTGGCGTCCACCGGGTAGCCCAGCTCGCGCAGTTTGTCGATGTCGCGCCGCACGGTGCGGGTGGTGATGTCGAGGCGCTCGGCGAGTTCGGGGCCCGACCACTCGCGTCGTGTCTGCAGTAGCGACAGCAACGCGAGCAACCGCGCGGAGGTTTCCAACATGTGCCCATCCTGCCCGACGATGCGGACAGGTCCGGTCCTTGTTCGTCGCGTCGTCCCTGTAGGGGCGCGGTCAGCAGGTGATCTGCGATTCCGGGTCGGTGGTGTAGTCGAGCCAGCGGCCGTATGCAAGGCCGCCGATCTGGTTGCGCATCGTGCAGATGTCCTCGAGAGTGCGGCCCGCGACGTAGTAGACCGCATAGATCGGAGTGCCGTCATCGCTCACCTGCTTCAGCGACGGACACGACTGATCTGTGCGCAAGTAGCTCGCACCCGGGTACTGGTTCAAATAGGACTGCACCTCGCCGGGGTAGTTCCCGGGTGCGGTCGCGTTGGCGACCACGACGATCCCCGTGCCGTCGCACGCCGGCCGGGTCATCGGCACGGTGAGACCGAGATCGCCGGGGACGATTGCGGGTTGAGGACTCGCCGACGGCCGGGGTGCCGGACCCGGCTGCGACGCGGGGCCCGGTTGCAAAGTCGGTCCGGGAAGGGGCGTCGGTTCGGCCGGCGTCGGCGTCGTTGGCTGGGGCGCCGCCTCGGTGGTCGTGGACACTGCGGATGCGTCGGCGGCTGTGGTCGCCGGGTTGTCCCGCTCGGTCGTGACGATCGCCCAGGCGACGACGCCGGCGCAGATCAGCAGCACGACGGACGTCGCCACGACGATGGGAACGAGAGGTGACCGGCGGCGGGGCGGTGTGGTCCAGACCGCGGCCCGGGTGGCGTCCCACGGCCCGGCTGGAGCGGCGGGTGTCGATGCCGACGGGGTGGCGGGCACGACGGTGGGGGTTCCGGCCGGGACGATCGTCGGCGCGCCACCGAGAGGCTCCGACCGCAGGGCACCGCCGGCGTCGGCGACCAGCGCCGCCGCCGAGAGCTGGCGCTGCGACGGATCTTTCGCCATCCCGCGGGCGATGACGTGATCGATCGCGGCACCGAGGCGCGGCGGCGGGGCGGTGAGGTGGGCGGCGATCAACCGCTCGATGGTGGTCGCCGAGGCGAACGGGTGCACTCCGGCGAGACATTCGAACAGCACGCACGCCAGCGCGTAGATGTCGGCGGGCGGCCCCACGGCATCGTCGCCGAACCGCTCCGGCGCCATGTAGCCGAAGGAACCGACTGCAGTGCCGGTGCTCGTGAACCGTGTGTCGGTGTCCGCCTGTGCGAGACCGAAATCCACGAGGTACGCGAAGTCGCGATCGTCGACGAGAATGTTGTCGGGTTTGACGTCGCGGTGGACGAGGCCGGATCGATGCGCAGCATCGAGGGCGTCACCGATCTGACCGACGATCCGCAGCGCGCGTTCAGCCGGCAGGGGTCCGTCCTGCAGGAGCAGGGTGCGTAGGTCGCGGCCGTCGACCAGGCGCATGTCGATGAACAGGCGCCCCTCGATCTCTCCCCAGTCGTGGATCGGGATGACGTGTGGATCGTTGAGGCGGGCGGCAACGCGTGACTCGCGGTGGAACCGGTCACGGAAAGCCGGGTCGTCGGCGACCTGAGGGCTGAGCAGCTTCAGGGCGACGACCCGGTCCTTGCGGGTGTCGGTCGCGCGGTACACCTCGCCCATTCCGCCCCGGCCGATCAACCCGTCGATGAGGTACGGACCGAGCCGGTCGCCGGCGCGCACGGATGCAGACACGCGGACAAGCGTAGGGTGCCCGGGTCGTTCGCCGGGGCCGACACCACGCATTGTCCTCCGTTCGGCGGGTCCCGGGATCCGCAGATCGGTCCCCGATACGGTTGAACCGAGTGACCCGCCGGCGGCCTGATCGCCGACACAGACCCGAGGAGAAACGATGGCGACGACGATCCTGCCGATCGACGAGGTGACCGAGGCTCTGATCGCGCAGTGGGGCGTGATCGGCGAACTGGCCCGCGCGCTCGACGACGATGCGTGGTCGGCGCCGTCGGTTCTGCCCGGCTGGACCAATGCCGACATCGTCGCCCACATCGTCGGGACCGAAAGCATGCTCGACGGCCGCGACGTCGAGGCCACCCGTACGGTCAGCGCCCTCGACCACGTCCGTAACCCGATCGGCGAACTCAACGAGAAGTGGGTCGACCATTACCGCCCGAAGCCGCGTGCCGAGGTGGTTGCCGCCCTCGACGAGATCATCGGCGTCCGGACCGAGGCGCTGAAATCCATGTCGCAGAACGACTTCGATGCCGAGGCGATGACGCCCGCCGGGCCGGACACGTACGGGCGATTCATGCGGATTCGGATCTTCGACTGTTGGGTGCACGAGATCGACCTGCGTGACGGCACCGATCGTTCCGCCGTGGCAGAGCCGGGCCCGGCGTCGTTCGCACTCGACGAGATCGGCGCGTCGTTGCCCTTCGTCGTCGGGAAGCGAGCCGATGCACCGAAGGGCAGCACCGTCCTCTTCGACATCACCGGGGTGTCTCCGCGAACCGTACGAATCGCCGTCGGGGACCGGGCAGGTGTCGTCGACGAGTTCGACGGCGGCGACGACGCCGCCGACGTGCGTATCCGGCTGGATGCGACGAATCTCGCGCGGTACGCCGGTGGCCGACGGGATGCCGATCCGTCCGCGGTGGAGTTGCACGGCGATCAGGCTCTCGGACAAGCGATCCTGAGCCGGATGAACTACGTGATCTAGTCGGGTGGCCCTTTGCGGCTCAGGCGGCCGAACGGCTCAACGCATTTCTCACCGTGGTCACCACCTGATCGCCGCGTTCGACGATGTCGGCCCAGGTGAAGTTCAGGACGGTCCAGCCCGCGGCGATGAGCGCATTGCGCTTTGTCCGGTCTGGCTGAAACGTCGTGACATCGCGGTGGTAGGCGAATCCGTCGATTTCGACAGCCAGCTTCTCCCGGGTGAAGGCCATGTCGATGACGTATCCCTCGGCGCTCACGTTCGGTGTCCAGCCCACTATGCCCGACTCGCGAAACAACGTGGCCACGATTCGCTCCGCCTCCTATCGCGTGCCGTCGCCGAGGAGTCGCAAGTACTGAGTGATGGCCGGAGAACCATGCCGCCCGGGGTGGCGCGAGTGTGCGGCCTATAGGTCGGCGAGTTTCACCGTGCCGGAGAGAACAGCCGAATCGGGGACAGTGATTCCGAGTTCGGCGGAGGCGTCGAGGGCGGTGAGCGGCGCTGCGGTGACCCTGAGGTCGGCGTGCGTGGTGACGTCGGCGTCGGTCAAGCGGCGGTGCCGGACCACCGCAGTCGCCGACGAGCGCGTGTGCGCTCCGTGAGAACCGGTGAACACCAGGTGCTTTCGGGGCTCTTTCGGGTGGAGGCCCAGCCACCAAGCGGCGGCAACCCCACCCAACGCGGCATTCGAGCTCACGGAGAGCACCGCGGTCCGTGCCTGTGCGCGCGCCGATCGGTGATGACCGGCCACGAGGTAGACCGCTCGGGCGACCGGCACCGCCCAGAATTCCGGTTGCGGTTTGTCCCGGGTTCCGGGCCGAACCGCAACCGGCGGCGGCTGGTCTGGGGGGGTGAGCCGG